>JAZUSD010000095.1:0-187954 GCA_045606545.1 Acutalibacteraceae bacterium | reverse complement strand
GGAAAAAAAGATGCAGAACGGACAAACTGAGCAAAATCAAGGCTTCAGACTTGATTTTGTTTGCCCGAAGGCGTACAAGGGTACGTCGAGTGGCGAAGTTTGTTCGTAGTATAAAACATTTTTTTCATCAATTTTAGATTTTTTATATCTTTAAGGGGTTCTATAGGCTTATTAACCCTACAGAACCCCTTACTATATCTGGTTTTATACGGTCTGCGCTTTTTTTACAGCCCCTTTATACTTTAGTCTGTTGTTTTTAATTGTTTTATTTCAATACCTTTTTCTTTCAAAAAGCGTTCTGTTTCATTTTTGAATTTTTCTGCGGAGAAAAAGGTGGAGTTGTAAACATCAATTGTTGTTCCGCTTTTGGTAACAAAAACAATATGTTCATCCTTTTGAAATTCATCTTTATATGTGTAGCCCTGAACAACCGCGGCATAATCTATTGAACTATATTGACAGCTTTTTCTTGAAAGTGGAAAATCTTCTGTTGAATAAAGAAAATCACTATCACGAAGAACTAAAGTTGAATTTACGCAGGTGAAAAGAGCGATTACGGCTACACTTTCTGCCAGAATAGTAAAATATTTAAGAACCGTTTTAGCTTTGGGTTGCAATGCAGGAATATGAACATCTTTGTTTTTTGCTTTTTTTCTTAAAAAGATGTTCAATGCAATTGCAACTGCCGGAAGTGTTGAGAAAAATGGCAAAAAAATCAAGTTTTCTTTTATGCCGTATATGAAAAGGCCATCAGTTACGGTTAAATATGTTAATCCGAAGAACAGCCCTATCATAACTGCAGAAATGGGAATAGTCAGGAGCAATGTATATAAAAGTATTTTTAATGAACCTTTAGCATCTGTGCCCTGTCGGGCGGTGCCTTTTTCTGTTGAAGCATCCTTTGCCGTTTGTGAAAGAACAGGTGCTTTTCCACCGTTTTCAAGGTAAGCGAGAAGATTGTCTTCATAAAGTGAACGATATTTTGCTTTTTTCAAGGCTTTTAAAGCCTTTTCTTCTTTTCCTTTAAAAAATAAAGCCGGTGAACCTAAAACATAAATATCAATCTGATATTGAAAGAAGTTATAGAACATCATTGAAAGGATTTTATCGGCAGAATCCTTTAAAAACTGACTTGCTTCAATAATGTTATCTCCGAAATAAGCATTTATTTTCTGCTTCTGCTTTTCAATAAGCTTGTTCTTTTCGACTCCGTTTTCTGCTATATGCGATAGTTTGGGAACAAGCTCTTGTAAAAGCATTTCTATTTCTTCAAAGCATTTTTTGATAAGCTCATTTGAGTCAACAAAAGAATAGGTATAGCAGTTGAAATTTTCGGGGTCAGTTACTGATAAAATATCATAAACTGAAAAGCTTATGGATGGCTCTCTGTCAAAGAAAAATGAAAGCCAGATTACCTGCTGAACTCCTCCGCCTTTCATATTTTCGATGTAATAAGCATCCATAAAAAATTCGCCGAAATTGTACCGTGCAACAACACCGTTTTTATTTTTGTTCTTTTTATTGGAAACAAGGGTTTTTATGGACGGGCTTTCGGTTTTCAAATGAACACCCAACTGCCTGCACATATTTGAAAAATAAGTTAATAAATCCATTATTCTCTCCACACTTAAAATATACGAAAAGTATTTTACTAAATTCTTGCTTTTTCGTCAACTATAGCCGAAAAGAATTGGACACCGTACGCCTAAAAATCAATTCTTTCGGCTATTGCACTTTTAAAAGATATGGAGTATTATATTTTTATTATTAAGCGGAGGTGCTTTATGGAGGAAGTAAAGGTTATAGATTATGGTTTTTTCAACCACGATGGTTTGGATTTTGAATATCATGTAAGCGGTAATGAGAACGGTGATGCCCTTGTTATGCTCAATGGCAACGGCGGTGATTATCGTTGCTTTGAAGGTGATTTGTATAAACCTCTTTCGGAGCATTTCAAAATCATTCGCTTTTCAACAAGGGGAACCGGTAAAACACCTTTGGGTGATAAAAAACTTACATTCGAGCTTTTCTGCGATGATTTAAAAGCTCTTCTTGATTATTTAGGAGTTGAAAAGGCCGGCTTTTGCGGCTTTTCCGATGGCGGTAATCTTGCTATGTGCTTTGCAGTGGCATACCCTAAATATGTTGAACGCCTCGCAGTTTTCGGTTCGAATCTTAACACAAGAGGGACAAAAACAGGAGACCAGTTGGGAATTATAAAAGACCACAGAATATATGCAATTAAAGCGGCACTTACCAAAGACCCTGAAATGATAAGAAGAAGAGAAATTGAAGGAATGATGGTAGGGCAACCAAAGCTTAATTATAAAAAGCTTTCTGCTATCAAAGTTCCTTTTCTTAATGTTTTTGGTGAATTTGATATGATAAAACGCAGGCATTCAAGAAAAATTACTAAATCAGTTGAGGGAGCAGAAGAGGTTATGGTTTTAAACGGTGGTCACAGCACCGCATTCAGAAAGACAGATTTCCTTATCTTGCCCGTGGTTAAGAAGTTTTTTGGTGTGATATAAATTATTGAAATGAAAAAGGAGCTGTAAAAAAACGAACGTTTTTTTACAGCCCCTTTTCTATCTGCTAACTCTTATAATCCAATATTTGATATAAATTCATTGTATTCACTGACTGAATCCATATCTGTATTGGAAACTTTTTTTATATATTTAAGTTTTTGAGGTGTTTCTTTCAGATTTACGAAGCCTCTTGCAATCCATGCAATAGGCAAAAGATATTTTCTGCCCTTAATAAATTTATACCGTTCCTCTATTTTTTTTGCGTTTGGAAAGAGCGTGTCTTTTAAAACACTTCCTTTAGAGCCGGATTCATTATTTCTTAAGGATATTATTGATTTATCTCTTGTTTTGCCGAATAAATCTGCCTCGAAAGTATATTTTTTCAAAGGCTCTAAACTATCAGGCTTTATATCATTTATTTCAAAGGGTAAATCTATTTCAAACCACTCGCTACAAGCGAGAATAACTGTTTTAAAAAAACGGTCTAAACGAAGTTTTTTCAAATCCTTGTATATTTTCTCAAAATCTAAGCTGCCACCATATGCCTTTAAAAACAATGCAATATCCATATACATTCTTATACCGGCACCACCCGTATATAAATGCTTTGCCAAATGGCAAAAAAGATATATAAGGTGCAGGTCTTTCTGCGGTGATAATCGTTCACCAACATCCTTATCTGCTGTTTTTAAAGCGTCAGAAAAATAGGAAATTATCTGTTCGCCTTTTCCTAAATCAGAATCCATGAGTTCGGTGTGAACCTCACATCTGAGTGCACCCTTATCATAGCTATAGGTAGGCTCCCAATTATCTTTTATACTGTAACCGTTTTCGGTAAATATTTTGTCTGTTTTTTTCCTATCCTCTTTATTTATAAGAATATCAATATCTCCGAAAGTGCGAAGCTCCGGAACAGGGTAAAGTGTACGCACATACCACCCCTTTACAGGCATATGAGGGATTTTACTTTCGCTCAGCTTTTGCGATATAAATTCAAACATATTAGCTTTATTAAAGTTAACTGCTATAGCCTGATAATAACAATCCACAAGTTCTTTTTTTATATTTTCATCTTTTATTATATCCCATTTTTTATCCATATAGGCTAAGACAGGCAATATGCTTTGAATATAAAAGTAATAGAAAACCTTACCCTCTTGCATATCACAGCTTAAACAAGGTTTTCTGTTGTGTATAAATGCAGAAAGAATTTGCAATACAATATTCGCTATCAATTACAATCACCTTCCTGTTAAATTCAAAACACATATTTCGGGTAAATTAAAAATTCTTGGAATAAACTTATAACCGTACAAACCGGATGTTATTACCATTTTCATTTTTTCCCCAAGCATATAAAAACCATAATCATATTCAGGGAATAACCCCTGCATAGGTGAATACAAGCCTCCCGCAAAGGGTAGCCTTATAACACCGCCATGGGTATGTCCGCTCACCACAAGGTCTATATTGCTCCAATAATTATATGCACCATTAAAAATAAATGTATCCGGCATATGGGCTAAAACAATTGTGGGTGAGTCTGTTTTCTCCATATCCTTTAAAAAGATGTATTCATCTGAGTTTTCAAATTCTTCCATTGTTCTTCCAAAAGGAAAAGCGTGGCCCATTGTTCCGCCAATACGAATATCTTGCCCACCAATTTGGCAATCAACAAATGAGTCGTCTAAAACTATGATACCATTTTCCGTAATAGTATCCACAAATCCGTCAATTATATCACCGCTATATTTCTTTTCTTGATTACCATAAGAAAAATACACAAGCGCAATATCTAAAAGTTCAATTAGTAGCTTTGTAGTTTTAGAAAAACCATTCTTAACATCACCGTCACTGAGCATATCACCCACAACAAAAATTGCATCCGGCTTCTGCTCACTTATTTTAGCCAACAGCCGACTGTTATCTCTGCCATATTCTTTGCCATGAAGGTCAGAAATAACAACAACTCTAGCGTTCCCGGTCAATCCCGAAAGGTTTATAGTGTATTCTGCAACAGACAAAAAACAATTTCCTACCGCTATAATTATTGAAACAACAATTATTATGATTGAAATTATTGATATTATAATTTTTCTGTTCTTGTTTTTCTTTGGTTTCATTCTATCTCAGCCCAAATTTTTAGAAAATATATAACTATATATGTAAAATACGCTTTATCTTATTGCAAATTCTTTTAGCCAAATTTAACAAGCGAACATAAAAAATAATAATGTTATATTTAAAATCAGAAAAAGCCAATATAATATTCGGTTTATTTTCTCTTAATAAATTTAAAGCACTAATTTGTTTTAGATAAATAGGCGTTTGGGTAAATCTTGTTCCCCAATGCATAATGTCTGTATTAATACTTTCAGAAATTGTATTTGCCGAGTTGTTTTTAAAACTCATTTTTATATCATTCTCGTATTCCCAATAACAAAGAATTGCTGTTAAATCGTGGGGAATGGGTTTACACTTATTAACAGCCATACTCAAAGCAATAAGAGGCTCGTCACCGGGATTTGTGAATTTGCCTTTAAACCCATAAGAATAATAATCTTTACTGAATTCCTTGGCTCTGTCAAAGACTTTTTTACACAGGTCCGTTTTTCTCATATAGTAAATACCACCGTGTAAACCTACTACATAGTCGATTTGAGGCTTCATATTATCATTTAGATTATCATACTCAAACCAACCGGTTTTATCATCAAGTGGCAAAACACGACCAAAGCAGGAGAAGTCATCAGCACTTTCAAATATATCGAAAAGTCTGTTTATATCTCTATATACGAGGCAGTCTGCATCAATGAAAATATTTATATCATAGGGAAGATGTTCATACATTTCTAATTTGTCAAGGTAGTTGCACTTAGCTTCATTAAAAATGCATACATCATCAAATTCTTTTGTATATTCATTTTCTGTATCACATAAAAGGGCAAAGGGAAGAGGCTTTTTAGTTGTAAAACGATAGGAACGCAAAAGATTTCGTGCAATTTCGTAATATTGCTCTTTACCCGTTGCTATTGTAACAAAGCCTTTGGTGAGTGCCATAATTTAACCTCTTTTTACAATGGTTTAGGATATGTGTTTTTGAGTGTTTTATTGCATAGATATTATATATGGTTGGAATTATTGTTTTTAAAAAGATGTCAGAATCGCCTGTATTGTTAGAATGTATTTAGTATCCGCACAAATAAAAATATTCATAACACCCAAAGCTTCGAAATTAAATTAGATAAATTATGAGAATTCAAGCATATTGAAAAACCTTATTTCATCAAGTTGTATAATTTTGGAATTTCTTTTATGCTATCTTTGGAAAAATCCTGTTTTTTTAAAACTTCTACCAAAGATTCTCTCAAATCAGAGTTTACCATAAGCAACTCTATTGCTTTACATATTTCTTCTGCAGAATCATTTGCAGTAATTATACCATTGATTCCGTTTTCTATCTGTTCGCTCATTACATCTGCATCAGTTGTAACAATAGGTTTATTTAAAATTTTTGCCTCGCTTACAGTTAGGCCCCACCCCTCTTTTTTTGAGGTTTGAACATAAATGTCGCAATTTTTTATATATGGATACGGGTTATCCTTTCTTCCGCACAATACAACATTATCAGTTACATCATATTGCTTGATTTTTTCTTTAAGTTCTGTCTCTAAGGGTCCATCACCCACTAAATACCATATGAAGCGATACCCTTTCTCAAGAAGAAGGCGTGCCACCTGAGGAATTATATCTTGTCCTTTTTCTATGCTAAGTCTGCCTACCGTTAGCAGCACAAATTGTGCTTCACAAGTCTTTAGTTCTATCGGACATTCATCTGCTAATTTCTTTATTTTATCAGGATTTGTGATATTGTAAAAAACTTCTGTTTTGTCATATAACTTTGGGTATATTGTTTGTGTTTGTATTTTTAAATGTTCTGAAACACAAAAAACTTTATCAAAATCAGTATACCAATTGTATAAATCCGGTCTCATCGTATTGAAACGCTGGTGAACCCATAAAATTTTTTTGTTAGCGTCGATTCGATATAGGCAATTTGTAATAGCGTATTCATCTAATACCTGATATGCAATTGCAGCATCAAAATGCTCAGGATATTTTGTCATGCTTTTTATGCGATATTTTAATCCTTTATAATAGTTTCGTCTTGATAATATTACTGCCATAGCTCTGAATATTAATGTTCTCAACAGTTTAATCAAATCGAATTCTTTTAAATATTTTTTTACCAAAAATTTAAAGCTCTCAGACTCTAAAATAACCACATTTGTTTTTTCCTGAAGTAAATGTGTCCATTCACCATCAGTGTTTGGTAAAAAAACGGTAACTTCATACTGATTATGGTCAATTATATCTATAAGCTCCAACAGGGACTTTTCAAGACCCCCCACCGTAAATTTAGTTGCCACAAAAGCTATTTTTTTCATAACATCACACCTATAGTTGTTTTTTATCGGTTATTTTATATGAATATTTTGTGTCATTATGTAATGTTTATAATAATTCTTTTAATTTTACTTCCAAGGGCGTACAACTTCATAATAAGAGGATACGCAGCTGCATAAGAATAGGTCATATTATGAATGTTAAATACTTCTTTGTTATCTTTTAAGTAATTCCTTAAAGTCTTTTTTATTTCTTTTAGCGTAGATTTATTTTTCTTTAAATCGATTTTATTTTCTTTTATGCGCACAATCTGGTATGCGTGGTGGTGTACAAAAAGCTGAAACTCTTTTTCATATGCTCTTTGAAGACCTTTTTCTTTATAAAACTTTAGCTGTTCTTGCATAGCATCAAAAATCACTAATTCCGATGACTTCCATGGAGAATGTGAAATACCCTGCTCATTGCGAAAATAGTAATATAATTGAAGCTCAGTGTAGGCGATTTCATCACATTTATGCAATATCTTATAGGTAGTAAATGCGTCTTCGAAATTTTTGCCTACGGGGTACCTTACGTCGTCAAATACGCTTTTGTGGTAAAGCTTGCCCCAGGCGTAGTTATATTGCCAAGAATGATTCACCAAAAAATCTTCTGGAGAGGTTAATTCATACTCAATATTATCATAGCTTTCGTGAGAAATTTCAGAAGTCACACGTTTGTAATTACAAACGGATATTTTTATTTTATTTTCAGTAATACCGTTCATTAAAACTTTGAGATACTCAGGATGAATCCAATCATCGCTATCTACAAAAGTAATATAGTCGCTTCGGTTTTGCTCGTAAAACCAATTTATACCTGTATTTCTTGCGGCAGAAAGTCCGCTGTTCTTCTGATGAATTACAAAAATTCGGCTATCTTTTTCGGCATATTCGTCACACATTTTACCGCAATTATCGGGTGATCCATCGTCAACTAGCAAAAGCTCGAAATCGGTATAGGTTTGGTTAATGATACTGTCAACGCAACGGTTTAAATATTTCTCAACCTTATAAACGGGTACTATAACAGAAATATCTGCCATATTTTCACCTCCTTTTTAACAATCTTTCAAAATTACAACAAGAGTTTTTGAGGAAATGAAGTCCTATTTTGTTATTTTCTTTATATATCTTTTCAATCTGAATATTACCCGTATTGGCTTGGAATATAATACACCATGTACCATATTAAACTCCCAATCCTCTTTATAATCAATAAATTTCCCTTTTTCTCTTACAAATAACTTTAATTTGTTTTTTAAATCTTGTGCCTCTTTAGTCCAGGTTTTGTTCTCCAAAAGACGATAATACATGTTCGCGCAGGCTACGGCATAACTTCTATAAACTATTTTTTTGATTTTATTAAAATCTGTGTTTTCATAAAAATTCATCTGTTCTTCAATAGCCCATAAAAAATCCAAGTTTTTCAAAGAAAAATCAATTTGCGTGATGCTATCAGGGTTAACTCTGTAAAAATATAACTGTTCATCAGTCACATTAACATTTTCTGCCTCATTAATCCATTTAAAAACTACAGCACTATCTTCATGTATTTTACCAACGGTAAATGGATGTTTAAGCAAAATATCTTTTTTGATAAGTTTAGCGCATGCTCCCCAATAAAAATAACTACTGCTGCGCATAAGCAAAATCAGAGAATCCTCATTAACCGGATGCTTTTTGAATTCATATTTGTTTTTGTATGAGTAAAAGCCTTTCGGACAAGTGCAAGCCTTGAATAAATCGCACATAGATATTTGGATGTTTTTATCCACGGCACTATATAAAATCTCTAACATTTGGGGGTGAATTAAATCGTCGCTATCTACAAAATGTATCCATTCACCTTTGGCTATTGCAACACCAGTATTTCTTGCGACAGAAAGACCACCGTTTTCTTGATGTATAACATGGATACGAGTATCTTTTTTAGCATATTCATCACAGATTTCTCCGCAGTTATCGGGAGAACCGTCATCGACAAGTATTAGTTCGAAGTCAGTAAAAGTCTGAGAGAGAATACTGTCAATACATCTTGATAAATAAGGTTCAACTTTATATACAGGAACTATAACCGAGATTAAAGGCATATTAATCATCCTTTGATTTTTGATCTGATTTTTTGGTAAAGCTCCTCACCGAGGAGCTTTTTTGCAAGAGCAACAGGTGGGTATATTATATAATTGATAATGTTTTTCTTTTTATAGTATTTTAATCTGTTTTTTCTTTCGTCTTTTTGTGCTTTTGTATGCCAGCTTGCGTTAAACCAATGTATTGCATGAGTGTTTTTAGTTTTATACACGTGATTGTCCACATAACTTTTTGGGCAAAAATAATCGTTTGAATAAACTGCTAGACCGTCAGATAAAACCTGCGTTTTATTACCTAAGTCCAAATTGTATTTTTTGATCATTAAGTCAGTGACAGCGACAGTGTTAGTAGTTAAATCGAAACTTCCATCAGCCCGAATAAAATGCCTATCCGTATAGTGTGATAAAATTGTGGAACATAAAGGATGATTTGGTTCAGACCCGTAAACAGCTGTAAAAGGTAAACCCTCTTTCTCAAAGCCAGTAAAGGCACGATGTGATAAAAACTTATCCAGACTTTTTTTGAGTTCTACATCCGTGTCAAGATAAACACCGCCATATATATTCAAAGCCCAAATTCGTACATAGTCGGTAACAAACGCCCATTTTTTGGCTCCGTAAGCCTCTTTTACATAATTGCAACAGTTAATATCAAAGTTGTTTTCATTCCATTCTATTATTTCGTAATCAGGGCAATATTTTTTCCAACTTTTTATACATTTTTCAACAAGCTTTGGCTTTGGGTTACCGCCGAACCAGCAGTAATGAATAGTTTTTGGTATCATAAATCAACACTTCTCATATATTAATAATCATTTAAAAAATATCATTGTTTTTATATATTTGATATGCTCTTTTTTTGATAAACTGACATTTTCAAAAGGAACAGCATATTTATAACAAATAGCAGACATTTTAGTTTTTGGATTTGTTAATTTTTCGATCAATTCATCATAAAAAACCGGAGGAGGTAAGTTCGACATTTGCTGATATTGTATATAGTCATCAATAGGCTGTTCTTGTAAAAAACCTGATTTTGACTTTTTTAGGTCATCAACAATGTTTTCTCCATTTTTGGTTGCAGATAAAACCATACTTACTCCTGTGGTATCATCAGAAAACTTTGGTCCCCAATAATCCCCAAGCCTGATATCTGCGCAAGTGAACTCTCTGAATCTGCATTCATAGCATGATTTCATATAACAATTTCCGAGTTCAAACATTCTGAAATAGCTATCGTTTTCCTGTGAAAAACAGCATGATTTTTCACCATCAGATAAATGAATATAATAAGGTCTCCATCCCATAGGTTTATACCTGAAAACAACATTTGTTTTATAAGGATTCAGACCATATTCTGTGCTTAATTTTTGTTTATATTTTTCGTACAAATGATAGGATGGCACTCCATGACAAATTAAATCAATATATAAAATATCTTTTCTATCAGAAAAAAGCTTTTTTGCACCGGCTATCTGGCATGGTGTTCCAAAAATGGCAACAGGATTATTACATTTCCGAATTTGCTCTAACACTTTCGAAAAATCACTCTGCATATACTTTGAATTTTGAAAAAGACTTAAGTCTTTTTCGTTTTCCACTAAAACATGTTCCGCTTTCTGAGTTTCGTAATTAAATGTGCATCCGGCAATGGAAAATCCCTTATTTATAAGTAGGTTACTAATTCTGTGTGCTGCTCCGCCACTGGATGATTTCAGTAATACCGTAGCGTCGCTATCCTTATAAGAAAACAAACTACATTCTTTTATGTCTGTTGCGTTCTTGCGTTGTTGCACAGGGCAAACTGAAATGCATTTTCCACAGTTCATACATAACGTATCATCCACAAACGATTGATAAAAACCCTGTTCGTTCATTTTAATATTTATTGCGGAAACGGGACAAACATCTTTACATGAACCACATCCACAACAGAGTGAGTTGTATGTGTATATGTTTTGTGTTTCAACTTCTTCTAGCTCATTTAGAGAATATACTGCATTTTTCAAATATTCAATTGATTTTTTGCGCGAATTTTCTATTATATTTTCAATTCTATCATAATTAATTTTTGCTTTTACTTTTTTTAGTGTGTGTTTTTCTTTAACCAATCGATCTTCTAAGCCGAAAGTTTCAAGCAAATTCAGTACCCTTGAGTTTTGATTTTTTGTATCATTATTTTTGAAACGCCTGAAAATTGTAAAATCTTTCTTGAAATTCACTGAAAAAAGCAAGCCATGATATGAATCTGTGCAAACATATGAGGCATTATATAATAAATCCAAAAATTCGTTTGGTCCTACCGCAAATTCAACACAGCCGGGTCTGCTTAAATCCACATCAAATACCGGGATTATTTTTACTTCTAACCCCAATTGGTTCGCAATTGTATATATATCTTCCCAATGCTTTTCGTTTTGACCCAACATATATACAAACATATACGGTTTTCCGACCTTGCTTTTTAAGCCGAGCAAAGCTTCCCACTGATGCTTTGTTAATAGTAATGTAGGGTCTAAAACAAGCTCTGTTTTTTTTGAGGTTAAATTCTCTACTATTTTTTTCCCTGCTTTTTCTCTTACTGAGAGATATTTAAAATCCGCAAGTAATTTTTTAGTTTCATATTTTGCGTAAATATCATCTATTCTTTTTACTCCCAAACTTGGTGAATATGCAATTTTTTTGCTACCGTTTTTTACAAAATCAAGAAAAAAATGGGAGTTAAATACTAAAGGCGACCAAATCTGGTCACTTCCGCAAATAAAGCCGTCATAGTATCTGTTCAGGTTTTCCAAGTCAGATAAATCTTCACACTTTTCTGTGATTTTAAGATGTCTTTTTATAAAATTATCAAATAATTGTTCTTTTTCCTCATTTAAGAAGAATCGTCCGTTAGAACTGGTTGTCTTTATAAGCTTTCTGAATATACCTGATAAACTATAATCCGGAATTGAACGAAAAACCCTGCAAGGAATATAGTCTATTACATATGGCTCGGCTCCAATACTTTTCAGTACTTCAGATAGTGCTGTCACTTGTAGAGCCGTACCATAATTACGGTAACGAAACCATGTCATAATACCAAGCTTCATCGCTTTAGGTCTCCTTTTTATAATATCAATTATCTACATTTTCTATTTGAATAACTTCTGTCTTGGGCAATTTGACTTTTCCCCAGTTATTAACTCGCCATGCAAGCTCACCGGGATTTATATTTTCATTAACAGAAAAATCTAAACCTTTAACATACTCAATATCAATATTTGTTCCAAACTCATTGGAAATAAACATTACATAATAACATTGGTAGTCTCCGGGTGCTAATACTGATATATCTATTAAAAAATCAGCTTGTGAAATCTCATCTGCTTTCCCTGTATAAAAGTTATATGCAAAGCTGGCGCATACCCTGGTATCGTCAGCAGAATACACAACGAATCGAGCATTAAGATTATTTATATCGCAATTATTTTTCCATTTCAAACGAATTTTAAGTGGCTCGTCACTTTCAAATGAACAATTTTTTTTATCAACATATTCAGCAGAGAGAAGTTTAACATCGTTCTTTGTAATCCATGGCGGAGTTTCAATTTCTTGATAGTTTTTACGTGTATTATAATCCATATTGTGATCTATATATAATTGAATCGCTTTTTCAACTTCACCATCAAAAATGATTTTACCATGGTCGAGAACTATACATCTATCGCATAATTGGCGAATTGTATTCATGTTGTGACTAACATAAAGGATGGTGCGACCTTCTCTGTTGGCAGCATCATTCATTTTCCCAAGGCATTTTTGCTGGAATTTCATATCGCCTACAGCTAAAACTTCATCCATAATAAGGATTTCACTATCAAGGTGGGCTGCAACAGAAAAGGCAAGCTTAACGTACATACCGCTTGAGTAACGCTTGACGGGAGTATCTATAAACTTTTCCATTTCGGCAAATTTAACAATTTCATCGAATTTCTTGTCGATTTCAGCCTTTGTCATACCGAGGATTGCACCATTCATATAAATGTTTTCTCGACCTGTAAGTTCGGGGTGAAAGCCTGTGCCAACTTCAAGCATACTTGCAATTCTTCCGTTAAAGGAAATCGTTCCATTTGTAGGTGCAGTAACGCGGGAAAGAAGCTTTAAAAGGGTAGATTTACCTGCACCGTTGTGACCGATTATACCCACAGCTTCGCCATTTTTAACCTCAAAGGAAACTCCGTCAAGAGCCATAAATCTGTCACCCTTTTGTCCCTTTTCACTTTCACCTATTTTAGAATTAGGGTCTTCCTTGTGGCGGATTTTAGCCCAAAAACTTTGCAAGTCTCCCTGAAGTGTACCGCCACCTATAGCACCAAGTCGATATTCCTTTGAAACATTTTCTATTTTAATTGCTATGTTTTTCATTAGTTTTCTCCACCTGTATCAGACAGTGTCCATAAATGTTTTTTCAACCTTACTGAAAAGTATAATACCTATAAATAATACAATAAGTGTAATAACCCAACTTATGCCGTAGAAAGTCCACTCCATTTCCCCAAGGCCTAAGTATGCATAACGGAAAAGGTTAACTATGGGTGTTATGGGGTTTAACATAATGAGTGGGTGGTATTTACCGCCTGGGGCAAACACCGCCATGCTATTCATATCATAAGCAACGGGAGATGCGTACATCCAGAGCTGTGTACCAAAACCCACAAGCATTGCAAGGTCACGATATTTGGTCGTAAGAGCTGAAATAATAATACCGCATCCGAGGCTAAGAAGTGCCAATTGTAAAATAATAAGAGGAGTCATTAAAATATATAAATTGGGATGACAACCCTGATTGGTTACGGTGTAGAAGACAAGAAATGCAACCAAAAACATGAACTGAATTGCTAAGGATATCAGGTTTGACATAACAGTTGATATGGGCATAACAAGACGTGGAAAGTAAACCTTGCCCATTGTGTTTCTGTTTGCAACAAAGGTGTTGGCAGTCTGTGTAAGACATTGGTTGAAATAAGTCCAGAGGATTGTACCCGAAAGGTAGAATATAAATGAGGGGACACCATCTGCCGCAAGTCCTGCAATATTACCGAATACAAGGGTGAAAACAACAGTTGTAAGAAGTGGTTGTATAATTGCCCATGCCGGTCCTAATACCGTTTGTTTGTACTGTGAAACAAAGTTTCTTTTCACAAACAAAAATATAAGGTCACGATATTGTAATAATTCTTTTAAATGCAAGTCAAACCAACCGGTTTTTGGCTGGATAATTGTTGTGAATTTTTCGTTCATTTTAATCCTCTCGTTTTAAAATAATTCTTCAAGTTGTAAAATAATTTTCTGATTTAAACTATCAAAATCACAATTCATCAAAGTTCTTTTACAATTCTCAAGTTCTTCTCTATTTTTATACAGTCTTAAAATATTCTCATAAACCGATAATGTATTGGTATCACATAAAAACCCGTCAACATCGTTGTTGATTTGATTTCCTGCTGCTGCGTAGGTTGCAAGAATTGGCGTTTCGAGAATTTTAGCTTCCATAATTGAAAGGCTATAGCCTTCAAATAAGCTTGGTTGAATAAACAAATCGCATTTTTTTATGTATGGATAGGGGTTGCTTTTCATTCCCAACATAAAAATATGCTTTTCCATTTTATGTTCTGCTATTTGTTCTTTTATTTCTTTTTCAATAGGGCCTCCGCCAATTATATACCAATTGATATCTGTATAGCCTTCTTCAACAAGCTTTGCAACAGCTTCTACGGCAAAATTCAAGCCCTTAACCGGAGATAACCTTCCGCAGGAAACTATATTGAAATTATTTTTTGGAAAAAGACTTTCTTCAACAGGCTCTTTGCTTTTTTCTATAATTGAGTTTATATCTATTACATTGTTAATCACAACAATCTTGTTTGCGTATTTTTTTCTGTACGCTTTTAGCTTTTGGGCAATATTATCTGATACCGCAATTATCTTTTCACTTTTTTCATAGCCGTAGCGGTCGTGAAATTCCTTTCGCATTGCACCGTGGTGGTAAAACATCAAAAACTTTTTTGCATTTATAGCTTTTACTGCTATTTCCGCAGTTCTGTCGCTATAAATAATAGCAGTATCAAAGCGTTCATTTTTCAGTTGTTTTTTTATATAACTTGAATAGAGATGAACTTCCAAGGCTTTAAATAAAATATTCAATATATGCCATACAAGGCGACGGAAGTGAGTAGCACCTTGGGGTTCTTCCAATATTTTAAATAATTTTTCGTATTTATAAGGTTGTGTAAATGTAACAAGGCTACTTCTATCTGCCACAATAAGTCTGCAGTTTTTTGTTAACCTTTTAGCCATATCAAGGTAATTTTGTGTAATAAGGCAGGTTACATCATATTTATTAAAATCAAGCTTGTTAATAAGGTTTACAAGGGCTGTTTCTATTCCGCCAATCCACAAGGCTTGACTTACAAAAATAATTTTCTTCTTATTATTTTTCAAAGCTGCTCTTCTCCGGTAAAATAGTTTGAAATGCAGATTTTAATTCTTCTGAAAGATATTGAAAATCACTTTCATCTGCATCATCATTTACACATATCATATCATTACTTTGGGCTTTTATCGCATTGCACACAAAATCCGATGTGTTTTTATTAACAGAGCAAACAAGGTTATCTGTATTATATGGGTTGAAGTTTCCGCTTGCTATTTGCCACCATAGCATTACCCATTGGTTAACATCATCTGCAGAGCGGAATTTGTGGGAGCTTGTTTTATTGAGTAAGTCTTTTTCTGCTTCCCATACATCTTCAAAGGTCTTTTTTAAATATGCGCCGGGTGCGTGAAGATTTTTAAAGCCAAGAAAGTAATCGGGAAAAAGCATTTCAAGTACAATACTTCTTACATTATCCTGCCATCTGTAGCTTGGGCTTATATACTTTTTCTTAAAGCATTTTACTTGTTCTTTTTTGTTAAAATGGTCGTTTATAACTCCCATATTATTAACTGCCGCGTGTTGCCAGATTCCTGTATCTCCCTTAAACGCCATAGGCACCTCGCCACCATATGTACAAGGAAGTCCTTGTGAGAAAAAAGCCTCTTCAGTCATATTACGAATAATAAACATATCGTCGTTAAAGTAAACAAATTTCTCTGAAAGCCCGGGTATGCGGTGGATATTCATTTCAATGGCGTGGGAGCTGAAGGTAGGAAGATATTGTGTCGGAATAAAATCTGTATGCTTTACAATATTAAGCCTGGGATTGTTTAAATTTAAAAATTCCGGAATGTGCCCCCAGGTAACAAAATGGATTTTATTAACCCACGGGGTGAATTTTTCAACACCTCGGAACCAAAAGGGGAGAAGATCCCAATCACGATAACGACTTGCAGAGTTGCTGTCATCATTAACATTGGAATCGTATTTAGATTTTTCTTTTTGCCATTCAGGGTCGTTACCATCAACCCAAAGAATAACGAAATCTATTCCCATATCAAACCTCTTGTTTTATTATACCTTTTGTTATACTTTTTACTAACACCGCAACCCTATGCCTTGTTTGAGTTTTTAAATTTAATAACCTTATTTTTAAGTATCGTGAATTTTCAATATTCTTTAAAAAGCCTATATGCATTGCCGGGATTTCACCTTGCTTAATTTCACCAAAAAGCTTATTGTTATTTAAACTTTCCACAAGTTTTTTAATTTCCTTTGCATTTTCATAATACATCTTCTGTGAAAGGAGCATAAAAAAGAAATTATTAAAAACATTATCTCCAATTTCACCAACAGCTAATTCGTTGATAGCTGTTTTGAAGGGGCAAACATAATCGCACAGATTATCGATTCTTTTTAATCTGTTAAAGGCGTTTTTCTCGTTTTCAGATTGCTTATAATGATATAAATCTTCTTGAAAGCACCATATATTTTCGCACGACTTCAAGCATTCCAAGGAAAACAGAAAATCCTCCATTAAAAAGCAATTGGTATTAAATAAGATGTTATTATCTCTAATCAAAGCTTTTTTGTAAAATTTGTTCCATACCGGCGTTATGGAATTGGTGTTATATAAGCTTTCAAACTCGGCTTTGAACTGAGTTTTATCAAGCATTCCGGTCTGCTCAGGAACGAATTTATCACTTCTGTAAAGCTTACCGGTTTTATAATAATCAAAGCTTATACCAAAGATAAGAATATCCGGTTTTTGGCTTTTAATTATATCAACGCATTCCGAAAAACCGTTTTCTTCGGCAGTATCATCCGCATCGAAAAACAGAATATATTCACCTGTTGCAATATTTATACCTCTATTTCTCGCTGCTGAAACACCGCTGTTTTCTTGCTCCGAATATCTAATAAAGCTATATTGGGAGCAAAGGCTATTGCAAACAGATGCTGTATTATCTGTAGAGCCATCGTTAACTATTACTATTTCATAATCTGTTAAACCGGAAGAAATTATACTGTCAACAGTGCGCTTTATACTTTTTTCACAATTAAACGCAGGAATTATTACGCTAATTAACATTAACTCCCCACTCCTCCCAGAAAAATCTATAGTTTGTGTAGTCATCAACCGGGATAATATCTACACTAAGATTGTATTTATGATAGAACCAAATGAGGAACATAACCAGCAAAATTATAATTATAAACCTTTGCTTTGGTGAAATATCTAACCTGATACCTTCACCAATCCCATTGAGATTTTCATCCTTATAATCTGCAAAGGAAAGGGGAATGAAAATAATAAGGAATTGTAAATAGTAGTCAGTAAGCCTTGTAAAAACATTATCAAAGCCCGAAAACATCTGTAAAACTGCGGCAACAACAATTAAATTGGCAACCTTTGAGAAATATTTGCCATTAAAGCCTTTTAATGCAAATCCCGCTATTATAAACAGAACTATTAAAAAGAATCGTCCGCCTAAATCAGCATTATCGCCAATAATACCATCTTCATAATAAAAATCCTGCATCAGCGTAACTATCTGGTTTTTATTAATAAAGACAACTATTGCACCGCAAATATATATAAGTAGTGTCTGCAAATTGAATTTTTGCTTTGATAAAAAATATGCAGGTAGAAATATTAAGGCAGGTGCATGAACAAAGCCGGCTAATATTGTAAATACCAGGAACTGCTTTGGTCTTTCCTCCATAATACCAATAAAGGCTATCATTATAAGCCCCATAGCTATAGATTGCTTAATGGCACTGAAGCCAAAAGAATAAAAGCCCATACAGTTCCAGACTAAAAAGCTAAGCCAAGGAAGAGGAGAGTATTTATAAATCAAATAGGCTACCGTAGCCTCAATAAATATGGCAACTGCAATAAGAAATACCTGAAATTCTCCATCAGACAGGGTTGAAAAAAACTTCAACAGCCAATTAAAGCCGAAGTTCCTGCCGCCTTGAAAAAGCTCATCGCTAAACCAGCCTTCGTTTAGCGTGCGCCAATATTTGTAGCAGTAGGTTTGCATATCACCCGTCAGATATTGATGCCTCAAGCCTGACAAAAGAGAATGGAGAACAGCCATTACTACAATATATTGCTTTCGGTCTTTTGCACCTTGAGGCATTAAAAGACCTAAAACAATAATTGCAACTAAAAGTAAATAGTATTCTAAACTTTCCATGCTGTCTCCTTTCCGTGTTTATTTCATAGACATAAAGAATTCTTCTGTTCCTTTAACAGAAGCTTCGATAGAAAAGCTTTTGCCTCTTTCTAAAGCATTCCTTTCGTATTCTTCTTTTAAGCTGTTGTCAGCCAAAAGCTTTTTTAGACCTTCTGACAACGATTTTGCACTACATTCTGTTATTATTCCGTATTTGGAGTTTCCTAAAAGCTCTTTCATACCATTACAATTAGTTGTAACAATGGCTTTTCCTAATATAAGTCCTTCAGCAACAAATGAAGAAAAGCCTTCATAATCTGATGAGCAGGCTAATAAATCCGCATTTTTTATATAGGGGTAGGGGTTGCTTTTAAAGCCTAAGAGTGTAACAGTTTTTTGGAGACCTGAAGCTTTAATAATCTGCTCGAGGCTTTCTCTTTCGTCACCATCGCCAAGTATTAAAAGTTTATTTAAAAAGCCTTCATCTAAAAGAATTTTGTGAGCTTCAATCAGGCGATCAAATCTTTTTTCTTTAGAAAGTCTGCCTACAGAAACAATTGTTGGAATTTTTTCGTCAAAAGAATAGTCCTCAACCTTTTCAGTAGCTTTTTCCCGAATAGAGTGATCATCTATAACATTGTAGATAACTTCAGTATCAAATTTATTTCCGTATATACTTTTAAAGCTTTTTTCTACATCCCGGGAAACACACACAACCTTATCAAACTTTTTATACCACTTTACACTTTTTTTCTTGAATTCATTTATATTGCTGATTTTTTTAGACAAATCGCAATGAACCCAGGCAATTTTTTTTGCTTTTTTATTTGTTGATGTTGAAATAACCTTTGTAGCACCACATTCAAGGTAAGCAACCTCTATGTCATAATTATCCTTGATATATAGAGGGTAAATTATTTTCAACAAAGCGCTAAGTCTGTATTTGTAATTATTTAATTTTGAGTAACAAGGATATATGTATTTATATTTGATATTCTTGTTTAAATATTTTTCAGGATTTTCTTTCCAAACAGTTTGAACTGTAATATCAAATTTTCCATTATCCATATTATTAACAAGGTTTTGAAGCACCTTTTCTGCTCCGCCACCGGATAAGGTTTCTATAAAAAACAATATCTTTATCATAAAACCTACTTACTTCCTTGCGTTCTGTACATATAATTTACACAGTCTTTCCGTAAAGATTCTCGAATCAAATCCCTTTTCTTCTATAGCATTTACAACGTTTGTTTTTTCTTTTCTTCCTTTTTCGATAGCCGTCTCTATTGAATCTGCCCATTTTTTAGCTCCTGCTTGTAATGAAAGCCATTCAATTGCATCTATTCCAAAATCAACTTCTTTAGAGAATGTATCTGCTGACACACAATGAAGCCCTGAAGCCTGAGCTTCAATTAGTACAAGGGGCATACCTTCATATAAAGAGGGCAGAATGAATGCCTTTGATTTCCGAAGAAGCTCTGAAATGTCTTTTCTGACACCCAACATTTTCATATGCTCCTGCAAATCTTTACTTTTTATCACCTCTTGGACTTTATCCATGTACTCCTGGTTACCTTTTCCTGCACAAAGAATACGTATCTTCTTATCTCTTTTTTTGAATTCTTCTGCAATCTCAGCAATAAACAGTTGATTTTTCACTTCGTACACTCGGCCAACATGCAGGACATTTATCCATTCTGCTTCACAGAATTCTCCTGTTTCCGTCTTATCATAATTTTCAAGGTATTCTTTTGTATCAACAGAATTGAACAACAAATGGTATGTGTCTTTTTTTACGACTTTTTTCCCGAAAAGGAACTCTCCCGCTGCAGTAGAACAACCAACCTGAACATTTGAAAACTGTAAAATCATCCATCTCATAACCGATGAATATATTTTTCTGATTGTACTTTTTTTTGCATTAATATCGTCCAAATCATAAATACTATGGGAATGTGCAATTCTACATTTTACACCGGCAAAATATGCAGCCAATAATACGATTCCGCTATGGAATAATTCATTAGAATGAACTACATCATATTTACCGTCTTTCATGATTCTAACCATTGTACGAAAATATGACAATATATTCTTTTTATTCATTTCGGGAAGAACATGATATTTTGCACCTAAAGATTCTATTTCTTTTCTGTAGTACGAATCCTCTACCTTAGAACTGAAATCTATCTGAAACATTTCTTTATCTGCATTTCTTAGTAAATGCATCAATTGATTTTCTAATCCGCCTGCATTCATAGTAGCGGTAACAACCAATACTTTGATTTTTTCCATAATCAGTTCCCTCTGTATTTTTTAAATTTATTGCCCTTGGCTATCCAACTGACAACATAAAAGGGGAATATCAAATTAAGCCTTAACATATTTCTAAGTATTTTATGTACTATATTATAGTACCTTCCACCTTCACCTAATGGTTCTAAAAAGTTTTTACAAATTTCTTTATACATTTTTCGATTCTTCAGATATTGTGGCTTACAATATTTGAAGGTTTCTGCAATACATGTACATACATTTTTTATATATAAATAATCCAAAGACACCAGCAATTGGTGCTTTTCAAACATAGTGCAAGGGGAGTTTTTAATTGTATTTTCAACATAAGAAAAGCCTTTGGTAATATCTTCTGTCAGATTTTTCCTTACTTTTCTTGAAAGCGAATTATTGTTAGTTACATCAACACAATAAATTGGACTAACATGCATTTTTATTGATTTACAATGAATCGAATACATCATGCAAAAATTAAAATCTTCTGAAATATGTAGGTTTTCAATAAATTGAAGTTCTTTATTATTAATAATCTCTTTTTTAAATCTCTTGTTTACCGGATTCATAATAATTCTCGAATTCAAAAGCAATTTCATTTTATCAACCCATGCTTCACATGAATCAATTTGTTTAAAAAGAGCAATATCTTCTTCATTGCTTCCTACAAACTGCAAACAACAAAGGTCTGTATCTGGATCCATTTTATCTAATTCAGAAAAATATTCTTTGGTAACCCAATCATCACTATCTACAAATGTAATATAAGTTCCGGTAGCATGTGATAATCCGTTATTACGTGCATTGGAAACCCCGCTATTTACCTGATGCAGACATACTACTGTTTTGTTAGCTTTTGAAATATCATCGATAATGTTCGCAGTATTATCTGTCGAACCATCATTGATTACTATGATTTCAACATCTTGCCTATTTTGTATTAATAAACTTTGCAAACATCGTTCAATCGTATCTTCTGCGTTATATGCCGGAATAATCACACTGTATTTTAAAGAATCAGGCATCTTAAAACTCCTCAATCAACTCTAGCACTTCTTTTTTTACATTTTCAATATAATATGGAATAACAGCCTTCTTGTTATACTCGCCACAGTTTTTGCGTAATTCTACATTTCTATGCAATTTTTGAATTCCTTCTGCAAAACCTTTTGCGTCATATGGATTGAACATATATCCTGTTTTCCCATTTTCCATATAATCTCTTGGACCACTTGTATTTGATGTCACTAAAGGTAAGCCACAGTACATTGCTTCTAATCCTGCAAGGCCTAATCCTTCTCGCATAGATGGAAAGGCTAATAGATCTGTTTGCCCATAAATATTTAATACATCTTTTCTATACCCTAAAAAATGCACCTGCTTTTCCACTTGATTTTCTTTCGCCAAATTCTGCAACTCGGCTAACTGCTTTCCTTTTCCGCACAAAATATAATGTATGTCTTTATCCTTTAATAATCCTAAGGCACGGATAATCACCTGCTGATTTTTACGAGGTAATAATTCTCCTACAGACAAGATAAGAAATGTGTCTTCCGGGACACCTATTTCTTTTCTTATATCACTCTGGATTTCATCCGGCTTTAAACGGCTCGTATCAACTCCGATTCCATGTATATATCTCACTTCTTTTGCATGAAAGGTCTTTGCGCGTTCATAGTCTTCTTTGTTGATTGTAATAATTCCATCGCATAACCGTGAAGCAATCTTCTCAATCGGATAAAATGCGAGCCAGTATTTCTTAGGTGCTCCCTTGTAAAAGTGGAATCCGTGTACCATGTATAGCACTGTTGTTCCTTTTTTTCTTACCTTTCTTGCTGCAAGTCGCGTTACTACACCCATGACCGGTTCATTTGTCCAAATGATGTCATATTTTCCCTGAGCGATTATCTTCTTCATATCCTGATATCCAAGAACATTGTTAGGCGATACGGGGCTTCTTTCTAGTCTGACTACGTGAATTTTTTCGGCATAACCTTTCAGTTTTTCACGAACCTCATCCATTCGTCCACCTACATCTGAACATGCGATTTCTACTTTATATCCATTTTCTGATAGATGGATTATATGTGGTACAAGAAACTGTATCATCATAAGCTCTGTAGATGTTATTAATATTCTTTTACTCATTTATTTTATCGCCTCAATTATTTTTTCAGCAATTTTCTTTCCGCTCATTCCGTAAATATTGCGAAGGTATGCCTGGTCGCCCACTACATCACAAAAAGTATCTTCTATACCAATTCTTATTAGCCTGCTGTTTAGTCCGTTATCAGCCATAACCTCACTGACAGCACTACCAAAGCCACCCATAATATTGTTTTCTTCGCAGGTTACAATTATTGTGTGTGACTCGGCACATTTTTTTATTGTCTCTTTATCAATAGGCTTAACGGTCGGGAAAGAATAAACCGATGGTGTTATACCATTTTCTGACAGAATATCCAACGCCTTATCAATTTCTTCGTATATTGCTCCGGTAGTTAATATGGCAACATATCTACCTTCTTTAACCGGTATAGCCTTACCTATTTCGTAGTTTTCAAGGGTTTGGTGAATGGGCTTTTCTCCGCCTCTTCCCAACCTTAAATAACAGGTTCCAGGATATTTAGCAATAGCTTTTGTAACAGCTGCCGCTTCTAAAGCATCGCCGGGACAAAAAACCGCCACATTAGGAATTGAACGCATTACAGAAATATCTTCTGTTGCATGGTGGCTCATACCGAGAGAACCATAAACAAAGCCACCGCCAACGCACACAATTTTAACATTAGCATTATGGTATGCGCAGTCATTTCTGATTTGCTCAAGGCAACGCAGGGTAGGGAAATTACCTATTGAATAAGTAAAAACTGTTTTACCCTCAAGTGCCATTCCTGCAGCAACGGACGTCATATTTTGCTCCGCTATACCTGCATTTGTAAATTGATCAGGGAATTGCTCAAAAAATGGCTTTAATACGCCAAAGCCCAAATCACCTGTAATAAGTTCAATATCCGTATTAGTTTTACATATAGAACAAAGGGTTTTAACAAATGTATCGCGCATTTAGTTTTCCTCCCTTTCATTCATCCATGTTGGCTTCCAGGTGGCCGAGGTTGTATGGTCGTTATAAATATCATCATTTTCTGTAGGCGTTACAGGATTTTTTATACCATCAGGAGTATATATATCCTCAACACCGTCAGGCTTATTTTTATGAAGCTCTTTCACAGCGGTATCATATTCCCAACCATCGTGAGGGAATCTGTAATGCCATAAAATATCGTTCTCCATAAAGGGAATTCCGTATCCCTTTACTGTGTTTGCGATAATTACGCTAGGTTTTTTGTTTTTGAACAGGCTTGAAAAAGCGGCTTTCAACTGTTGATGGTCATTACCATTAATATCAATAACATTCCAACCAAATGCTTTCCATTTATCTGCTAAAGATTCTTTTGAAATTGTTTTTTCACAAAAATCCATACTCTGCATTTTGTTGTGGTCAACAATTGCTACAATATTGCCTAAATTATAGTGGTTAGCAAAAAGCATTGCTTCCCAAACAGAACCTTCGTCACACTCGCCATCACCAAGAACAACATATACCTTTGCGGTATTATGCGTCTTTTTTAAGGCATAAGCCATACCAACACCGGCTGATAAACCATGACCCAATGAACCGGTAGAAAAATCAACTCCCGGAACATAATGAGAAACATGTCCTGAGAGTCTGCTTCCATTTTGATAGTAAGTATCAAGCTCACTTTTATCAAAAAAGCCTGTTTCAGCCAATGCGGTATATATAGATAACCCTGCATGACCTTTGCTTAATATAAAGCGATCGCGACCATCCCACTTAGTGTTATTTATGTCATAATTCAACACATCTGAGTATAGTACAGCTATAATATCTGCAACAGATAAAACAGAGCCAATATGAGAGCCACCGGATAAATGCGTAAGCTCCACCGCATGTCTGCGGATTAACCAGGCTAATTGCTCACTGCTATACTTCATATCACTTCACCACTCTAAACCCCAAAAGGTAATTTAAAAAATTGCAGTTTATAAATTTGAGTTTTCTATAAACTATAATTATAATACACGGAGCTGAAACCCCTATAAAAAACATAACAATTGTATAAACATACCACTCTAAAGAAAAAAGATTTAATATTTTTTCACCAATAGCCTGAAATGGCCACGAGCAAATATAAAATGTAAATACATTTTCATTAATAAAATTTACACATTTAAAATTCTTTTCTGCCAAAATCTGAGATAAAAATAAACAAGCCACAAGCATCAATAAACTCTCAATAAACATAATGAATGTATTGTGGCGAAAATTTGAAAACAATACTATACTTACAACAGTAAGCAAAAGAGCGCCAACAATGAGCTCTGCGTTTCTAAGTTTTTTTATTTTGAATCCTTCACGAGCTAAAATACCTATTACAAAGTAAACAGCAAAATTACATAAATCGCCGAAGCCCAACCACACAATATCCGTTTTTATAAAATGCAACACTACTGCAACTAAGAGTGTTCCGACAACTATGCATTTTTTATATTTTAAATTATCATAGAAAAAGCTTTTCCACAAGCCGAAAACAAAATAGAAAATAAAAACTACAGGAAGAAACCAAAAATGTCCCCAAACATTAAATCTCGGAGCAAAAAAGCACTGAAAAACCTCATTTAAACCTATACCATTAAGATTTCCTTTTTCTAATAACATTTTAGGGATGAATGAAATAGCTGAAATAAAAAAATAGGGTATCAATAGTCTTTTGCTTTTATTGCCAATCCATTTTAAATATCCGTTTCTTTCAAGACTGTTCGACTTTGCGAATAAATATCCTGATATGCAAAAGAAAAGTGGCATATGAAATGAATAAATAAATTCTACAGGCTGTGAGGGGAAAGTTGTCCAATCATTGGAGTGAGAATGCCCCAAAATTGTCAGCAACACGCCAAATGTATATAGCACACCGATTTCGTTGCTCTTCTTCCCATTATTATCACGCTTCATACTATAACTCTCTCCAAAAACTCCAATTCTTCTTTTGAAAGTCTGAAATCCATAGCGGTCATAGTTCCCTCAATCTGGCTTGGATTTTTGGCACCTACTAATGCAATTGAATTAGGTATGTGATCAAGAATAAATCTTACCGCTAAAGCTGCCAATGGAACGCCGAATTTTTCAGCCAAAGGCTTCATATTTTCAACAATTTCCACGTTTTTTTTAAGTTTATCTCCATGAAAATTCGTGTAAATATCTCTGCTGCGCCTATCATTGACGCCAAACCCGGAGTTGATGTTATATTTACCTGTTAAAACACCTTGTCCCAAGCTTCCCCAGGTCATAGGTGTAAGCTGAAGGGCATTGCAATTAACTAAGAGATCGTTCTCATTGTCGCGGGTAACAAGAGAATATTCGTTCTGACAAGAAACAAATTTACCTGAAAATGGCTCTACTTCCTTGAACTCTTCTCCATGGATATTAGATAAACCATAACAACGAATTTTTCCTTGCTCTTTGAATCGCTCCAATACTTCCACAACAGCATCCAAAGGTGTTGTTTTATCGCGGTAATGAATTTGATATAAATCTATGTAATCTGTGGATAATCTTTTCAGACTGTCGTTTAAAGCTTTTTCAATATATTCCGGAGAGTTATCATAAAAGGTTTTACCTTTTTCAGCTCGCACACCGAATTTTGTTGCGATAATTACCTTTTCTCTTCTTCCGTCAAGAGCCTTTGCGAGAGTTCTTTCAGATTGCCCTAAACCGTAGGTATCAGCAGTATCGAAGAAGTTAACGCCACCGTCAATAGCACGATGAACGGTTGCAATTACCGCATTTTCGCTGACATAACCCCAACCATAGCCACCCATAGGGCACCCGCCCATACATAGCCTTGAAACGGAAATATCGGTATTTTTAAGTTTTACATATTCCATTTACGAATCCCTCTTGCTCTAGGGTGAAAGAGTTAGGCAGGTTCGGATAACTCATTTCACTCTAAAAAATCTTATGAATTTTTCTAACACGCACCAAATAGTTTTAAATAAAATAACAAAATCCGTCTTAAGTGAAACTTCCTCTGCATATTTAATCCTAAGCTGATTTTTTCTTTTTAAAACATATTTTTCATACATTTCGTCGGCATTCTCGCCACCCACTATTTCATCAAGGTTTATAAACTCTATGGAGCTATAATCGGTAATTCCGGGTCTCACATTGAGAATTATACTTTCCTCTTCTGTATATTCCTCAGTATATTGAAGCAATTCAGGTCGAGGGCCAACGAAACTCATTGTTCCGGTTAACACGTTAAATATCTGCACTATTTCATCTGCTTTAACCTTGCGTAAAATTGAACCGACCTTTGTAATTCGCGGGTCGTTAAGAGCTGTTGTGCCTCCACCGATTTTATCGGCATCTCTAACCATAGTGCGATATTTTATAATTTTAAATGGTTTTCCTTTATACCCGCCTCTCAGAGGAGTGTAGAAAATGGGAAAGCCGTCATCAATAAAAACAGCTAAAGAAAAAATCAAAATTATAGGTAATAACACAATAATTGCAATGAGGGCAATTGTGAAATCCAGGCATCTTTTAAATATTCTGTTATAAACACTTTCGTAGCCGAGTTTAGAATTATTTTTAACCTTTGTTTCCATAACGCACCTCAATAATTCTATTGTTTTTTTATTTACCGTATTCTGCCGTTCAATTTACTGAATCGTCATCTTCATCATCAAAATGGAAATCATAACCATATCCGGATCCATCGGAATAACCATATTTATTATATTTGCCGTACTTGCCGTATTTGCCATAGCCCTTGTAATAGCCGTATTTATTGTAAGCCTTGTAATAGCCGTAGCCCATAACACTTGTTTGAGCGCCGTTTAAAACGCAACCTAAAATTTCGGAATCGGTTGACATTAATGAGTCCAGACCACTCTTGATTTTAGAAATTCTTGCAGTATCCTGTAAAATCACATACAAAACGCCATCTGAAGCCTGGGCTACAAACATAGCATCTGAAACCACGCTACAGGGAGGGGTATCAACAAAAACCAAGTCGTAATCTGCCTTAATAAAGGAGAAAATATCAGCTAAATTGCCACTGTTAACAATTTCATGTATATTGCTATCGGCAACAAGTGTCATAAAATAAATTTTATGGGTTTTCAAATATGCGATTTTGTATTTATCTGTAACAGTGGAATAGTATATATCATCTTCATTAACCCCGAGTGTTTTCAGCACACTTGGTTTTTTCAGATCACAGTCCACCAGAAGAACCTTTTTGCCCATTGCAGCAAAGGATATTGCTATGTTTGCACAAACAGTGGTTTTGCCTTCCTCTGCGACAGTACTTGTAACCGCAATAACCTTTTTATCGTCCTTCAGGATATTTTTAACAACACTTCTGATTGATCTTATACTGTCAGGAAATCTGCCATCGGTTAATTTACTGTTGATGAGCAAGGGTTCTTTTATTTTTTTTGAATTCTTCTCAATAATGTATGGAATAACACCCAAGCACTTAATATTAAGATTAGCTCTGATATCCTTTTTGGTGCGGATTGTAGTTCTTAAAGCAGTGTAGAGAAGCAGAAAAACTAATCCTATACCCAAACCATAGGTAGTGCCTTTTAACACCTCGTCAGAATAGGCAGGCTTATTATACGGCTCTGAGGGCAAAACAGGACTTGTAATGATATTAAATTTAATATTGCCGACAACATATTTTGCAATATTGGGATAATTCTCCATTGTACTGATAAGTGCATCATAAGTTAATTGGGGATCATAGCCAGAGGAACTTAAAGTAAACATAGTTGAGCCCGAAACGGATGATGCCGTCAAGTTAACGGGGAGCGAGGGCAAATTCAAATCACTAGCTACAGCCTCTTGTAACAAGTTGCTGCTTAAAATGTGCGGAAATGTTGAAGCGAGATGGGATGCCGTTGAAGCGTCATAATAGAAGCTATATGCAGAAATTCCGTTTATGGAGGAAACTTTGTCCTGAGTGCTTATTGTGAAGGTAGCCTCAGCCTTATACATTGGCTTATAGTTTTTATGGCACCTGAAAACATTAAAGGTGCAGCATAATACGCACACAATTGCAATAACCCACCAGAATTTTTTAAAACCGCGACAAAAGTCACTGAAGTAAAAGGATACGTTATTTTCTTTGTTAAATTGTAATCCCTTATCGTTCATACTCATTCTTGTAATCTTCCTTTATTTCGATTAGAAATAATCGTCAATAATAATGCTTAAATTTGCGAAAATGCTTAGTATCATCACCTGCACCCGTAAATGATGCCATAGGCATATCGGGGGGAGTTTGGTTCAAGATACAGCCGGCTAAATTATTGCCAACATCTGTAACAGTTGAAATAGCATCGTTTATTGTAGCAGTTTCAATGGTATCTGTTTTAACTACAAGGATAGTCTTATCTGCCATCTTAATGATTTCACTTACAGAGGAGTCAACAGAAATAGGTGCAGTGTCGATTATAATATAATCCACCATACCTTTCAGTGCCTTGATAGTTTTTTTAGCCACACCGGTTTCAATCCATTTGTAGCTGTTAGCATAAGCACGGGTATTAATAGCCAGATACAAGTTGGTTTTTTTGTATCGTCTTAATTTATAATCACTGTTTGAAATTTCACCATTGAAAAGCGAGCCCAATTCGGCATTTTCTATATATGAGCATCCAAAAAGTTTATAAACAGCAGGTTTTTTTCCATCCATATCCATCAAAAGAACTCTGTTACCCTTGCGAGCAAGAGAAAGAGCAAGATTAGAAGAAACGGTGGATTTGCCTTCGTTTTCTGCAAAACTTGTAACAGCAAAAACCTTTGAACCATCCCGCAATTTGTGGTGTTCAATTTTTGCCACGATTCTGTTAAAAGATTCAACAAATCTTGTGCTTATAAAAGCATTGCCATCAATAAGCAGTCCCTTTTTCTTTTTTGAAAACAGGTCTTTTATTGATTTTGCCTTGATTTCATGAGAAATACAGCCCAAAAGCTGTGCGTTTACTTTGTTATTAAACTCTCTTTCGTTTTTCACTGTGTCTCTGAAAACGGAAAGAGCAACAATTGCACCAATACTTATGAAAGCCATCATTAATAATGTTTTCGTTTTACTGTGCTGTAACCCAACGCTTGAAGGTGAAGAGGGCATTGACGGATGCTTTAAAATGGTAATCACTGAATTTTTAAAAACCTCTTCGGAGATAGTGGGATAAACATGTAAAATGGCATTGAGGAGCTCATATGATTTCCGGGGGCTATCGGAAACAACGCTGATATTTATAAAGTTTGTATCCTTTAAAACAGATGCCGTAACACGACCATCAAATTTTTCAAGGTCCAGATGCTCAGCGGCAGCTTTTTTCATAGCGGGCTCGGAAAAAACCTTTGAGAAAACCTGTGCCATTTCAGAGGAAACGCTATACGTTGACGAAGCGTTTGACGAAGACCCTTTTACGTTAACAACAACGGTTGCGGTTGCGGTATATTCGGGCTTGTAAACGCTACACTCAGCAATATATATACCCATGACACCTATAAGAAGGCTTAATAAAATCACCCAGAAATTTTTAAATAAATCTTTCAGAATGCTATAATAATCGATTGAAATTTTGCCTCTATTCATAGAAAATTATTCTCCCGGGATTAGTCTGATTACTCTACCACAACATTGAGAACAGAGTGACCCTCTGCACCGTTACTGTCAGTAACGAAGTAATGAACAGTATAAGTACCGCTTTTTTTAAAGTTTACATTATCATCTATCTCAATTTTGTTGGTTAAATCTCTGTCATTTCTATCGGTTGCTTTAACGATGTAATCTTCAAAATCAACTTCCTGATTTTTATCAACATATATCAAATATTTTTTGAGCTTGATTGTTGGAGCAGAAAGATTCCTGTCTTCCATAATCAACGGAAGAGAAAGAGTTGATGTATCGCCCTTTTTATTAGCAACAGAAAGCTCCAAGGTAAAAATTCCTGTTACAGAAGAAGTATAATCAGGGCTTGTTATAACAACGTTTCCGGAAATGTCGCCCTCAATACTGTCAACAGCACCGATACATGATGCAATATTCATTTTTTCATAAAGGGAGAAGCACAAGCTTTTCTTTAACTTGAATTTCGGAGCTTCATAATCTGTATAGCGAACTTTTCTTGTAGCATGAGCAACATGGTTGTTGCTATCGCAAACTGCATATTTAACTTCACAAACACCCGGCTCAATAAATCTTGAAACAGATTCAACAATAACTTCATCTGTTAAATCTCCGTCTTTTTCATCAGTAGCTGTGATACCTTTAAGAAAATCTTCATTCGTGGCGTCACAATTTACCTCAATAAAATCATTTTCTATTGTGATTTCAGGTATGGTGTTATCCTCATTTTTCTTTTGAAAAATAAATACACTGAAAAAAGCTATTAAGGTAAGAATAAAAAGAACTGTTACAGAAATTCTCATTATTCGCATAAAATCTCTCCTAAATGGTATAATATGACACTTTAATACAATATATATTACATTGTATCACAATGCACTACCGAATGCAAGTAAATTCCGATAATAAATACGTGGTTTTTTGTGGATAATAAATACGTGTTTTTTCGCGTTTATTCGATAAAAAATCAGAAATTCATCTGATAAAAATCAGTAATACGAAACGGAAATTCGAAAGCATTTCGCTCTATCCCGAATTTAAGTTGCTATTTTCTCAAAACTGTGCTAATATCAACAGGTAACATCCCAATCAAGTGTGATTATTATGACTGTCGAAATCCTTAAAGTCGAATTTTGCGTCATTACGGAACACAATATATAAAAAATTCATAAAACGGAGAAAGCTTAGTTAAATGAAAAAGGTCAGCGAGTATAGTGCACTTTTTAAAAATATCGGGTCAGAGTGGAAATGGCTTTTGAAAATAATGAGCCGTTATAAGCTTGAAATTGTTGGCTACACCATTATGGGTGTGGTCGGTATAGCTATGGGCTTTGGTGCAAGCATTGCTTCAAAATATCTTATAGATGCGGTAGTTAATCATAATAATGAGACAATCATTTCAGCAGCATCTATGGTAATTGGTCTCGCGGTTTTTCAAATTATCGTTAATGCTGTAAGTTCACTTGTGTCTTCAAGGGTTGGTACTCGTGTGAGTAATGAAATACGTTCGCAGATTTATGAAGGAATGACAACGGCAAATTGGGAAAGTATAAATAAATACCATTCGGGGGACCTTATTAACCGCCTTGAAGGTGATGTCGGCTCGGTTTCGGGTAGTGTGATTTCATTTTTACCCGGGCTTTTGACAAAATTTTTGCAATTTTTTGGGTGTCTTGGAATAGTTTTATATTATGATGTAACTCTGGCTTTTCTTGCCCTTATGAGTGCTCCGGTGTTGTTCTTTTCCTCAAGATTTATGACTAAAATGATGAGGAAATATAACCTTGAAAGCAGGCAGATGAACGGTAAGGTTTTGTCCTTTAGTGAAGAATCCATTCAGAATTTGCAGACTGTTAAAGCCTTTGGTCTGACAAAAGAATATTCCGAAAAATTCAAGGTGATTCTTACCGGTTACCGCAATATGAGATTAGCTCACGATAAATTTACAATTCTTACAACCCTCGTTCTTTCTTTTATAGGTCTTGTTGTGGCATATTCCTGCTATGGTTGGGGCGTTTACCGACTTTGGTCTGGTGCGATAACCTTTGGCACAATGACATTGTTTTTACAGCTTTCGGGCAGTTTAACATCTTCATTTTCTGCTATTGTTTCAACAATACCCGGGGTGATTTCCGTTGCAACTGCGGCAGGAAGAATTAAAGAAATAACCGAGCTACCAAAAGAAAATCTTGATGATTTTGAAAAAGCAAGGCTTATGCTCGCGGATGCAAGAGAGAATGGTGTAAGTGTGGTAGCAGAAAATGTTACATATTCTTATGCCGACAGCGAAAGAAATGTTCTTAATAATATCAGCTTTTTTGCCCATCCGGGTGAAACGATTGCCTTAGTCGGACCATCGGGTGAGGGCAAAACAACAATTTTGCGACTTCTTTTAGGTCTTGTTGAAAAATCGCAGGGAAGTTTAAAACTAACCGTGCCTGATGGAGAGAGTATAGATATCTCGCCAAGTACAAGGCAGTTTTGCTCTTATGTACCTCAGGAAAATGCAATTTTCACAGGAACGATTGCGGAAAATTTAAGAATAGTCAATTCAGATGCTACGGATGAAGAGTTAAAATGTGCATTGAAAATTGCAGATGCATTGGATTTTGTTGAGGCTTTGCCACTTGGTCTTGAAACACCTGTAGGCGAAAGGGGAGTTAATTTCTCTGAGGGTCAGGTGCAAAGGCTTTCTATTGCCCGTGCGGTTCTTTGCAATGCGCCTCTTCTTATAATGGATGAAGCTACTTCGGCTCTTGATAGCGACACAGAAGAGCGGGTTCTCAGGGGTCTTATGGAATCTGATGGTAAGAGAACTTGTGTTATAACAACTCATCGCCCAAGTATGCTGAAATATTGCAATAGAATATATGAATTGCAAGAAAACGGAACAATAAAAGTGAGAGAAAGGGAGTAAAAAACCTTTCTCTTTTTGCTATTTCAACACATTAAAAAAATGTGTCAAAATTCTTTTTTACTCTTGACAAATTGACTTTTCAGCAGTATTATTATACTGTGTAATTATAGCGTGGAAGAGTGTCCTCATTATGTTTAAAAACTACACAATCTGTGAACAGAATATTCGAATTGAAATGCCGAGTTTTCCTAATGATAGTGCGGATTGGCAGTTGTTTGAAACTAATGCAAACAATCCTGATATCAACATCGTTTGTCAAGTGGGTGAAAACCTTCCTGAATGTCCGGGAACTTTTCTTGGCGAGCAGAGCGAGTTTTCGGTTTTTTCCGATGGTGAAAAAGTTTTTCGAAAACGCAGTATGGGAACAGCCGAAGGTGCTCTTGCAGAGTATGATTGCAAGTCAGGTTCTTTCTGTGAAGTCCGTTTTACGGAAAAAAGCTTTCCTTTTATGACAGATGAGAGGTATTTTTGGGGTTCTGTTCCCTTAGCACAGCTTATTTTGCCGAAAAAAGTTGTTCTGATGCACGCTTCCTATATAGACACAAACGGTTCTGCAGTTCTTTTTACAGCTCCTTGCGGAACAGGGAAAAGCACGCAGGCTGAGCTTTGGCGGGTTCACAGAAATGCAGAAATAATAAATGGAGATAAAGCAGGCATTTATTTAAAAGATGGCAAAGCTTTTGCAGGTGGTTTACCCTTCTGCGGAACAAGTAAAATTTGCAAAAACCGCAATTTACCCCTTAAAGCAATTGTTCTTTTGAGCCAGGGCAAAGAAAACCGCGTTAAACACCTTACAGGGTTTGAAGCCCTGCAAGCAGTTATCAATAATATATATCTCGATTTACTTGCTCCGGGTGAAAGGCAAATGTGCATTGATTTTGTAATAGAATTGTTAGAACAAGTCAATGTATTCTCCCTCCAATGCACCCCAGATGAAAGAGCAGTTGAGGAACTTGAAAAAGTTTTATCGTAGGGTACGGTCTTGACCGTACCGCACCAAAACAATAAAGAAAGGAAATGAAAATGGAGCTTACATACGAATCATTCATTTCCCGACTTTTTGATAAAGCTACTCAAACAGGAACACCACTTTCAGGTACCTTTGAGTTAACCTCAAGGTGTACTCTTGATTGCAAAATGTGTTATATACATTCTAAAGCAAACGATAAAGAGGCGCGGAGTAAGGAAAAACCAACGAAATGGTGGCTTGACCTGGCAAAAAAAGCTCAGGAAGCAGGAACATTGCTTTTACTTCTGACCGGTGGCGAATGTATGCTCCGGGAGGATTTTGAAGAAATTTATCTTGCTTGCAAAAAAATGGGCTTTCTTGTTACGGTGAATACCAATGCAACGCTCATTGATGAAAAGAAAATAGAGTTTTTTAAAGCGAATCCACCCCATAGGGTGAATGTAACTCTTTACGGAACTTCAAGAGAAACTTACGCTAACCTTTGCGGAGTTCCCGATGCTTTTGACAGAGTTGTGGGAGCAATAAAAGCCCTTAAAGAGGCAGGCATAAACCTTAAAATTAACTACACCGTAACCCCATACAACAAAGATGATGTTTTTGGCGCATCGGATTTGGCAGTGGAGTTGGGCGTTCCAATTCAGACAGTAACATATCTTTTTCCACCCTTGCGCGCTTGTAGTGATAACGTAGGGTACGGTCTTGACCGTACCGAAAAATGCAAAATGCAAAATGCAAAATGCAAAATTTCGGGGCGTGAAAATGCGCCAAACAAAAATGCAGAGTGCGGATTTATCCATCCCGCACCCGCCCGTCTTTCTCCCGAGGATGCGGCAAAGGTAATGTTTAATTTGCAAAAACATCGCTTAGGCGATGAGTTTGATAAATTCCTTGAATATAAGGATAAAAATAAAAAAACACCTGATTATTTCGACGATTGCGAAAAAGAAGGCGAAAGAATCAAATGCAGAGCAGGTTCAACAACCTTCTGGGTTACCTGGGACGGCAAAATGACACCCTGCGGAATGATGGTAGAGCCCGTTGCGGAAATCGGCGACGATTTCAAAAAGGCTTGGAATCAAATCCGCAAGGCGAGGGAAGAAATAATTCTCCCACCCCAATGCACAAATTGTGAATATAAACACAATTGCGATATCTGTGCCGCTGTTTCTTATGCTGAAACCGGTAAATTTGACGGAGTTCCAACCTACGCTTGCGAAAAAGCAAAAGCGTACACAAAGCTTGTGAAACAAGCTTTGTAAATGCGGAATGCGGAATGCGGAGTGCGAAATTAAGCTTCGTAAGTGGTAAAAACAAAACATAAAGTTGTTGTTTTTTGAGCCTTCCTTCAAAGGAAGGTGGCGCAAAACAGCTTGTCTATTTTGTGACGGAAGGTTCTTTGTTGCGTAGCAACATTCACCGTAAGGTGAAATTGAAATATTGTTCTGTTTGAACATATCAATTCAGAAAGATATGTTAATTGAAGCTTACGCTTCAACGATGCTCTTTATAGTCGCATCGAGAACCACCCACCGTTCCGTTTAATTGTATTCAACAGCTTTACAACCAGCTCGCTTATTACTGAGTTCGATTATTATACACATAAAGGACGGTCCCCCCGCCTTTGAAGGCAGGCTTAGAGTTACCAAAACTGCTAACAGCTATCTGCTAAACGCTGGCATCTGGCGACTGGCAACTAACAGAAAATTAAAAGCGAAAGCTTTTTTATATAGATTGACGGTGCAGGCTTTCTGTACCGCAAAACACGTTAAAAAATTCATTTTACATATATCAATTGGAGGTTGATAGAAAGTGAAAAAGATTATTAGAAAAATGAAAGGTAAAAAGGTACTGTCGTTATTCCTTGCGGCAATTATGCTTGCAACAACGGTAAGCGTTGCTTTGCCACACATTAAGCTCGATACCAAAGCTGCGGATGTTCAGCGTGATGCCGACGGTAATATTGTTATTGACGGTGTAACGCAAAAGCCGATTGTTACTGATAACAACACTACCGCCATACTCAATACCCAAAAATACGATGAGTATGCTGCCGGTTATCTTGGCGGATCATCCTATTCCACCGGTATTGTTATCCCCGGACTTGATTCTACACAGGATTATGTTATTCAGGGTATGACATATTACCCCGACAGAGACTGGTTCCTTGTTACAGCATATCATAATGCGGATACAGATAACGGAGAAACAGCCGCTTCAAGTAAGGTTTTCGCTCTTGATGCCTCAACAGGTGACTTCGTTGCGATGTTTTCTTTTAAGAACGTAGACGGCACAACCAATACTGACCACGGTGGCGGTATTGCGGTTTCCGAGTACAATATTTATTACTCCTGCGGTGATAAGGACAGAAAAATTGCTTATGCACCTCTTTCCAAATTGGCAGAGGCTCCTTTGTATGAGCATACCGTTATTGACCTCGTTGCTGAAGTTGACTTCGTAGAAGTTGGCTCTGTTTCGGGTGATGACAGTAAAACAGCTTATACCGCTTATGTTTGCTATGATGAAGGTATTCTCTGGATGGGCAACTTTTATGATGTAGGTGCAGACTTAGCAGGTTTTACTATTGCGGCTGCGGACTACAATGCTCCCGCAAGCTCGAAATTTAACTCAATGGTTTTCGGCTACAAGCTTGAAGGCTCGTCCTCACCGGAAGAGTGGGCAAATTTAACAAATTCGGATGGTTCTGATTGCCAAGGCTCTCCTTCATACGCCATCGGTCTTAACAATGCTTTAAAGGATGTTCAGTATGCGGTTGTTGATAACGGTAAGCTTTACCTCAGCCGTTCCTACGGCTCAGGTTCCGGTAACTCCCTAACCTTCGGCTTCGGTGAAACCAGCACTCTTACCATTGCGGATATCGACCTTTCCGTACCCGGTGATACTGATGTTACAATCAGTACCACAAGCACAGATTCCCTTGATAAAACAATTAAGGCATATAACATCACCGATTATGATAACTATTCCATGATGCCCATGTCCGAAGGTCTGTGCTTTGTTGATGACGAATTATTTATAACCTTTGAAGGTGCTTCAAATAAATATTTAACCGAAAGCGACGGAACTTTTTCAATCGGTAACTGTGAAAAACCCGTTGATGTTATCTGGCAGGTTAATCCCTATGAGCTTATGGAGGTTGAAGTTGCCGAGCCTGAAAAGAGTATCTATTACGAAAAGGTTTACAGCCTTTCGGATATCGAAAACGATGAGGAATATTTAATCGTTTTCGAATCCGCTGAAAAAGACCTTGTTACACAGGAAAATATACTTTACGCTTTAAATGCAGACGGTAACTTTAAAGATTATAAGCTTTCAAAGGGTTCAACTTCAACGGTTAAGGGTTACAATGGTATGATAGGTCACGTTATCTCCGATTATGACCTGATTGACAACGATGATGACGGCAATGCCGATATTCTTTACCTTAATGACCCCGATAATGACGATGTTGAAAATGTTCGTTGGACATTAACAAATGTCAGCGGTACAAACTACAAAATTGCAACTACAGAGCCTTACTTTGCAAACTGTAACTACCTCTATTTTGATGAGGACCAGATAGGTATGCTTCCCTCTAATTCGGGTTATCTTTTAAATGTTAATATTATTCAGTTGACAGAGGGTAACGGCAATTTCTATTTTCATAACAACGGTTATTACCTCTGGTGCAATTCCGGTCTTAACACGGATTATAATAACAAGATTAACTCTTATTATACCCAAAACAGCGGTACTGCGCCTATTTACAGTGGTATCACTGAGCAGGACGGTACAATTCACTGCGATGCCCTGAATACTGCGGGTAACAATGTTATAGGACAGTCGATTCCTGCCGGAGACGACAACACTTATCCCGACGGTACGTTCCATATTTACAAGCGTGTTGTCGACAACGTTGCTTCTACCTACGAAAGCCGTGTTTATACAAACCTTGATTCAGAGCTTCAGGCGGACGGTACATATACCATCAACCTTGAAACCTATGCAATTTCTCCCAACCATTATAAATATGTTGGTGAAAAGCCCACCGACTATATTGTTGTTGCAGATACATCGAAGTCAATGGAAAACACTGGTAGTACGGGTTATATCCAGTATCCCGGAGACCTTAAAGCTGAATCGTTTTTTACGGAAGAACAGCTTGCCAATGATGTTGGTAAGCCCTCGGATACTGATGGTTCGGGTGACGGTAATCCCGTAATCGGTTATTCTTATACTGACGAAGACATATATTATGAACATACTGATGGAAAATTTTACAGGCTTCAGGTGGCTTTAAGAAATAAATATAGCTATTCCTCAGGCTTTTTGGGAATTGGTAAAGGTTGGAGTTTCAAGGGCAACTATTTCTATTTATACTACATTGCCGATGACGGAAAATATTATTGCTTTACAAACACGGAGTCAACTCCCTCGCTGACATATACTCAGGAGGAGTTCAAAGCATGGGTTGCAAATGAGAACGGCGTTGTGCAGACTGCTTCCTCAACTGCCTCCGGTAAGAGCGACAGAATCAATGAATGGCTTTGTGATGCCGTTCACTACCGATTTGACAATGTTAACTCACCCTTTACGACGGAGCATCAACGTATTTCAACCTTGAAAACCGCAACTGCTAACCTTATTGGTCAGCTTGCTGCAGAAAATTCGAATAACAGAATTGCCCTTGTTCAGTTCGGTGCAGATGCTTCATCGGGTTATTACAACACAAGCGGTACTCTTTCCCAATCCGGTTATACCGATGCGTTCTGGAGTGCAGGTAATGCTTCAACTCTTCAAACTACAGCATCGAATTTAACAACTTCCGAACAAACCTCAAGTGACGGTATTGAATTTACTCATGTAAATAATATTATAACTCAAAGTGTAAGTGACGGAGCTATTTATAAAGGTGAAGACAGTAACCGAAATATTGCAATTATTTACCTTTCCGACGGTGTTGCCGGTGCGGACACTCTTGCTGATGCAGATAAAGTAAGTCCGGCTGATGCGATTATTTTAAAAGCGCTCACTGCAAAACAGGCAGGTGCATTCATCTATACCGTAATGATTGGTGCTGACGGAACTGCTTTTAAGAGAAATATTTTTATGGAAGCTGTTTCTTCAAAGTATCCCGACGCTTCAAGTATGACAAGTCTCGGCGGTCAGAGTGTTGACGGTATCAGCTATGCACTCAGTCTTGCCACGACAAATATGAATAACTTTGTTAACTTCGGTTCTGTTGTTCTCGAGGAAACTTCCCAGAACAACGCAGTTGCTCTTGAAAACCTTGACGCAAACTCATACCTCCGCGAGCAGTTGAGCGAAGCCTTCAAGTTCCCGGCAGATAATGCTGACGGAACCAAGAACTATGATATTGCTGTTGAACTCGTTCCCGGTGTGTTTGATAAAATCGGACGTTTCGCATTTGATGAGGAGAATGCCGATGAACAAGTCAACGGTGCGGCGGGCGATGTTTCCTGGACGGAAGATACAACAAACAATACCATTACTCTTACAAACTATGATTATTCCGAGCAGTATATTTCTAAAAACAAAGCTACCCCCGGTAACAAGTTAAAAGTCACCATTACGGGTCTGCTTGCTAATGAAAGTGCGAATATCCAAAACACATCGATTAATAATACGGATACAACAGCTATCTACAAAACAGCTGCTGATATGAATAAATCAACTGCTGAAAATGATTTGTCTTTCAAAAAGCTTCCTACAGAATACTTCAACATCCCCGAATACACCTACGTTCTTGACTATGGCGTTGATTTGTATGACAGTGATGTTAACGGTACAATGCTTGCTCTTGATAATGGTTTAAATGCACAGCCTAAGGATGCTGATGGTAACATTACTTACAGGAATGTTACCGATGGCGATTTGATCGAAATGACAAACGGCAAACAGGATTTAATTTACAAAATAGATCCTACATCTACAGGCGATACAGGCTATGTTCTTATTGAGCGTGACGAGGATGGAAGAGCAGGTACTTACGACTGGTTTAAAATCAACGTTGTTCCCGCTTCAAACGTTTATTATGAAGAGGATAGGATTGTAACTGCCGGCACATCAGGCAGAATTGAGTGGACTCAAGAAGGTACAACAGAGGATGTTTATCGTGATGTTACCATTGGAGAGAATGTTTATGGTTATGATAAACACTATGACGATGCAAGCCAGCAGTTCTCAAATAATTCATACTTAAAGGTTGATGTTACCAGCGAAAAAGGTAACACAACAAGTAAAAAGAAATCATTTACATTTACAGGAACAGGCTTTGACCTTATGTCCGCTTGCGGTACAAACACAGGTGTTTTATCCGTTGCAGTTAAGGATAAAGACGGAAATCGTGTTAAGGGCTTTATGGTTGATACTTATTATAACGATGCAAACGTTTCAACCAAGCTTTCTCAGGTTCCTGTTGTTAAATGGGAAGGTGGCCACGGCACATATACCGTTGATGTTGCTGCAATTTATGTTGCTAATGCAGGTGGAGTACCAAGATCTGTTGCTAAAAACAACCTTATTGATACAGGTCTTGTTATGAATTCTGCAGAGCCTACTGATTCAGCTGATATCGCAGCAATCCTTGAATCAGTTGGTATGGAAGATATGATTGCTGATGATATGGAGCTCGTCTGGTTCGATGATGATTCCATTTTCAATGGCGGTACAGGTGTTGCTCCAACAGTTAAGAAAACACGTGCAGGTGAAGAAGCTACGGTTGTTACTCTTGAGAACTATATCGATGGTTTCCGTGTTTATAATCCTCTCGGAACAGACCAATCTGCATATGAAGCCAGCGAGAAGAACGCTAAATATGTAAACGTTCTTGATAACCTTATAAGTTCAACAGGTTCAATAGGTAGCATCGGCTATATTATTGGTGATAGCACCAATCTCACATGGGCAGACTATCAGTCAGTTGGTCCTCAGGGCGAGGTTTATCTCAATAAAAATCAGTCTATAAGCTTTAATGTTACAGTTGACCAGGCTGAAAAGGTTATGCTCGGTCTTCGTGCAGTTAATGGTGCAACAAGCGTAACAATTGCTAACACAAATAACCAAGATTATAAAGTTGAAAACGTTCCGATTAACAGCGCAACTGAAATGTACTATGATATTACAAAATGCTTCGGTGACGTTACTGATCCTAACACACCTGTTAATATCACCATCACAAATGCAAGCGGTGGTATTCTTGCTGTTAACCATGTTAAACATTCAGGTGGCGATGGTTCAGTTGGTAGTGGCATCGTAACTCGTACAAATGCTCGTTCTGCAGGTGCAACTCAGGCACAAGATTTATTGTTTACACCTTTCACTGAAGCTAATTTAGTTGACGTTCAGAACAGTATGAATCTTCCCGGTGTTCAGGGTGTTGTTAAAAACGGTGTAGTTATTCCTCTTGTTGAAGAGGAGGAAGATATTCCCGGTGATAACACAAATCCCGATGTACCCGGCGATGATACAAACAATGATAACAACGATGATACAAATACCGATAGCGAAGAAAAAGAAGAATTCAGCATCTTCTCATTGCTTGAAATGCTTATCTCTCTTATTGAGAAAATTCTTTACAACGCATTCGGTGCAGGCAAAATGGCTTAAGGAGGGAATACAGAATGAAAGATTATATTAAACCTACATTTACTCTTGCAGGCTTATTCCCTGTTGCCCTTGCAGCAGGCGGTTGCAGCATTGATAACGATACAAAAGAATCGCTTATTGATGTTTGGGGAATCGAAGACTGGTCAAAAGCATTTTTCGATACTGCAGACAATTGCAAGGAAGAGACACTTATAGAGGGCTATTGTAAGTTCACTCATACTGATGTTTTCGAAACAGGTTTAGTTGTTATAGGTTCATAATTGAACAAAAAACACACGGACTACGATTCGTAATGAATCGTAGTCCGATTTTGTTTTTTATTCTTAGGAAATGTAAAAAATATTGCTATTTGCTAACTGCTGATTTATAATTGCGTCGCAGACCCGATAATTTTGCATTCTGCATTTTGCATTTTTCATTGCAATACTATGTTGCATATGTTATAATGTAGTGTAAAAATAAAATAGGGTGATTTTTTGAATCGAAAGAAATGGGTCGTTTCTCCTTGCGACAGAGATGCGGCGGCGAGCATTGCAGAAAACTGCGGTGTTGAGCCATTTGCGGCATTTCTTCTTTGCTCCAGAGGAATGACTGACGAATTTGAAATTGAAAGCTTTTTATATGATACGGATTTAATTGACCCCTACACTTTGCCAGATATGGAAAAGGCAGTTGAAAGAGTAAATCAGGCTCTTGAAAACGGTGAAAGAATAACTGTTTTTGGTGATTATGATTGTGACGGTGTTACATCGACAGCTCTTTTATATTCCTATCTTTCTTCCCGTGGCGCAAATGTAGATTTCTATATTCCTGACCGCTCAGGCGAGGGTTACGGAATGAATCCGGGTGCAATTGACCTTCTGAAAAGCAGGGGAACAAATGTAATTATAACAGTTGATAATGGTATCAGTGCTATTGAGGAAATTGCCTATGCAAAAGCTCTCGGTATTGATGTTGTTGTTACGGACCATCACCGCGTTGGCGATGTTTTGCCTGATGCGGTTGCGGTTGTTGATCCTCACAGAGAAGATTCTCTTTGTGATTTTTCCGACTGGGCAGGTGTTGGTGTTGCCTTTAAGTTCGTGAGCGCTCTTGATAAGAGCGAGGGCTATGAGCTTTTAGAGCAGTATGGCGATATTATTGCTTTGGGTACTGTTGCAGATATAGTTTCTCTTAAGGGTGAAAACAGAATAATTGTTAGAAGCGGAATTGCATTTATGAATGCCGCTCTGGAAGACGGAACTTTAAGATTAGGATTAAAAGCCCTTCTTGAAGCAAGTGGTTCAACAGGCGCGCTGGATTCTTCTTCTGTTGCATACAGAATCGCCCCCCGAGTTAATGCGGCAGGTCGTATGGGTTCTGCTGAAAGAGCATTGAAGCTCCTTTTAACAGATGATGTAAATGAAGCAAAAGAAATTGCAAAAGAGATTTCTGATGCAAACGCTCAACGTCAGGCAACAGAAACTGAAATAACTGCAAGTGCTATTGAATATATTGAAAATGCACCGGGAATTAAGCATAAACGTGTGATTGTTGTTGAGGGTGATGACTGGCATCAGGGCGTTATCGGTATAGTTGCATCCCGCCTTGTTGAAAAATACGGAAAGCCTTGTATCGTTATTTCTAAAAACGGCGATGTGGCAAAGGGTAGTGGCAGAAGTATTGACGGCTTCAGTCTTTATGATGCACTTTCATATTGCAGTGATGTTCTCGTGCAGTATGGCGGTCATGTTCTTGCGGCAGGGTTAACTGTTGACAGCAATAAAATTGATGCTTTCAGAGATAAAATCAATGAATATGCTGATAAAACAGATACCGCAGTTCCCACCCTTAAAATTGACTGTAAATTAAATCCCTCTTCAATAAATGTTGATATGCTCTCTTCTCTTCAGGTGCTTGAGCCCTACGGAGCAGAAAATCCTCAGCCTCTTTTCGGGCTTTATAATATGGAAATAACTGCTATCCAGCCTGTTGGAGCAGGTAAGCATTTAAGAATAACCGTAAAAAGAAAAAACAGTATTGTTACAGTTATTATGTTCTCCGTAACCCTTGAAGCTTTCCCATATAAAGTGGGCGATACTGTGGATTTGGCGGTAAAGCTCAGCGAAAATGAATTTCAGGGTAAGGTTCAGGTGAGCATTCAGGCGAAGGCAATAAAGCTCAGCGGTATTGATGATGACGAGGCAATAGCTTCATTTCATGCTTATGAGGATTTTTGCGCGCAAGAAACTGTTTCAGATGAATTGAAAAACAAAATTCAAGTAAACAGAGATTTTTGCGGTAATGTTTATAAATTTGTGAAAGCAAACAGCGGTTGGAATTTTTCTGCCGAGGTGCTTTGCTATAGATTAGGTCTTTCACCCAAGCAAATTGCCGCGTGTCAGATTTCTCTTGATGCTCTTACAGAATTAGGTATATTAATTTTAAAAGACGGAAAATATACTATTCCGGAACAAACTGTTAAAAATCCTTTGGAAAATAGTAAGATTTTTCAAAAAATAATATAAAATATGACTTTTAGGAAATAAGGAGGTGACTTGAATGGATGAAAATATGTCAGTAGAGCTTATGTATGATGAGCTTAAAGAACAAGCCGTGGCTACTTTCGGAGCGGAAGAGGCAAAGATTATAGATAAAGCATTTGAAATTGCTAATGCCCATCACGAAGGTCAGAAGCGTTCTTCAGGCGAACCCTATATCATCCATCCTGTCGCCGTTGCTAAAATTGTTTTAGAATACGGAATGGACTGCCAGTCTGTTGCGGCGGCTATGCTTCACGATACTGTTGAAGATACCGATATGACTCTTGAAGATGTAAAAAAAGAGTTTGGTGCAGAAATCTGCGCTCTTGTTGACGGACTTACAAAATTGGGTAAAGTCCCCCTTGATATTAAAGATAAAGAGGAGCAACAAGCAGAGAATGTGCGAAAAATGCTTCTTGCTATGTCCGAAGACATCAGGGTTATTATCATTAAGCTTGCCGACAGACTTCATAATATCAGAACCCTTAACTTTATGCCTCCTCAGAAGCGCAGAGATAAAGCAGTAGAAACCCTCGAAATTTATGCGCCAATTGCTCATCGTTTAGGTATCAGGGCAATTAAGGAAGAGCTTGAAGATAAGGCAATCAGTTACCTTGACCCCATTGCATATAAGGAAATTGAAGATGCTCTTTCAAGTCAGGGTAAATCCCATAAAGAGTTCCTTGAAACTATAAAGAAACAAATTTCTGATAGAGTTCGTGAGGTTGTGCCCGAAGCAAAGCTTGAGGGCAGAATCAAAAGTGTTCACGGCATTTACAGAAAAATGTATATGCAGAACAGAAACTTTGATGAGATTTATGATATTTACGCAGTAAGAATTATTGTTGATAATACCATTCAGTGCTACGACTGCCTTGGTATAATCCACGATATGTTTACCCCCATTCCCGGTAGATTTAAAGATTATATTTCTACACCCAAGCCTAATATGTATCAATCATTGCATACAACTGTTCTTGGTAAAGCGGGTATTCCTTTTGAGGTTCAGATAAGAACCTGGGATATGCACCATACAGCAGAGTTCGGTATTGCAGCTCATTGGAAATATAAATTAGGTCTTAACGGAACTCAGCGCTTTGAAGAGCGACTTACATGGATTCGTCAGCTTCTTGAAACTCAAAAAGATGCAGATGATGTTAAAGATATTGTTACCACAATTAAAAGTGACCTTGTTCCCGAAGAGGTATTTGTTTTTACTCCTAAGGGTGACGTTATAAATCTTCCTATGGGTGCAACGGTTATTGACTTCGCTTATGCTATTCACTCTGCCGTTGGTACTAAAATGGTTGGTGCAAAGGTTGGAGGAAGAATTGTTCCTCTCGACTATAAAGTGCAGACAGGTGAAATTGTTGAGGTTCTGACATCTTCTCAACAGGGCAAAGGTCCTTCAAGGGACTGGCTCAATATAGTAAAAACAAGCTCTGCAAAGACCAAAATCCGAGCCTGGTTCAAAAAAGAACGCAGAGAAGAGAACATTGTTGAGGGTAGAGCGGAACTTGAAAGAGAAATCCGCAGGAATAAGATTCGCTTTACCGATGAGGAGTTTGAAGCACTCATTAAAACTCTTTCAGAGCGTCAGCATTGCGCAACGGTTGATGATTTCTATGCTGCTCTCGGTTATGGCGGTATTCCTATATCAAGGGTAATTCCTTTCATAAGAGATGAATACCACCGCATTGTTACCTCTCGTCAACCTGCCAAGATTAAAATTTCTGAGGATAATAAGCCGACAAAGCATTCTGCAGGTGAGGGTGTCATTGTTGACGGAATTGACAACTGCCTTATTAAGCTTTCTCGTTGCTGTGCTCCCATCCCCGGTGATGAAATTATTGGTTTTATTACACGTGGTCACGGTGTATCCATTCATAAGAGGGATTGTACCAATGTTCCTAACGATATTGTGAATTGTGAAGAGCCTAACAGGTGGCTCAGTGCTCGTTGGCAAAGCGGAACAGAGGAGAAAGAGTTTAAAGCAAGTCTTGCAATTGAATGCGAATCCCGCGTTGCTATGATGGCAGATGTTGCTAATATTCTTGCAGATATGCGCGTTATGATAAATGCCATTAATACAAGAGATGCTAAAAATGGCAATACATTTATTTATCTTACAATTACAGTAAAAAGCACAGATTTCCTTAATGTTGTTATTTCAAAATTAAAGGGAATAAGCGGTGTTGATAATGTTACAAGGAGCAAAAACTGATGAAAGCGGTAATTCAAAGAGTTCTTGAAAGCTCAGTTTCCGTTGACGGCAAAATTGTTGGTCAATCCGATAAGGGTTATATGATTCTTTTAGGTGTTGTTAAGGGCGATACCGAAAAAGAAGCAGAGCTTCTTGCAAGAAAAACTGCATCCTTGCGGGTTTTTAAGGACGAAAACGGAAAAATGAATAAATCTGTTCTTGATATAGATGGCGAAATTCTTGCAATTTCTCAATTTACCCTTTGTGCAGATTGTAAAAAAGGAAACAGACCGTCTTTTACAGATAGCGAAGAACCTGAAAATGCAAATCGCCTTTATGAGCTTTATTGCGATGAGCTTAAAAAGAATGGTGTGAGAAAAGTTGAAAAAGGTATTTTTGCGGCAGATATGAAGGTTTCTCTTGTAAATGATGGCCCTGTTACAATTTGTTTTGATACAGATATCTGGAGTGGAAAATAATGATTCTTGATTGTGTGCCTGTGGGCGAGCTTGAAGCCAATTGCTTTATAATTTGCGATGAAGAAACTAAAATCGGTGCAGTTATTGACCCCGGTGAATATACAGAAAATGTAAAGAAAGCCATTGTGCAATCGGGTATGACGGAACTTAAGTATATTCTTTGTACCCACGGTCATTTCGACCATATTACAGGAGTTTCCAAAATAAAAAAAGATTATCCCGAAGCAAAGGTTTGCATAGGAGAAAAAGATAGCCCTTATTTAGAAAACGGCAGACTTGCAATGGCGAGCTTTTTCAAAACGGATTTTGAACCTTGCACTCCCGATGTAACCTTTTCTCACGGAGATAGTTTTTCAATCGGTAATATAAATGTTGAAATACATTCCGCTCCCGGTCATACTCCCGGCGGAGTTTTATATATTCTCAAGGATGAAAAATGTATCTTTACGGGAGATACACTTTTCAAAGGAAGTGTAGGAACACCACGTTTCAAAGGTGGAAATGCCAGAGAACTTTTAGCCACACTCAGAGGAATGAAGGATTTTCCTGATGATTATGTTATTTTTACAGGTCATGGTGAAAGCTCCACAATGGGCGATGAAAAAAGAACTAATATATATTTAAAATGAATTTATATTATATTAATCATAATTACAGATATGAGGCGGAAAAGCTTTTGCGATTGTTTTTCCCTCTCGAAAAAATAATTGAATATACTCAGTTTACTGAAACAGAAGAAGATTATCTTTTAACCCGTATCGATGGTGAAGAATTTCTTACTCTTACTGCAGTGCTTTCTCTTAATGGAAAGATAGAAAGAAAAGAAAAAACAGTGAAAAAATCAGAATGTGAGGATTTGGAGCTTGAGTTATTGCTTCTGGCATTCGATTTGCTCTGTAAAATGTGTGGCTTTACACCAAAATGGGGTGTTCTCACAGGCGTAAGACCCTCGAAGCTTATAGTAAAGCGCCTTTCTCTTTATGGAGAAGAAAATGCAAGAGATTGGTTTCTCAATACCTATAAGGTTTCACCTGAAAAAACTGAGCTTGCAATAAATGTTGCAAAAACTGAGCTTAAAATAATTGAAAAAGCAGGGGAAAAATCCTTTAGCTTATATATAAGTATTCCCTTTTGCCCAACAAGGTGCAGTTATTGTTCCTTTGTTTCTCATTCAATTAATTCAGAAAAAGCAAAAAGCCTTATTCCGGATTATATTGAAAAACTTCTGGAAGAGCTTACTTTTACTGCTGAAATGGCAAAGCAGAATAATTTAAGGCTTACAAGCGTTTATTGGGGTGGTGGCACTCCCACAACCTTGGAAAAAGAACAATTGGATTTAATCCTTACTCATATTGAAAATGTTTTTGATTTATCAGATTGCCTTGAATATACAGTTGAAGCAGGACGTCCCGATACAGTTACAAAAGAAAAATTAGAGGTTCTCAAAAAACATAATGTTGGAAGAATAAGCATAAATCCACAGACTTTTTCCGACAGTGTTTTAAACGCCATCGGCAGAAAGCATACAACTGCCCAGACGGAAGAAAAATTTCTTCTTGCTAAAGAGGTTGGCTTTGATGCAATTAATATGGATTTGATCGCAGGTCTTCCTACCGATACGGTTGAAAGCTTTAAAAACAGTGTAAACAGAGCAATTGAACTTGGTGCGGATAATATAACTGTCCATACGTTAGCTTTAAAACGCTCATCAACCATTGTTACGGAAAACGAAAGCGATTCTGTTACCAATAAAGATATATGGAAAATGCTGAACTATGCCGGTAAAACTCTTACAGAAAATGGCTATTATCCGTATTATATGTATCGTCAGAGCAAGTCATTGGGTAATCTTGAAAATGTTGGCTGGTGCAAAAAGGATAAGGAATGCTTTTACAATGTTCTTATGATGGAAGAATATCAGAGCATTTTCTCCGTTGGTGCAGGTGCGGTAACAAAGCTTCGCACTGAAGACGGAAACGTTATTGAAAGAATTTTCAATTTCAAATACCCATTTGAATACATATCAAGGTTTGATGAAATAATAGATAAAAAAGAACGGATGAAGAGTTTTTATAGTGAGGAGTTAGGAGTGTCGGGACCTGCGGTCGGCAATAATAAAACTCTGACTGCGGTTCTATCTTTCTGAATTTTTCACTCTAAGAAAAAGTAAATTGTGTAGAAAAAGTATTAGCTATCGAAGCTTTTATAATTATTGGAAGCAACGCTTCCCCAACACTCCTCACTCCTCATTCCTCACTCCTAACTTTTTAACGAATAACTAAGATGTTGGGAAATAATATATTAATAGGCGGTGAAATGATGGCTAATGTAAATAACACCTTGGAATATATTGTTGAAAATGCAGCTAATCCCGAAAATTTCGTTTCGGAATGCGAGAAAAAGTATAATAACAAAATAAAGAAAATAGCAAAAGATATTGCCGAGAGTGAAAAGACGGAAATAGTTATGCTTGCAGGACCAAGCTCCTCAGGTAAAACAACCACTGCTAAAAAGCTCTGTCAGGCTCTCTCAGATTTAGGTGTTAAAAGCCATACTGTTTCACTTGATGATTTTTACCTGAACAATGAGGATTCACCTCGTTTCCCTGACGGTACTCCAGATTATGAAACTGTTGAAGCATTAGATATCCCATGCTTTGAGAAAACAATGGCAACTCTTATTGAAAAGGGTTGCGCTTTAATGCCTGAGTTTGATTTTCTCACAGGTACGAGAAAAGAAAAATATAACGAGCTTAAATTAGGTGAAAAGGATGTTATTATTGTTGAGGGACTTCACGCTTTAAATCCCGTAATAACAGAGCACCTCCCTAAAGAGCGACTTTTAAAAATATATATCAGCGTTTCTTCAAGAATTTATGACAAAAAGAAGAATATCGTTCTCAATAAACGAAATATCAGATTTATTCGCCGTATGGTGAGAGATTATAAATTCCGAGGTAATTCCGTTGAAGAAACCTTTAAAATGTGGATTACTGTCCGTTATGGTGAGGACGCTTATCTTTTTCCCTTTAAAGATAATGCTGATGTGAAAATTAATACAATTCACCTTTACGAAACCTGCGTTCTAAAGGATTTGGCAGCCGACTTGCTGATGCAGGTCAGTAAAGAGTCGGAGTTTTATAAGGAATCTCAAAGACTTATTCGTTCCTTGTATAAATTCCCGAAAATAGATTCATCATTTGTACCTGAAGATTCTCTTTTAAGAGAATTTATCGGAAAGGAGTAAGAAATGTCCGATAAATCAATAAAAAAACAAAATGTTCTTAACGGAGCGATGGTGCTTGTTGTTGCAACTGCTCTTGTAAAGGTAATTGGTGCGGTTTATAAAATTCCGTTAACAAGTATAATAGGTTCTTTGGGTAGAGGTTATTTTGCTTCTGCATATAACATCTATACTCCTGTTTATGCAATTTCTATGGCGGGTCTTCCTGTTGCAGTTTCTGCAATAGTATCTAAAAATGCCGCTTTAGGAAAATATCGTGATGTTAAGCAGGTTTTAAAGCTTACTTTTCCGCTTTTCCTTGGTTTAGGTATTGTGGGTACAGGGGCGCTTTTGCTTGCGGCTAAACCTTATGTTGATTCTGTTGGTTCACCACTTGCAATTTACAGCGTTTTTGCAATTGCTCCCTCTATTCTTTTCTGTTGCATTATGAGTACATATCGTGGCTATTATGAGGGCTTGAGCAATATGTACCCAACGGCAATTTCTCAGGTTATTGAATCTTTGGGTAAGCTTGTTTTCGGTCTTGTTTTCTCTTATGCAATGCTGGATTATGCGAATCAGCAAATTGCTCTTAACGGTTCTGTTTTAGGCTTTAAGGTTGAAACAGAAGCAGATGGTGCAATTGTTTATGCTCTTGCAGCGGCAGGTGCTATTTTAGGTGTTACACTTGGTACTGTGTTCGGTGCTATTTATACATTTTTGCGTCATAAATTAAAAAGAGACGGAATTAATAAAGAGATGCTTATTAATTCACCTCTTGCTTCACCCAAGAAAACAACTATTAAAGAAATTATAGCAATTGCAGTTCCTACTGCTGCAAGCTCATTAGTGCTCAATATCACAAACTTTATTGACACGTTTATGATTCAGAACCGCCTTGAAAGTGTTGTTGCAAATAACTATGACACAATTATGGGTATTTACGGAAGCTCTGTAAATGCGGCAAATATTGCAAAAGAAAATATACACACTTTCCTTTACGGTGCTTATGATACAACCCTTGATTTCAGAAATCTTGTTCCAACAGTTATGATGACTTTGGGTGTGAGTGCAATTCCGATTATTTCGGCAGCAGTTGCAAAGAAGGATTTTAAAACCGTTAACGGAACAGTTAATACTGTTTTCAGAATAACAATGCTTATTGCTCTCCCTGCAGGCGCAGGTTTCTTTGCTCTTTCTGAGCCTATTATGAACTTGCTTTATAAGGGAACAGAAAATGAAGCAGGTATTGCAATTGCTGCTCCTGTTTTAGGACTTTATGGTCTTATGATGGCAATTCTCACATTGTCATCGCCTTTAACAAATATTCTTCAGGCAATCGGAAGAGCGGATGTTCCTGCAAAAGCACTTGCTTTGGGTTGTGTTTTCAAAATCGGTCTTAACTATATTCTTATTGGTATTCCTGAAATCAATGTGAAGGGTGCGGTTTTCGGTACTGCTTTCTTCTATCTTCTCTGCATTTTCTATAACTATGCAGTATTGAGAAAAGAGACAGGCGTAAGAATTGATATGAAGACTGTTATAGTAAAACCACTTATTGCGGCAGTGCTTTGCGGTGGTGCTGCATATGGTTCTTATGCAGTTTTATGTAATGTTTTAACCTTTGGTGATATGAACAGCAGACTTAACGGACAGTCACTTGCTTGCCTTGTTTCTATCGGAGTTGCGGTGCTTGTGTATGCAATTTCAGTGCTTTTGATGAAAACATTGGTAAAAGATGACATTTTAATGCTTCCCAAAGGGGAAAATTTGGCAAAAATACTTGAAAAATATAAGCTTATCGGTTAAAATAGAGGTTGTAGATTATGGCAGTTGTTTTTAATTTTAAAGAAAAATATCAATTCAATGACCTTGTTGATATTGTGAGGATTCTTCGTGAACCGGGTGGATGTCCTTGGGATATGGAGCAGACTCATCAGTCAATAAGAGAAAATTTTCTTGAAGAGACCTATGAGGTTATTGAAGCCATTGATACAAATAATAAAGAACTTATGCAAGAGGAATTAGGCGATGTGCTTTTGCAGGTGCTGATGCATTCCGATATGGCTCGTACAGATGGTTGGTTCACCATTGATGATGTTGCCAACGATATCTGCAAGAAGCTTATAATCAGACACCCTCATGTTTTTGGTGATGTTTCCGTAAGTTCAACAGGCGAAGTTCTTAAAAATTGGGATGATATAAAACGTCAGACCAAAAAGCAAAAAAGTCAGAGCGAAGCAATGGCGGCAATCCCTGCAACATATCCGGCTCTTATGAAAGCCCAGAAGGTTCAGGAAAAAGCCAAAAAAGCAGGCTTTGACTGGCGTGATTCTCAAGGTGCTTTTGATAAGATTGCAGAAGAAAGCAAAGAGCTTCAGGAGGTTCTTGCAACAGGCGATAAAGAAAAAATTGAAGATGAATTGGGTGACCTTTTCTTCTCAGTTGTGAATACCGCTCGTTTCTGCGGTTGCGATGCAGAAACTGCTCTTGAAAAAGCAACTCAGAAATTTATGAAACGCTTTACTGTTACAGAAAAGCTTGCAACAGAAAAGGGCATCGATATGAAACAAGCTTCTATTGAGGTTCTTGATGAACTTTGGAACGAAGCAAAAAAGCAAAATTAAGTTGTCCAAATTGAACCTATAAAAAGGTTTGGAAATACAAAAAAATTATTTTTTGGAGGATTTTAAAATGAATAAGACAGATCTCATCAATGCAGTTGCAGCTGCAGGTTTCACAAAGAAAGATGCTGACAAAGCAGTAGCAGCAGTTTTCGGCGCAATCGAAGGCGCACTTGCAAAAGGTGACAAAGTTCAGCTTATCGGCTTTGGTACATTCGAAGTTCGCGAAAGAGCAGCTAAAGAAGGCCGTAACCCCAAAACAGGCGAAAAAATCACAATCGCTGCTTCTAAAGTTCCTGCATTCAAGGCAGGCGCAGCTCTCAAAGACGCTGTTAAATAATTAATTTTGTGCAGAACACCCCTGACTTGTATAAGTCAGGGGTTAGTCATTTTTTTGCCCGCTCGCAGTATTTTTATACAGCTTCGGGGCAAAGAAAAAGACTTCTGCAGCAAAATTGAATTGTGTGTGCAGAACACCCCTGACTTTTAAGTCGGGGGTTAGTCATTTTTTTGCTACTCGCAGTATTTTATACAAAACCGATGAAAAAAGTGAATTTTGAAACCACTTCTCAAATTTAGGTTTGAGGAGTGGTTTGTTATTGCATCCCCCAAAAATCATACAGATTTTTATTTAAGGCTTGACAATTTAGAATAATAGGTGTATAAATATTCCATATTGGTAATAGGTGTTATTACCAATACGGAATATTATTTGTAAAGGAGATGAAAATATGAATAAGACAGACTATTTTTTAGAACGTATAGAGGAAGTTAAAAAGCACGAAATTCCGACTAATGTATATCAACGTGCAAAATTAGCACTGCTTGATTATATTGGTGTAACAATTGCAGGATTAAAGGAACAAAGCTCTAAAATTGAATGTTTAACAGAATCATTCAGCGATGAAGGCGGAAAAATTCGTCCTATTGGCTTAAAAAACACTATGAGTATGAATAATGCGGTGTTTTTGAATGGTTTGAATGGTCACGCTTTGGATTTCGATGATGGCACAAATGCGGGTATCATTCATTTGGGTTCTCCTATATTTTCCGTTTTGCTTCCTCTTGCACAAAAATATCATTTTGATGGTGAAACATTGTTGCGAGCTGCAATAATCGGTTATGAAGCATCATTTACAATGGCAAGAACAATTCAACCAACGCATAAAAAGCATGGCTATCATGCAACAGGTACTTGCGGTCTGTTAGGTATTGCTGTTGCGGTTTCAGAAGCACTTAAATATTCTCATAAGCAAACAAAAGATGCTTTTTCAACAGCAGCAGTATCAGCAACGGGAACATTGAAGGTTTTGGAAGATGGGTCTCAGTTGAAGCCGTACAATGTTGGAAAAACTGCTCTTTTAGGCTTAATAGCAACTCAGATGGCAAAGGCAGGGTTTGATACACCGGATGATGCTTTATCGGGAACAGCCGGATATTTGTGCCAATTATACGGTACAGATGAGATTGAGTTTGTTCCAACATTATTGGACGGCACTTATGCTATTGAAAAAGCGTACATAAAGCCCTATGCTGCTTGTCGTTATACTCATCCGTCTATTGATATTGCCAAGGATTTGAGAAAAGATAATGTGATTGATGTATCAGAGATTGATTATGTGAAAATTAAAACATATTCTCTTGCGGTTAAAAAACATGACCATACTGATATTAAGGGTTCTGCTTCGGCAAAAATGAGTATTCCATATAATTTTGCTGTTACATATGTTCTTGGTAAAACAGGTATGGAAGCATTTACGGAGGAGTCTTTGAACAATTCTCAGGTTCAGGCATTGACTAAGAAGATTATTGTTGAAGAAGATTCAGAAATGACTGCAGCTTTTCCTGAAAAAACAATTGCTACTGCAGAAATTGTATTAAAAGATGGTAGTGTATTGAGAGGGGAAAGTGTTCTTCCAAAAGGTGAACCTGAAAATCCTCTTTCTTTAGAAGAGGTTATTGAAAAGTTCTCTGCATTGGCTTCTTACGGTGGAAAAACAGAAGAGCAAATTTCTCAGATAGTAGATGCAGTTCTTAATGTTGAAGAAAAATTGGATTTATTGAATACATTAATATGAGAAAGGAAGTTAATTATGCCTATTGAATTTTTATATTTAGGAATAATTCTAGTTGTGGCGGTTATAGGCTTTTCTGTGTTGAAACGCCCCTTGCACGAATGTATGCTTGCAGCATTTATCGTTTTGCTTGTTGTAACAAATACCTGGTCGCAGCTTGGTCAATTTATTCTGGATGCTTTGGTAGAACCGAGTATGTATGCCATAATAATGTTTATGATTTCAGCAGAGCTGTTGTCAAAAACATCTATTATTGATGATTGCATTGCAATTATTTTGTCTGTTTTCGGAAGAATTCCCGGCGGTGCAGGCTTCGTAGCAATCATCGGTAGTGCATATATGGGTTCGTTATCAGGCTCCGGTCCCGGTAATGTTGCAACTACAGGTGTTTTCACAATTCCTGCTATGAAAAAAGCGGGCTTCCCGCCTCATTTGGCAGCAAATGTTGAAGCTCATGCAAGTACAATGGGTAATATGATACCTCCTGCAGGTATGATTGCCGTTGCTTTTGCTACATTGGATAAATTGTACCCCAATACATATACGATTTCCCAATATTGGATGTTGTTATGGGTTATTGCCATTTATTTTGTGATTCAAAGAATTGTAACTTTGATGGCTATGTGTAAATTCTATAAAGTGAGACCTATGGAAAAAGCTGACATTCCCGGTTTCAGAAGTTCCTTGAAAAAAGGCTGGAGAGCAATATTCCTTCCGATTATAGTTTTTACTCCCTTCTTTATTACAAACCAATTTGGAGATTTCTTCTCAACCCAGTTAGGTGAAGGTGCTTCTACTTTCTCGAACAGTATATTGTTGTTCTTACCTGCACTTATCGTAATTTGCAGTATTTTGCTTTCAGGAAAAAATGTTATTAAAGAACGTTCCTTAAAAGTAATGACAAGGGATATTACTGTAAGCGTAAAAAAGGTTGTACCTACCGCTTCATTGGTTTTGTTTGCATATTTTATCAGCAACTTATTAGAGACACTTAAAATTGAAAATGCTATCGGCGGATTTTTTGAATCTCTTAATATGGGACTTGTAGGTCTTGCGTTTATACTTCCTTTGTTTACTGCGATTCTGGGTATGTTCCTTCCCGGTTCAACCCAGGTTAAAATTTTCGGCGGTATAATTATCACAATCTTAGCCGCTGCTGGTTGCAACCCCTTATTAGCTTGCGGTATGCTTCCCTGTATATGTGGTGCTATGCATGGTGTTACTCCTCCTTATTGTGCTTGTGTATATATGGGTATGGGTATAGCGAAGGCTGAACTTGCCCCGACTATCAAAAACAATATGATTTGGATTACTATACATTATTTGTTGTCCGTATTGTTTATTTTAGGTTTAATTCCTATGTTCGGTTTAGCATAAGGAGGTCAGAGTTATGAAAAAATTTAATGATACATTAGGTAAAATTTATGGTATTATGATGACAGTATCCTTTTTCGGCGGAATTTTACCATTAATTCCTTTTATAATTGCATTGTTCGTTGGTGGCAATTTTGGTGAAACTGTATCACTTTTTATTTATAATAAGTTTTATCCGTGGGTAATTGCTATAGGTTCTGTTGCAGTTCTTGTAGGCTTAGTGCATACTTATATAAGTGATTATTCAGAAAAACGTGCTAAAAAGCAAGAAGAGAAAAAAGCAGAATAATGAGAGGTGTAGAAATGCAGGAAATAACAGCTAAGCTTAGTCGTTATGTGGCAGAATTAAAATATGAAGATTTACCCGATTCGGTTGTTGAGCAAACAAAATTATTTATTGCTGACTACTTTGCCGCATGCTTTGCCGGCTATCGTATAAACAAACCTTTAAATGATGTTATGCTTCCGATTTTATTGGAAATGGGCGGAAAAAGTGAATCAACGGTGTTGTTTTCAGAAGAGAAGCTACCTGCTGCAAATTCTGCGTTTATGAATGCCATTTATGCTCACGGTGCAGATATGGATGACGGAAACAGAAAGTCTGCGGGTCATATCGGAGCTCACGTAATCTCTGCGGTTTTTGCCTTGGCAGAGGTACTGAATTCAACCTGGGATGAAGTAATAACTGCAATAGTGGCAGGTTATGATGTTTTTAACCGTGTTGCAGGTGCCGCCCAGCCGGATTTATATAATAAAGGCTTTCATTCGACGGGTGTAGGCGGAAGCTTGGCTTGTGCCGCAGCTTGTGCAAAGCTTTTAAAGCTTGACAGTGAAGGTGTTTATAATGCTATATCTCTCAGTGCTATTCAGTCCAGCGGATTAATTATTATTGATGAAAGCGGTCAATGCTGTAAGCCAATTAATCCTGCAAATGGTGCTCGCACAGGCTTATTATCAGCTAAATTAGCCGGGGCAGGTTTAGTAAGCTCAAGAAATCCTTTGGAAAGTAAAAAAGGTTGGTTTAATGCCTTTGGAAATGAAATAGATCAGGAAACCTTGTTTGGTGGTTTGGGTGAAATATTCACAATTTCTGAAAGCTACCTCAAACTTTATCCTGCTTGTCGCCATACCCATTGTTGCATTGATGGTGCATTAGAATTGCGTTCTCGTATGCTTGAAGAAGGAATAGAATTATCTGATATAGAGAAGATAACTATAACAATTTATCCCAGTGCAATTAAATCAGCAGGAAATATACTGTATCCCGAAACTGCGGATGAAGCAAAGTTTTCAATTCATTATGCAGTTGCAGTTGCTTTGGATAAGGGTTCATTCGGATTAGAGGAATTGAATGTTGATTCTTGTCAATCTGCAAATGAAATTATTCCAAAAATTGAGCTTGTTCCCGATTCAACTCTGGAAAATCGAAAAGCGGGTATCAGAGGAGCTAAACTGCAAATCAAAACCGCAAAAGGTGTATTTGAAGAAACTGTTCTTATACCTAAAGGTGAGGCGAAAAAACCTCTTTTATGGGACGATATAGAAATAAAACTGCGCCAATGTGCAGGCGATTTATGTGATGCTGATGTGCAGAGGTCTGCTATTGATGAACTTAAGGCATTAGACCCACATTCGCCATTTTCGATGTTGTTTAAATAGATAAAAAATCCGACACAGAAATTTCTGTGTTGGATTTTTTATCCTGCAACTATATTATTTAACCAAACTTTCTTTTTAACAAGAATAATACCGATTATAACCTTTACTATATCAATGCATTGAACAATAACGAATGTGTACCAAATAGGCAATTTGAATATATAATAAAGCGAAAATGCAATTGGTACGCTTACGCACATTATGAACACGCTGTCCATAAGGAATGTAACAAGAGTTTTACCACCGCTTCTTATGGTGAAATAGGTCGCATTTGCAAAAGAATGTACGGGAATGAAGAGTGAGCAAACCTTAATAAAATAGCCTGCTAATTCTTTTGATTCCTCTGTGGTGTTATAAAGAAGAGGTATTTTATCGCCTATAAGGAAGACGAATATACCGATAATTGCGCTTAAAAAGGCAGAGAAAGCTATTAATTTACGGTCTGTGTCAACAGCTTCTTTAAATTTATTTGCACCTAACTGTTTGCCTACAATAATACCGATACTGCTTCCGAGAGAAATGAAAGCAATGTTTGCAAGGTTCATAACAGTTGATGAAATACTGTAGCCCGCAACAACAGAAATGCCGTAAAGGCTATAAGCCATACTTAAAAGGGACATTCCCAAGGACCAGAAAAATTCATTGAACAACAAGGGCATACCCTTCAAAGTAATATCCTTGAAAACCTTTTTTGGCATTGAAAGGCGTCTGAATGCACCCTTAAAATATGGGAAGCGGTATTTCTTTTTTATAATAAATATAATGATTACCGCACATTCAACGTATCTTGAAATTACTGTAGCAATAGCTGCACCTACAACACCTAAAGCAGGGAAACCCAATTTACCGAAAATCAAGACCCAGTTAAAAGCACAGTTGGTTAAAACTGCAATAAATCCTGCCACCATTGGTGCAACAGTTTCACCTGTTTCACGAAGGGTGCTGGAAAAAATTTGCGCAATGCAGAAGGGTAACAGCCCCCAAAGAATAACTTTAAGGTAATCTTTGGCATAATTCAGAGTGAGCGCAATATCACCTGAATCATCACCTTCGTGAAGATAAAGGTTTATAAGGAAGTCATCAAATAATAGAAAAACACCTAAAGCAACAACAAATAGTACGACTGAAACTATCAGCTTATATCTAAGGGTAAAACGTATGCCGTCATTATCATCTTTTCCGTAGAATTGGGCGGTAAAAATTCCTGCACCGCTTAAAGCACCGAAAATTGCAAGGCTGAAAACAAATATCAACTGATTGACAATGGAAACTCCCGACATCTGTTCAGTGCCGAGAGAACCAACCATTAAATTGTCAAGCATACTGACAAAGTTTGTTATAAAGTTTTGAATCATAATGGGAACGGCAACCGCTAGGGTCATTTTATAGAAGTCTTTGTCCCCGATAAATTTTTTTATAAAACTCATTTAATTAAATCGTGATCCTTAATAAATTTGATTGTTTCGTCAACTGTTGTGAAAGCAAGTCCGATAACAGTATCTGCGCCACCATAGTAAATAGCGATTTTACCGCTTTCTGAGTCTGCAAGTGCTGCACAAGGGAACACAACATTTGGAACATCACCAACAAATTCATAGGTTTCGCGAGGAGAAAGAAGGTAAGAGTCTGCTCTGTGGAGAACCTTCCAGGGTTCGTTGATGTCTGTAATCATTGCACCCATACTGTATGAGAAACCGTTACAGCTTGTGATAACACCATGATAGAAGCAAAGCCAACCTTCATCTGTTTCAATTGGGGTGGGACCTGCGCCAACCTTTGTCATTTCCCAGTTTTGTTCGGGTTTAATAACGAAGCGATGTTTTCCCCAGTAAGTAAGGTCGGGGCTATGGCTTAAGAAAATATCACCGTAAGGTGTGTGACCTTTATCGCAAGGACGGGTGAAAATCATATATTCTCCGTTAACTTTTCTGGGGAAAAGCACACCGTTTCTTGAAACTGGAAGGACAGCATTTTCATACCTTTCCCAGGATTCAAAATCAGTTGTTGCAGCAATACCGATTGAAGTGCCTCTGTCAGTATGGCAAACCCATGAAAGATAATATCTTCCATCAATTTCGCAAAGACGAGGGTCATAACCTCGGAAGATTTTTTTATCATTTAACTTCCAATGGATACCGTCATCACTAAAGCCTGTAACAAGGTACTGTTCACGGGTAATATCATCCATTCTGAAAACACCTGCAAAGCCGTCACCATAAGGAACAACTGCGGAGTTGAAAATGCTGTTTGCTTCTTTTACAAAAGAACGGTCAATGATGGGGTTTTCTGTGTATCTCCAGACAGGGTCTGTGCAGTTTGCGGGTTTATCCTGCCAGGGAATATTTTTTACTGTTGAGTTTAAAATTTTTGCCATAATAATACCTCATCCGTCATAGTAATTTAATGTTTCTATAATTAGTCCGCCAACATCAGCAATCGCTTTTTTGCTTACAGTGTGCAATTTATCAGCACTTGCTGAGATGGTTTTTGATATGTGCTTTTTTGATGTGCCTAAAGAACAAGCAGGGAAATCATTTTTTGAGAAAGGTGTATAAGAGCTTGTTCCCAAAAGAGAGGTTTCTTTTTGGATGTTTATATTCAGATTTTCTGCAGCTTCACCTATAACAGAAGCAACCTCTGAACTGCCCTTTGTACCGCTTCCGTCCTTGAAAAACACAGCGAGCTTTCTTGATGTGGTGATTTCTTCGAGAGGGATAAATACTGTAGGAACATCTGTGTATAGTCTTTTGTGTTTTTTAGCAAAATTATAAGCACCTGCACGGGAAGAATATTCACTACCCGCTATAAGACAACAAATTTCAGTTTTTTCATATCTGAAAGAATTGTCGTGCAATTGTTTCATAATACTCAAAAGTATTGAAGAGGGAATAATACTTGAACTGATACCCGATGCAACTTTATAACCGTTTATAAGGAAAATTGACATCACATAAAAAGGTACAAATCCAAAGCAGATTATTGATAGAAATGAGAATAAACTTGTTTGTTGCGGTGCTCCTGAAAATAAAAATAGGAGTCCGCTGCAAAAAAGAATAGTGTTTCCTATAAGTGAACACAAACTTAAAATAAAAGGAGCTTTATTGCCATTCAGGTGAGCTCTCATACTTTGCGGTGCATCCGAACGGGCAACAAGCACAACTCTGTTCAGGGTTTCTCCGCGACTATAACGAACCCCCAAAAGATTTTTACTCATTTTTGCAGGAGTGATAAAATCAAGTTTTGTGCCGTCAAAAATGAATTTGTATGCAAAAATACAAAAGATAACAAGGCTTGTTAAAAGAGAAAAAGATGCTTTCAGCACAGAGCCTGTATTTACAGCCGAGTAAAAAAGTATTACACAAAGTATTAAAAGGGCGCATAAAATCTTTTCTGCCAATGTACCTGCACCCGGGTGAGTCCTGAACTGTTCCTGATGAGTTTCATCGCAGAATTTTTTCAGCTCATTCATAAAAATATGTTGTGCTTGTTCTTCGCCTACAGAACCTGCTCGGCGCTCCTTTGAAGATGAGAGAACAAGCTCTGCCGTATCAAGAACATACTCTACATTTTTTGCTTCTAAACTTGGCGAAGCCGTCATAAAAGAAGTCTCCCCAATTATTTATTAATAATATTTTTGAAATCTTCGTAAGCTTTTTCCCAATCTGCATTGTCCTTGGGTTCATAAAGCTTAAGATTTTCGCCTTTAGCGATTATTTTTCTTGCTTCTTTAATGTCTTTGATAGCACCTGTTGACATAAGCTGAATTGCAACATTACCTAAAGCCGTAGCTTCAATGGGACCGCCATATACATTTACATTACAGCTTTGAGCGGTCATCTGGAGAAGGAGCTTATCCTTTGTTCCGCCGCCCATAACGTGAATTCTGTCATAGTCTTTTCCTGTGCATTCCTTAATGCCGTCAAATGTATAGCGATATTTAAGAGCAAGGCTTTCATATATGCAACGAATAATTTCGCCCACTGTCTGAGGAACATACTGACCTGTTTTTTCGCAATATTCTTTAACTCTTCGGGGAAGATTTCCCATAGGAGCAAATTCAGGAGCATCAGGGTCTATAAAGCATTTGAAGGGTTCACATTCCAATGCAAGCTTTTCAAGCTCTGCATAAGAATATTCTTTACCTTCTCTTATCCATTGACGGCGACTTTCCTGAATAAGCCAAAGACCGCAGATGTTTTTAAGAAAGGCGGTTGTATAATCATAGCCACCTTCATTTGTAACATTAAGCTTTTTAGAAGCTTCGTTTATGATGGGTTCTTTAACCTCTGTGCCGAACAAGGACCAGGTTCCGCAGCTGATAAATGCAAAATCGTCAAATTCGCAAGGAGTTGCGGTAATTGCACTTTGAGTATCGTGTGCCGCAACGCTTACAATATCAGCTTTTGTTACCCCAAGCTCTTCGCAGATTTCATCGGAAAGCTGACCGATAACCGCACCTGTGGGCGCAATATCTGTAAGAAGATTTTTGTCGATTCCGAAGGTATCAAGAATTTCTTCTGACCAATTATTTGTTTTTAAATCCACCATCTGTGAGGTGGTAGCAATAGAATATTCTGTTGATTTAACACCCGAAAGCATATAGTTGAGAAGGTCGGGCATAAAGAGAAGCTTATCTGCTTCCTCTAATATGTAAGGACGATTTTCTTTAAGAGAAAGAAGCTGGAAGATAGTATTGAAGTCCATAAACTGAATTCCTGTAATATCATACATTCTTTCTTTTGACATATATTTAGTTGCTTTTTCAACCATTCCGTCATTTCGTGCATCACGATAATGAACAGGGTTTTCAACTAAAGTACCGTCTTTACGAAGAAGTCCGAAGTCAACTCCCCAGGTGTCTATACCGATGGAGTCAAATCCGCCGGCTTCCTTTGCTTTGAGAATACCTTGCTTGATTTCAAAGAAAAGTCTCTGCACATCCCAATAAACAGTACCATTAATTTTTACGGGGTCATTAGAGAAACGATGAACTTCCTGAAGTTCAATTTTTTCACCGTCAAATATACCAAGAATTGCTCTGCCGCTTGATGCGCCAAAGTCGAATGCTAAAACTCTTTTCATACTTTATCACCTTAAAAATTCTAATAACTCTAAATCAACTTAAGAAACAGTTGATAATAATTTCTTCTGCTTCCTCTTCGGTCTTGCCGAGAGTTTGAAGTTTTAAAAGCTGGTCATTATTTATTCTGCCGATAGCGGCTTCGTGAACAATATTTGCTTCACAATGGTTTGCCGCAATTTCAGGGATTGAACGGATGTGAGCATTACCCATAATAATTGAGTCGCACTGAACATGGGCTTTACATTTTGAATTACCAACTGCACGCGGATAGAAAACCTGTTCGGAATTGTCTTTTGCAACAGAGCGGGAAATAATCTGTGAGGAAGCATCTTCGCCGTTAAGCTCAATAACCATATCAGAATGAGCCACCTGATTGCCGTGGGTCATAAGCTTTTCGAGAATTACAAGGCGAGCGCCTGCTTCTAATTTTGCAAAGGTATCGCGTTTAGTAGAGTCAACTCCCTTAATCTGAACGCTTTCCATTTCGCAGAATGAGTTTTCATCCATAAAGATTTCAGTTGTGGGATTAAGTATTCTATCGCCCTTGCCGTCACCCTCACCGTAATGCTTTTCAACATATTTTATATGGGCGTTTTTGCCAATGTGGAAGCGATGAATACCATCGTGTTCACTGCTTTGGTCGCCTGAATTATGAATTCCGCAACCTGCAACAATAAGCACATCTGCATCCTCTTCAATGTAAAAATCATTATAGACAAGGTCGTTTACTCCTGCTTCGGTAATGATAACGGGAATATGAACACTTTCGTTTTTTGTTCCTGCTTTTACTGTTATATCAATACCGGGTTTATCTTTTTTTGGTTCAATTATAATATTTGCGCTTGAACGCCTTTCGGCACTTTCACCGTTTTTTCTCAGACTGAAAGCACCTTGTGGGATTTCGTGTAAATCCGCAACTGCTTCAAGCATTTTTTTATCTACATTATTCATATTTTTATAGTTCCTTTTATCTGAATGTGCAAGTATTGTCAAACTGTGACATAAGCTCAGGGAAAATTTTCTCAGCGGGACCTCTTTTTGAAACAACACCATTTGCAATAACTGCAATTTCATCGGCTATTTTCATAATTCTTTCCTGATGGGAAATTATTATCATACTTTCTTTACGGCTCTTTGAAATGCCTTTAAAGCTTTCAACAAGCATATTGAAGCTCCATAAATCAATACCTGCTTCAGGCTCATCATAAATTGCAAGCTTTAAATCTCTTGCCATAAGAGTTGCAATTTCAATCCTCTTTATTTCACCGCCTGAAAGAGAAGAATCGACCTCGCGATTAAGATAATCCTTTGAGCAAAGACCAACATTTGTAAGGTAAGCGCAGCATTGGTCCTCAGGTAAATCCTCTCCGTGAGCAAGGCTTAAAAGTCCACGGACAGAAAGACCTTTAAAGCGAGGCGGATGCTGGAAAGCATAGCCGATACCAAGCTTTGCTCTTTCTGTTATTGACATATCGGTAATATCAATGCCGTTCCAAAGAATCTGACCTCCGGTAGGCTTTTGGATTCCCATTATTATTTTTGCAAGAGTGGATTTACCGCCACCATTGGGGCCTGTTACCACAAGAAATTTTCCGTCCTCAAGAGTGAGAGAGACATCTGTAAGAATTTCTTTTTCTCCCAAATCATCGGACACGTTGAATGAAATGTTTTTTAATTCAAGCATATTGTTCTCCGGTAATATATTTAGTATTTTGTTTGCATATTATATCAATTATGAATTATATACAAAATTATATGTTTATTCAAGTCTTTTTGAAAAATCCTTGTTAAAAGTTACTGCTTATGTTATAGTAAAATTAATAATTCTTTCGGAGGAATGAATATGCAACGATTTGGTGGCGAATTTGAAGCTAATTTACCAAGAGAAACTCTTGAAACTGTACTTAAAGAATCTGTTACAGGTATAGCAATTGTTTCTCCACATCCCGATGGAGTTAAGCTCATTTACACAAATGATGCTTTTTTTGAAATTTTCGGCTATACACGTGAAGAATATGAAAGTGTTGGCGATATCGTTCGTCTTAATCTTTTTAATCAGAATGACTTTATCAATATCATTACAAAAATCAATTCTGATTATTCACCCGGAGAAATTGTGCGTTTTGAATGCAGAATAAATAAAAAAGGCGGAGAGCAAAAGTGGGTGCTTATTACAACCCGTAAACCGCACAATGCTCAAAAAAATGACCAAACATTTATTTGCAACATTGTTGATATAGACAGTACCAAGAATTTGCAGATGCAACTTCAGAAAGAAAAAACACGTTACGAGATTATTGAGGAGCTTTCTGATAACATTATTTTTAATTATGATGTAGAAAAAGATGTTTTTGAAGCGTCTGCTAAAATACTTCGTTCAATAGGTACTAAAACAAGAATTACAAATGCCATCGAAAACATAACTTATGGTGATATGCTTGACCACAGAGATGTTCCTGCCTTTATTGGTGCGTTGAGTAACGCTCTTTCAGGTCAGAGAAGGAATAGTTTTGATGCCAGAATCATAAATAACCGGGGCGATGGTATATGGCATAGAATTAGATTTACGGTTATATATGACGAAACCGGAAACGCTGTCCAGTTTATAGGCACATTAACTGATATCGATAAAGAAAAAAAAGAAAAAAACAGACTTATTGTTCAGGCGGAGACCGATCAGTTAACAGGTTTTCTGAATAAAATTTCAACGGCATTAAAAATCAATGAAATCATCAGAGATGATGGTGAAAACGGTGCACTGTTCTTGTTTGATATTGATGATTTCAAGTATCTTAATGATACATACGGGCATCACATAGGGGATGTTTTTCTTAAAAATTTTACAAATAAGCTCTCTCTTTCTTTCCGTAGTTCTGATATTTTAGGAAGAGTGGGTGGCGAAGAGTTTGTCCTCTATTTGAGCGGTGTTGGTGATAATAAGCATTACATAGAAGAAAAAGCACAGCAGATATTGAATATCTGTAACAGTATTCAGATTGACGTAGCTCCTGAGAAAAAGGTTTCCTGCAGTATTGGTATTGCAAGGTTTCCTGTTGATGGTAAAACTTATACGGAGCTATATGAAAAAGCAGATGAAGCCATGTATTTCGTAAAGAAAAACGGCAAAAACAATTTTGCATTTGTTGAGTAGGAGAGAAATTTTTTAATGTCAAGTATAATTGAATATATCAGAAACAAGAAGGTTCTTATTCTGGGTATGGGCAAAGAGGGCAAATCTACTCTTTCATATATAAGAAAACACCTCCCTGAAAAGCACTTAACTATTTCAGATAAAAACGGCTTTGAGAGTGATGATAAAAATATAACTGTTATTTCAGGTGAAGATTATCTGAATACTCTTGGGGACTTTGATATTGTTTTCAAAAGTCCGGGTATTGCATTTTTAGATGATGTAAGTTATCCCGAAACCACAGAGATTACCTGCCAGACGGATATGTTTTTGCGCTTTTGTAAGCCTACTGTTGTTGGAATTACGGGTTCAAAAGGAAAAACAACTACATCAACTCTTATTTATGAAATGCTTAAAGCAGGTGGACTTAATACTTGCCTTATAGGTAATATCGGTGTTCCGGTTTTTGAAAAGGCAGATGAGGACGAAAGCCTTGTGGCAGTTATTGAAATGTCCTCACATCAGCTTGAGTTTACCAAAGCATCACCTCATGTGGCAGTTCTTGTTAATATTTATCAGGAACACCTTGACCATTATAAAACAGGCTTTAAAGGTTATGTTGAAGCAAAGCTTAATATTGCTGTTCATCAAAAAGAAAATGATTATTTGATTTACAATCCGGAGCAAGACCTTGAGGGTGTTGTTGATTGGAAAAAGGTTCTTAAGAGTAATTCAATACCTGTAACCTTTACAGATGCTAAAAACGATACCTTTGTTAATGAACTCTGGAATTCAACAGAGCATCTTAAAGGCGAACATAACAGACAAGATATTGCTTATGCTTTAGCTGTTGCAAGAATTTTCGGTGTAAGTGACGATGCGGTAAGAAACGCGATAAAATCCTTTGGCGGAATTGAGCACAGAATGGAATATGTTGGCATTGTAAGCGGTATCAATTGGTATAATGACAGTATTGCAACTATTCCTACTGCGGTTATGGGCGCGGTAAAGGCTCTCGGTAATGTTGATACTCTTCTTTTTGGCGGACTTGACAGAGGTATTGATTATACAGACTTTATAAAATTTTTGTCGGATTGCAATATTTCTAATCTTGTCGGTCTTCCTGAAACAGGCCATAACATAATAAAAGCTCTTAAAGAAAAGGGTGTAAACAAAAACCTGGTTTGTGCCGTAAATATGGAGGATGCAGTGAAAAAATGCTCTGAGATAACCGAAAAAGGAAAAAGCTGTTTGTTTTCACCTGCGGCAGCAAGCTATAACTATTATAAAAATTTCGAGGAAAAGGGTAGGCATTTCAAATCTGAAATTAATAAATTGACAAATTGAAAAAATAAGAATATACTTATAGCATAAAATCCCAATTAAAAAGGAGATACAAAAATGAAAAAAGTAATTTCTGTTGTTCTTGCAGTTTGTATGCTTTTCTCACTTGTAACAATGAGTTTTGCAGGCTACAAGGAAGATGCAAAGCTTCAGTTCAACAAAAACGGCAAATTTAAAATACTTTGCCTTGCAGACGTTCAGGACGATTATCCTATGGAACCCGCAGTGCTTCAGTTTATCCGTGAAGCTCTTGATTTCGCTGCACCCGACCTTGTTGTTTTCGTAGGAGATAATGTTGTTGGTGAGGATATCAGAGCGATTGACGAAATGATAGCACCTCTTGATGAGAGAAATATTCCCTTTACCTTTGTTTTCGGTAACCACGATGATGAAGGCGGTATGGTTAAGGAAGACCAGCTTGCAGCATATCAGAAATACGATGAATGTATGGCTTATGATGCAGATCCTGCTCTTCATGGCTGTGCAACACATAATGTTCCCATCCTTTCAAGCGACGGAAGCAAGGTTGCATTTAATGTTTGGTGCTTTGACAGTGGCGGAAGCATTCATGATGAAAACGGCAAATGGCTCGGTTATGACCATGTTCACGCTGACCAGATTGAATGGTACAACACAACTCGTGATGCAATGACAGCTGAAAACGGCGGTGAAGTTGTTCCTGCTATGGCTTTCCAGCATATTATTCCTCAGGAACCTGTTGAAATGATTTTCTATGAAGGCGCAATTTCTCTCGGCGAAGCTACTATCAATTTCTCCGACGGCACTGTTTACACACCTGTTCCCGATATTACTAAATATGATGGCTACATCTTTGAGAAGAGCTGTCCCAGCTATGGTAACGATGGTCAATGGGATGCAATGATTTCAGGTGGCGATGTGCTCGGTCTTGTTGTTGGTCACGACCATGTAAACAATTTTGTTGCAGATTGTGGCGGTATGGACCTTATTCAGACTCCCGGTTGCACATATAATTCATACTATAACAATATGTTCCAGGGTGCGAGAGTTATTGAACTTAACGAATCAGACCTCACCACCTACGAAACTTATAACCTTACATCAAACGAGCTCGCACAGAGAGATGATTCTCAGTTAGGCGATATGGGCGGAAGAAATAACTATGATTTCTTCTATACAATTGAAAAACTTTTCTCTACAATTTATAATTTCTTCGTGAATTTCTTCAAGGGTTTATAATCAGTTATAATAATTAAAGCTTCGGAATTGCTTTGAATTCCGAAGCTTTTAATTTTTTATATGCCCGTGAGTATATGTGAGTTTCGCAAATCACCGTTTCTGATAAAATCATTTACCGAATAGGCGTGTTTTTCCAAATCATTGCAGGTGGCTTTGGTAATTTCTCGTTGTTTTAAAATTTTAATTATTTCCTCTGCAACGCTATTGATTATTTCATTTTTTATATTTGCGTTTTCTGCCCTATTATCTGTTGATATAAGAAATTCAAGAGAGTCTGCAATAAATTCACCGTTAGGTAAATCTCTTAAAGCTCTGAACTGCCATTTATAGTAGGGCATATATTTTCCGTTTAAAAGAAAATAGCATTTCATAGCCGCATTTGAAAATTCAAAAAGAGAAAGCTGTGCAGATGCAGTTTCACCGCGGTTTAAAATCCTAGGATAATTATATTGTCCGCTTTGCGCCATTATAAGAAGATTTCCTGCTAATTTCTTAAGAAGAATATCTTCGGGGATACTTTTTAATTTGCTACGAATTGAAGTGAATTCTCCCAAATCATCTTTAAAAATTTCACCATTTGTTGCTTCTGCTAAAGCATAGTCGGGCAGGGAGAACCATTGTTCAAAAGTCAGTTCACCATCAGGTGAGCCGATTTTTTTATTATAAAAATCTTTGGTTCTGAAAACACCGTTTCTGCTTCCGCCAACGGGTTTTACAAGGCTTCTTTTATAACCGCAAAATTCCTTTGGGAGTTTACTGTATGCTCTTTCTAAATTGAAAAATGTTTTTTCATCGATAATAGTTTCATCAGGAACAAACAGACAAAATCCCGGTTCAAAATCGTGGTCGTGAGAAATATCATCATCATAACCATAGCAATCTGAACCGCTACCTACGAGACCGACTGCAATTAAATGCTCAATTTCAGGAAATTGTTCTTTAAGCATTGGTTTACCGTATTCTTCATAGTATTTCTTTGAAAGCTCAAGTCCTTTCATAAATAACCCTCGCTCTTTCTTTTAATTCTTTTTCGTAAAAAAATTTGCCGTAATAGCCGAATGTAGGCGCGCATTTTTCACAAACGAAAGCATAGTTGCCGTCTGTTTCAGAGTAGTTTTCATCAAGTACCTTTTCTGCTTTATCTAATAAAACGTCAATTTCTTCACAGGCATTTTCAAGTCCCTTTTGAGCTTCAACGGCGTTTGCCATATTAAGATAACTGACCGCTTGTTCTAAATTGAATTTTGGGTTGTTGTTTAAAACCTCTATCGCTTTTTCGTAAAGACTTAATGCTCTTTCATATTCTTTTAAATCCACAAGCGAAAGGGCAAAGTTGTTATATAGCCCGGCAAGCCTTCGGTCATTTTTCCGTAAAAGATTTTCATATAAAGTAACAGCCTTTTCAAAAAGTGAAATGCTTTTCTCTGCCTCACCGAAAGCTTTGTAGGCAGTTGCACAATTCAAAAACGCGGTTGCACCTGTTACTGTGTTTTCAATATTTAATACCTTTAATAAATCAAGCGCTTTTTGACAATATTTGTAGCAGTTTTCTTTATCACCGATTTTTCTGTAAAGACCAATACATTCGTTGCATAAAGAAAATAAAGATTTATTATCATTTTGGTTCTCGGCAATATTCACCCATTTTTCAAGAAAATCTCGGGCAGAATTATAATCATTTCTGCTTAAAATGTTATCGAGTTCATTTATAAGATTATTGATGTTAATTGGACTTTGAAAATTATTCATAGAAAAACCTCGTCAGATTTATGTGAATATTTTAGCATAAAAACTGTTTTTTTACAATGAGAATATGTACCTGTTTTGATATTTGACTTGCTTTAGCGTGTTAAAGTGGTAAAGTTGCATAAAAGAATGTGATATTGTGTAGGGGTCTATGGCAAAACCTACAAAATAATAGAATTTCGTAAAAACCCCTTTACTTTATCACGCTAAAGTGCTAAAATAACCCCACAATAAAAAAGTAGATTACACGGAGGAAATTATTATGAAAAAAGTATTAGCTATCGTAATGAGCGTTGTTCTCGTTCTCGGTATCGTTTGCGCATTCGCTGCTTGTGGCGGTAATGGTGACAATGATACAACAACTGAAGGTACAACAAATGCAGCTGCAACATCAGACCTTGCTTACATTAAAGATAAAGGCACAATGATTATAGGTATAACAGACTATGCGCCTATGAATTATAAGGATGAAGCAGATGAATGGACAGGTTTTGATACAGAGTTCGCAGAGCTCGTTTGTAAAGAACTTGGTGTTAAAGCAGAATTCTTTGTTCTTTCCGATTGGGATCAGAAAGTAAACGAACTCAATTCAAAAGCTATTGACGTTGTTTGGAATGGTATGACAATCACAGATGAACTTAAAAAATCTATGTCAATTTCAGATCCTTATGTAATTAATGCACAGGTTATCGTTACAAAAGCAGAAAATGCTGAAAAATATGTTGACCTTGAATCTATTAAAGATGCAACTATTGCTGTTGAAACAGGTTCAGCAGGTGCTGCTTGTGTTGCTGATTGCGCTAATGTAACCGAAGTTGCTGCTCAGTCTGACGCTCTTCTTGAAGTTAAATCAGGTGCTGCAGATGTTTGTGTTATTGACATTACAATGGCAGATGCTATGACAGGTGAAGGCACAAGCTATGAAACTCTTACCAAAACAGGTTCTCTTACAGAAGAAGAATATGGTATCGGTTGCAGATTGAATTCTGACACTTGCACAGAAATCAACAAGATTATGGATAAATTTATGGCAGACGGCACACTCGATGCTCTTGCTAAAAAATACGAACTTACTCTTGTAAAATAATTGGATTAAATATACTGACTGCTTGTGGCAGAGTGCTTGAATGAGTGCTCTGCCTTGAGTGTTGTTAAAATGAGAAAGGTTTTTTAAAATGCCTGTAATTGAAATTATAAAATCATTATTTGAAGGGTTTGGAGTTTCTCTTGAAATATTTGCGTTGACATTGTTGTTGGCAATTCCTTTGGGGCTTGTTATAAGCTTTGGTTCAATGAGTAAATTCTTACCATTGAAATATGTTTCAAAATTTATTGTCTGGGTAATAAGAGGAACACCTCTTATGCTTCAATTGATAATTATTTTTTATGGTCCCGGTCTTCTTAGTACATGGGCAAATGATATGATAGCTAACGGTACAACAAATGTCTTTGTAGAATGGCTTTCAACCTGGGCCGTTATGGATAGATTTGTTGCGGTTATTATTTCCTTTGTAATAAATTACGCTTGCTATTTTTCTGAGATTTTCAGAGGCGGTATTGAAAGTATTCCGAAAGGTCAGTATGAAGCCGGTCAGGTTCTCGGTATGACAAAGTCGCAGATTTTCTTTAAAATTGTACTTATGCAGGTTGTTAAGAGAATTATACCCCCGATGAGTAATGAAATTATTACCCTTGTTAAAGATACATCTCTTGCAAGAGTTATTTCGGTTTATGAGCTTATCTGGGCAGGACAAGCTTTTATCAAATCAAGCGGAATCTTGTGGCCGTTGCTTACAACAGGAATTTTCTATCTTGTATTTAATGGTCTTCTTACGGTTGTTTTCAGCAAAATCGAAAAGAAGCTTGATTATTATAAAATTTAAGGTCGAAAGGAGCTTTTACAATGTCTGTACTTGAAGTTAAGGATTTAATGAAAAGCTTTGGAAAGACCAGAGTTTTAAAGGGTGTCAGCTTCAATCTTGAAGAGGGCGAGGTTTTAAGCATTATCGGTTCCTCCGGTAGCGGTAAAACCACAATTCTCCGTTGTATTAATCAGCTTGAAACTGCCGACAGTGGTTATATAGCAGTTGACGGTGAGGTTTTCTTTGACGGCACACAGAAAAAAGAAAACGCCACAGAAAAAAGAAAACGTCAGCTTCTTATAGGTCTCGTTTTCCAGGATTTTCACCTTTTTCCCCAATATAATGTGCTTAAAAATGTAACTCTTGCGGCAGAATTACTTGCAAAAGAGCGGGAAGATTATAAACATAACAAAAAACAAATCCACGATGAAATTGTTGAAAAAGCAAAAGAAATTCTTCGTAAAGTTGGTCTTTCTGATAAGTTGGAAAACTATCCTTGTGAGCTTTCAGGTGGTCAGAAGCAACGAGTTTCAATTGCAAGAGCATTGATGCTTGAACCTAAGGTTCTGTTCTTTGATGAACCAACATCTGCTCTTGACCCTGAGCTAACAGGCGAAATTCTCAAGGTTATCAAAGGTCTTGCGGAAGAGAAAACCACAATGGTAATTGTTACCCACGAAATGTCCTTTGCAAAAGCTGTTTCCACAAAGGTTATCTTTATGGATGATGGTGTTATTGCGGAAGAGGGTACACCCGAAGAGGTTTTCGATAATCCGAAGTCAGAGCGTACAAGAGCCTTTATTTCCAAGTTCGATGATTGATTAAGCGCATAAGTTGATTTGGCTCACTCGGCGTACCTTTGTACGCGGTTGCTCACCAAATCTGCCTTCTGCATCTTAATCCGAGAAATTTATTAACAAAAAACCGTTGATGAGCATAGTATGAGGTAAACAAGCACTATGCCGTCAGCGGTGTTTTTTCAGGTGGCGACGGGAAATGTTTTTGTCGTCCGTGAATTGCCTGAAAATTCTGTGCATAAAATAACCGCTCTCGGGAAAACCGAGGGCGGTAAATTTTTATATTTTATTATATCTTTTCAAGAACTTTCAAAACAATATCAGAAAATGCAGTTACATCGGAAACAACGGAGTTTGTGTATTCGCCAACTGAAACATCATCTGCATTATCAGAAATTTTTCTGATGCTTACAAAGGGTATATTCAAAAGATAGCAAACTGCACCTAAAGCACCGCTTTCCATATCAAAAGCATTTATATTGAATATTTCTTTATATTTCTGTCCTAAATCTTTGTTAGTAAGGAAGAAATCGCCTGTTCCAAGGTTTCCGTGCTTGAAGCCTTCAACAGAGCAAGCGGCTTTGTAAAGGTTGTTATCACATTTATATATGTAATCCTCCTGACCGGGCTTCTGTCCGGGAAGTCTTCCGATGGGTGTCAAGTCAAAGTCACATTCAACGCAGGAATCAGAAACGATAATATCACCCTTGAAAACGCCTGAAACTGCACCGCTCCAGCCTGTGTTGATAACTCCGTCAAAGCTATCATAATTAAGACCAAGTGCTGCACCTAAAGCTGCATTAACCTTGCCTATACCAAAGCAAACTACTGTGCAGTTGTGGTCATTATATGAGAAGTCAAAAGCGGGCATATGCTTGATTTTATATTCCTTTTTTACAAGCTCACCCAGACTGTTTTTGCAGGGGTTAAATTCATCAATATCGGCAATTAAAATAAGGTATTTCATTTAATTTTCCTCACTTTCAAGCGCATTTTTAAGTGCTTTTGCAAGCTGGTCGGGGCAGGATGTAGATTTAAAGCCACATCGGATTCCCGAAACTGCATTTATGATTTCTTCAACGGGTTTACCCTCGCAAAGTGCGGCAATTCCTTGAAGATTACCGTGGCAACCACCTTGAAATTTAACGTTTTTAACAATTCCGTTTTCTATATCAAAGGTGAGATTTCTTGAGCAAACGCCCTGGGGTTTATATTCAAATGTCATTTTTTACTTCCTCTCTCAATAGATTAAATGCTTCTTCCAATGTATCAAGTGGTGACTGACCGCTTGATTTTTTCACTGTTATATATGGTTTAGGTCCTTTTGAAACTAAAATTCTCCCTCTCATTCCTTTAACAAGGAGAGCCACCTTCTGCATATCAATTTCTTCAACATATAAAAGAAGACTGTTATTATTCTGCCCGATTTCATAAATGCCCATTGCTGCGGCAGTGTTTCTTAAAAGAGCAACCTTTACAAGACCCTCAACACCTGCGGGAGGTTCGCCGAAACGGTCGATGAGCTCGTCGAGAACATCGGAAGCATCTTCCTCGGTTTTTATATCTGCAATTCGCTTATAAATGGAAAGTCTTTGAGGCAGGCTTTCAATATAGGTTTCAGGAATATGGGCATCAATGCGAATGTCAATAAGGCATTCTTTTTGATTGATTTTTGTATCTTCGCCCTTTTCTTCAATAACCGCTTCGGAAAGGAGCTTCATATACATATCGTAACCGACCGCTTCCATATGACCGTGTTGCTCCGAGCCTAAAAGGTTGCCTGCACCTCGGATTTCAAGGTCTCGCATAGCGATTTTAAAGCCTGAGCCGAATTCTGTATATTCACGGATTGCAGTAAGTCGTTTCTGGGCAATTTCTGTTAATTCTCGGTTTCGGTTAAAGGTAAGGTAAGCAAAGCCACGCCTTGCAGAACGACCGACACGGCCTCTTATCTGATGAAGTTGAGCAAGTCCGAGATGGTCTGCATTCTCAATTATCAAAGTATTTGCATTGGGTACATCCACACCTGTTTCGATAATTGTGGTGCAGACTAATATATCAATTTCACCCTCTAAAAGCTGGCGCCATACCTCTGAAAGCTCATCCTCACTCATTTTTCCGTGAGCAATTCCGATATTGGCATCGGGCAAAAATTCGTGAATTGTTGCGGCAGTTTTATCAATGGTGTTCACTTTGTTGTGAAGATAATAAACCTGACCGCCTCTACGGATTTCTTTTGCCATAGCTTCTGTGATAACTTCCCAATCATGCTCCAAAACATAGGTCTGAACGGGAAAACGGTCCTGGGGAGCTTCTTCAATAACAGACATATCACGAATACCTGACATCGCCATATTCATTGTTCGGGGAATTGGGGTTGCAGAAAGGGTAAGGCAGTCAACATCGGGATACATTTCCTTAAGTTTTTCTTTCTGTCCAACACCAAATCGCTGTTCTTCGTCAACGATTATAAGTCCTAAATCATTAAAAACAATATCTTTTGAAATAAGGCGGTGAGTGCCTACGATAATATCAATTGCTCCTCGTTTGAGAGCTTTGATAATTTTTGTTTGCTCTTTTGGCGTTCTGAAACGTGAAAGCATATCCGCTTCAATGGGAAAGCCTTCAAAACGGCGGAGAATTGTATTGTAATGCTGGAGTGCAAGAATTGTTGTGGGAACGAGAATCGCACATTGTTTGCCGTCTGCAATACATTTGAAAGCCGCCCTTAAAGCAACCTCGGTTTTGCCAAAGCCAACATCACCGCAAAGAAGTCTGTCCATCGGATGAGGCTTTTCCATATCTTTTTTTATTTCATTGATACTGCGGAGCTGGTCCTCGGTTTCATCATACTCAAAACGTCTTTCGAAATCGTTTTGCATATCAATATCGGGGGAGAAAGCAAAGCCTGCGGTTTTCATTCTTTTGGAATAAAGCTCAATAAGTTCTTTTGCCATATTTTTGGCAGAAGCTTTGACACGAGCTTTCATTTTCTCCCAATCATTACCGCCTAAACGAGAAAGCTTGAGAGTTTTGGTATCGTCCTTAGGACCGATATATTTTGAAACAAGGTCAAGCTGGGTAACAGGAACATATAAAGCATCACCTTTTGCATAGGTGATTTTTATGAAATCCTTGGTAAGACCGGAAACCTCTAATTTCTGAATACCGTCAAAAATACCGATACCATGAACGGAATGAACAACATAATCGCCTCTTGATAGTTCTTCAAGGCTTTGAATTGCATCAGCGGCTTTGTAGTTCTTTTTGCGTTTTTGGGTGGATTTATGGGCCCCTTTGCCATAAGAAATAATATTAAATTTCTCGCTTGGATAACGGAATCCGCCCGATAAACCACCTGATAAAACACTTACTGTATTTTTGGGGAACTGCGCAGGGGGAACAGGGAAAAACATAGCTTTAATATCTTCGGTTTCCAAAGCTTCCACAAGAGAATTCGCACTTTTTTCCGTACCGGCAAAAATAATACAGGTTTCTTTTTTTGAAAGTGATGGCTTCACGTCATCAAGTAGCACCTCTAATGAGCCGTTCCAGAGAGGATTTTGCTGAACATTAAAGGTTGTAAGACTTTTAACGGGAGTATCAAAACTGCCCCGAGTAAAGTTATCTATATAAATTGCTTTCTTTTTTTCGTAAATTAAAAGCAATTCAGGGAAGGTTAAAGAAAAACGGTCAAGTCTTTTTGTCAGAACACCGTTTTCAAACTGTGCTTTGATTTCCTGTAAAAAAAGCTTTGAAGAGTTCTGAACCTTGTCTTTAACGCTTGCGCTTTCGCAAACAAAAAGGAAAGCATCATCCATATAATCAAAAATTGAAGCCGGATTTTCATAGGCAAGAGAAAGATATTTATCAACGGATTGCAGTTTAACTCCGGATTTCAACATTTCAATATCTTTATTTAACTGTTCTTTTGCCTTTTTTGAGCCTTTGCCTGAAACAGTTGGAATAAATTTTTCAATTTTATTTTTTAAAGCTTCTTCATTATCAAAAACGATTTCGGTTGATGGGGTGATTTCGCAAAAATCAAGACTCTCTGTTCTTCTTTGAGTTGAAACATCGAAAAGTGAAATTGTATCAACCTCATCGCCCCAAAGTTCAATTCTCACAGGTTGGGGCGAATCGGGTGGAAAAAAGTCAATAATACCGCCTCTTACGGCAAACTGACCTGCACCTTCAACACTTTCAGCTCTTTTAAAGCCTGCGGAAATGAGGGTTTCAGTAACCTTTTCGGTTGATACTTCGGTGTTGAAATCTATTTTGAATGTACGCTTTTTAAGTTCTTCGGGAGGAATTGTCAGTTGTAAAGCGGATTCTGCTGAGCAGACAACAAGTTTATATTCATTTTTTAAAATTCCGCACAAGGTTTTAATTCTTAATTGCTCGTATTCTCTTGACTGACCTTGTGAAGAATTAAAGGAAAAATCTCTTGCAGGATAAAATCCTGCAATTTCTTTGTTACCGCTTAATTCATTTATATCTGCGGTGAATTTTCGGGCACTGCTTTCATCGGGCAAAACAACAATAGCTCTGCGAGAAAATTCCTCGCAAAGCGAAAAAACAAGATGTGCTTTTGGTGCAGGCGGTAATCCCACAATTCCGGAGGGACACATATCTGCACCGATGTAACGAACAACATCTGTGTATTGAATTGAATTCTGAAGAAGTTGTTTATAGCCTGACATATACTCACTCTAACCGTTATATTTTGACATAGCGCCTTCAAAATCACCTTTTACAAGCATTTCAAGAGCATTTGCACCGTCTTCAATAGCATTTCTCACAGCAGGAATATCTTTTTTAGGGAAATTTGCAAGAACCCAATCGGCTAAATCATAATCAGGGTGAGGTTTAGCGCCAACGCCGATTTTAATTCTCGGGAAATTCTCTGAGCCTAAATGGGCAATAAGACTTTTTATTCCGTTGTGTCCGCCTGCAGAGCCTTTTCGTCTTATACGAAGCTTACCGGGTTCCAATGAAATATCATCAAAAACAACTATGATATTTTCTACGGGGATTTTATAGAATTTTGCACATTCCGCAACAGCAGTACCGCTATTATTCATCATAGTTTGCGGTTTCATAAAAAGGACCTTGCTGCTTCCTATTTTAGCATCGCCTATGAGAGCGTGGAATTTCAATTTTTTAGCTTTGAAGTTTAATTTGTCCTCAAGATAAGTAATGAAAAGAAAACCTGCATTGTGGCGGGTTGTTTCATATTTTGTTCCCGGGTTTCCAAGACCTACAACTAAAAAATCATAGGTGGAATTTCCGCTGTCTTTTTTGAATTTGTTGAACATTGTAATTTAATTTCTCCGATTATTTATTATGTTGCCTTTTATAAGGCTTTTTAATATTAACCCAATCTTTTTTTACTGTTTGTCTGTTTCTTGCAACTGCAAGTGAATTATCGGGAACATCCTCTGTTATTGTTGAACCTGCGGCAGTGAAAGCATTTTCACCAACTGTAACGGGAGCAACAAGATTAGTGTTACATCCGATAAAAGCTCCGTCTTTAACAGTTGTTCGCGATTTGTTCCTTCCATCATAATTTACTGTTACGCAACCGCAACCAAAATTAACATCTTTACCAACATCAGAGTCGCCAACATAGAGAAGATGAGGAAGCTTACTGCCTTCATCAACTGTTGAGTTTTTAACCTCAACAAAGTTGCCGATATGAACATTATCTGCAATTTTGCAGTTGGGTCTTATATGAACGAAAGGCCCTGCAGTAACACCTGAACCTATTTCTGAATTGAAGCTCTGGGTGTTGTTAAGCTTGGTGTTGTCACCGATAATTGTATCGCAAATATATGAGTTTGGTCCGATTACACAATCTTTACCTATTTCAGTTTCACCCATAATAACTGTATTGGGGAGAATAATAGTACCTTTTTTGATTTTTACATTCTCTTCAATAATAATTCCGTCTGGACAGGGGATTTCAACGCCTGTACCAAGCAGTTTTTCAATAATCGCTGTTCTTTGAGTATTGTTAATCATATTGATTTTCTCCTTTGCGATATTTCTCTAATTTAATATCTTATCATATATTATGTTCTTTTTCAAGAATATATAAAAGTATATAACCTTGATTTATTTATCGTTGGTGGTATAATTTAGAAAAGAAATTTATTCAGGTGATAAAATGAAATATGCTTTTATTATTTTGGGTTTTGTAATTCTGATTTTTATTTGCATTTTACTTTTCAATGCTATTAAAGTAAAAATTAAATCCCGTAAGCTGACTGATGAAATTATACATAAAACCAAAGAAGAGCAAACTGAATATGCTCATAAATTAGGTGAGATGCTTCGTTGCGAGACTGTGTCTAAAAAAGATGAGTATAATGATACGGAGTTTAAAAAGTTAAGAGAAACAGTTGAAAAACTCTTTCCTTTGGTTCACGAAAAATGCGAGAAAATGATTTTTTCCGATGACTGCTGGATTTATAAGCTTAAAGGTAAGGATGAAAGCAGAAATATTATGGTTATGTCCCACCACGATGTTGTTGAGGCAAAGGGTGAGTGGACTCACCCGGGTTTTTGCGGTGAAGTTTTTGATGATGCTCTATGGGGCAGGGGTGCAGTTGATACCAAAACACCACTTTTTGCAGAATTTCAAGCCCTTGAAGAACTGCTCAGCGATGGGTTTGTGCCCGAAACAAATCTATATATAGGCTCTTCTCATAATGAAGAAATATCAGGTGACGGAATACCAACCGCTCTTAAATATTTTGAAGAACATGGCATAACATTTGAAACTATTCTTGATGAGGGTGGTGCGATAATCGACCCGCCACTTGCAGGAATGAAATGTAAATGTGCTATGATGGCAGTTCATGAAAAGGGAGTTCACCGTCTTGTATGCACCGCCGAAGAAGGCAATTCTCATACAGGACTTGCGGCAAATGTGAATACCCCGGTTGCAAGAATGTCTGCTTTTATAGCAGAGGTAAACTCAAAAAATATTTTCATTCGTCGTCTTTATCCCGAAGTAAAAGCGATGTTTGAAAACCTTTGTCCATATACACCATTTGTTATGACAATTCTTTTCAGTAACCTATGGTGCTTTGGCGGACTTATCAAATGGGCGATGCCTAAACTCAATGCACAGGCAGGGGCAATGATAGGCACATCCTGCTCATTTAATGAGATTTCAGGTTCAAGGGATGATAAAAAATGCATTGCAAAAGCAATGCTCCGTTGCGTCAATGACGAGGATTTAAAAAAGGATATTGAAGCAATTAAGAAAATTGCAGAAAAATACGGTGTTGAAATTGAAGACGGAGAAAATAACGAGTACCACAAGCCTGCGGATATGTCAAAACCTGCATTCATATATACAAAAAAATGTATTGCAGAAATATTCCCGAATGTTGCAAGTGCGGCATATATTCTCCCTGCAGGAACTGATGCAAGGCATTTAAGTGATATTTGTAATTGTGTTATAAGGTTTGCTCCTATTGAAATGGATAGTCAGCAGTTTGCAAGTGTCCATAGTGAAAATGAAAATATATCATTAAAGGCTATCGGTAATGCAGTGGCTTTCTATAAACACTATATGAGAAATTATAAATAAAAAAGATTTTCGGTCTGTTGAAATTTGATTTCGCAGACCGAATTTTTATTCTCGAAAAGGTTTCGATAATTTCACAATTATATGTTGATTTATTCTCATTTGTAAGTTATAATTATTTGTAATAAAAGGAAGAGAAATGAGGGAACGGCTTGGTTAATAAGGTTACTGACAAATTTAAACGCAATCTGATTGTTTTCGTTGCTGTTCTTCTTACAATAGTAGTAGGTATATCATTACCTTTCTTTTCTACATTTTTGCCGGATTTAATCAATAAAGTTAATATAAATTCTGCAAAAGCAGATATGAGCAAATACAATCTTGATAATGGCGAATTTGTATATTTATCAGGTGAATGGGAGTTTTTTTGGGGAGAACATATAATCTCAGATTCTTCGAAAAAGCCTGCGGCAGATGCTTTTGTTCAGGTTCCATCTTCCTGGACCACGTATAATATTTATGGAAATAAGCTTTCCAATGGCGGTAATGCAAGTTATCGCATAAATCTTGAAAATATAACTGCAAGCAAGCCTTTTGTGGTAAGCGTACCTAATCTTTCAGGGGAATGCAAGGTTTTTATTAATGGGGAATGTGTGTTTTCCAATCGTAGTATTCCCGGCACCGGTTATTCTACAACAGTTGAATCTTATGCAATACCATTCAATTTTGAAGACGGCGAAAAACACGATTGCGAAATTGTTATCGAAATGACCTGTAATTTCTCCAGCGGTCTTACGGCAGTACCAACGCTTTCTACCTATGAGCAGTTTCGTTCCAGGGAAATGGGAACACTTGCACAACGTTATTTTTATATAGGCATAGTAATTTTTATAGCTATAGCAGTATTGCTGTTAGGAATATTAAACAAAGATGTTGGCGGTCAGTTTTGGCTGTTTGTTCTCTGTTTTGCTTTTGCATTCAGAATGCTTATAACTAATGAGGGGTATATGGTCTCCCATGGGCTTTTCGGGGACTTAAATTATGAGATTATGACCTCTCTTATATATGTATCTACATATATAATTAAACTTTCGATGCTGATGCACCTGATAAATGTGATGGGTATAAAAATGAGACAGGGCAGTCTTGTGGCATTTTCAGGACTATTCCTTATTTGTGCCTTTGTGCCTTATGTTTTATACGACTATATTTATATGGCAACAGCATATATGTGGCTTCAGTCTGTTACATATTTATTGGATATAATCCTTATATATAAGATTGCAGAAAAAATTATAGCTCATAAAAAATTCGCTGTGTTATATCTTGTTGTTTATTGTGCAACATCCGCAGGAATTGTAATTGAGAATTTTTATTTGAACGGATATATTTCTCAAAATGTTTCTTATATTATGCCTGTGGCATGTATGGTATTTATATCGAGTGTTGTTTTTGTTCATTTCGGAGATACGGTTGAAGCTTTTAAACAGGCGCGCAGAACTGCGGAATTGCAAAAAGAATTGGGCGATATGAATATGACTCTGATGTTAAGTCAGATTCAACCCCACTTTTTATATAATGCTCTTAATACCATTAAATATCTTACGAAAAAAGATCCCAAATCTGCAGAAACTGCAATAGTTAAGTTTTCGAATTATTTAAGAGCCAATATGGATTCTTTAACTGAAAAAGAACCGATTCCTTTTAAAAAAGAGATAGAACACGTTCAGAATTATGTTTATATTGAAAGCTTGCGTTTTGGTGACAGATTAAATGTTGAATATAATATTGAATTTGAGGATTTCCTTATACCACCATTGACAATTCAACCTATTGCAGAAAATGCCATTAAGCACGGAATTAACCAAAAGGTCGATGGCGGAACCCTTAAAATATCAACTTATGAAGATGAGAATAATATATTTGTACTCATAGAAGACGATGGTGTGGGATTTGATATAAATGAGCAAAAAGATGACGGACGTTCCCATGTTGGTATGAGCAATATAAAAACCCGTCTTAAAGAAATGTTAGGTGCTCAGGTTATACTTAAAAGTGTTGAAGGTGTGGGCACAAAGGTAACAATAGTAATACCCAAGGAGGAAGAAAAATGAGAATAATGGCTGTGGATGATGAATTTCTCGCTCTTGAAGATTTTGAAGATACTTGCAGAGGTTTAGGGATAACCGATGAAATTGTTAAATTCAATAACCCTCTTGATGCTTTAGGATATGTTGCAACAAATAAAGTAGATATTGCATTTCTTGATATAGAAATGCCGGTTATAAAGGGAATTGAGCTTGCCAAAAGAATAAAAGCCATAAATCCGAATATACGCGTGATTTTTGCCACAAGCTATGGTAACTATGCCCTTGAAGCATTTGGTGTTGATGCGGTAGATTATGTTATGAAGCCATATGAACCCGAAGATATTAAAAAGGCTTATGAAAAAGCACTTCTTATTAAAGATGCGGTAACAGAAAATAGGGTGTTTATAAAAACATTCGGCTATTTTGATGTTTTTGTAGATGGTAAATCTGTTTCATTCCCGAGTGCAAAGAGTAAAGAGCTGCTTGCACTCCTCGTAGATAGAAACGGCGGTGTAGTTAATACCGAACAAGCTATTTCAGTTCTTTGGGAAGGCAGAAATTATGATGAAACTGTTCAGTCCCTTTTCAGAAAGGTTTTGAAATCCTTAAGAACATCTCTTGAAGAAGCAGGAATTCTTGATATTCTTGTTGATAACAGAAACCAGAGAAGTATAGATAAAAGTAAATTCGCCTGCGATTATTATGATTTTCTCGAAAACGGTAAAAACGAAAATACTAAATATTTCGGTAAATATATGGAACAATATGAATGGGCGAAAGCTACAGAAAAGCAGATAAACGAATTAATAGAAAAATAAGAAACAATCCGAAAAAGGGTGTGAGTCCTTTTTCGGATTGTTTTAAGTTTTATTTCAGCTTCATTACCACGTTAAGCACATGTTTAGCTGTTTCCTGCATTTCACCAAGTGTTATGCCGTCTTTTTTGCCATAGGTTTTAAGTAAAGTACCGTCGGGCTTTTTCTTGCCTGTTCTTTTGCCACCGGGCATAAGAACATCAACACCTGCTCTCACACGATAGCCGTTATCTTTAATTTCGGGAAATTCGGGACTGTTTGTGTATTGCATCCACCAGTCTGTCATAACAAGACCACCGAAGCCCCATTCGTTCCTTAAAATTCTTGTGCAAAGGTCATAGTGATAATGTCCCCAAACACCATTGATTTTGTTATAAGATGTCATTAATGAGAGAGGTTTCGCCTCTTTTACGCAGATTTCAAAGCCTTTAAGATAAATTTCTCTCAATGCTCTTTCGGAAAGCCTTGAATCTGTGCGGTTACGGTTGGTTTCTTGAGAGTTACAAGCAAAATGCTTGGGACAAGCTGAAACACCCTCGCTCTGCACACCTTCAACAACTGCAGCAGCAGTTTTACCTGTTACAAATGGGTCTTCTGAGAAATATTCAAAGTTTCTTCCGCAAAGAGGACTTCTGTGAATATTCATACCCGGTGCAAGAAGAATATCAGAGCCTTTAACTTTCATTTCACTACCGATTTTTTTATACATTTCATATGCTAAATCTGTGTTCCACATTGCAGAAACAGATGCACCGATAGGAAGAAGTGAACAACAAGCCTTAATACGAATACCCGAAGGTCCATCGGTAGTTGTAAGGGGAGCAACGCCCTTGTCACGCAAGGATTTTGTTACACCACCTAGAACACCTGCGTTACCCTCGTTACCCAGTTTGCTGTTCATAGTGTAGTCGCCACGGGAAATTGCTTCAAGCTCATCCAATGAAAGCTGTGCAACAAATTCATCAAGGGTGCATTTGCCGTCCTTTACATCCTGAAGCTTTAAGCCTTTATCGCCTGTTTGTCCGCAATCCTTGGGAAGATTTTTGACAATTATTTCTCTTAAGTTATCTGTAGAAACAGGAACATTTTCTTTTTTGTAAGCAATATTTCGGGTTTCATCTTTTGCAACAATTCTTTCAAAGCTCTCTTTAGGCGCACAAACCTCTTTGAGAATTTCTAAAACAATTGTTTCAGGAATATCAAAGGAAAAGACTTTTTCTGCCGAACGTACATCAGCACCAAGATAGAAATTATATGTTCCTTTTTCAAGTATGTAGCAGGATTTATGACCGCTTATACCACTATCATCGTAAGAAGCAAATGTATAGAAAGGAATGTTGAATTCGAATTCCTCTTTTTCACCCTTTGAAAGTGCCTTTGATTTTTTGAAATCACAAAGGACTCTTGACGGTTTACCCAAAGTGCCTTGTGGCACTTCGGCATAAATCTGCAAAACATCTTTACCGCAATAATTACCAATATTTTCGGTTGATGCTTTAAGTGTTACTGTGTTGTCTTTAACCTCACCGCTTATAAGCTCTCTTTTATATTCAGAATAGCCGAGACCGAAGCCAAAAGGATAAAGCACCTTGTCCTTGGCAAAGGTTTCAAAATATCTGTAGCCAACAAAAATATCTTCTGTATAGTTGTTGTATTCCTTTTCGCCAAAATCTTCTGAGCAAGGGTAATCCCAATAATTTTCAGCTATGGTGTCGGTAAGTTTACCTGATGGCTCTTGTTTACCTAAAAGCACATCTGCAAGGGAATTACCGCTTTCCATACCGCTCTGCCAGGGAATGAGAATTGCACTGTCGTTTTTGAGAAGCTCTTTTTCCCAGCTCATATCGATAATGCTGCCGATATTCAGAACAACAACTGTCTTTTTGAATGTTGCATTAACTCTCTCGATAAGAGATTTTTCATCAGATGTTAGATAATAGCTACCTTCTTCAAGCTTGTTTTCTCTGTCCTCACCTGCGGAACGACCGATTACAACGACGGCACAGTCGCTCTTTTTTGCGGCATTTTCAATTACACTTGTTTCAATGGGCATCTCTTCATAATAAAGAGGCCAATGCCCCCAGAAACCGTGGTCGGGCGGATTTTTCCTGCACCATTTTTCGTAAATATCTGCAAGTTCAGTATTGACTTTGGCTCCTGAATTTTTAAGCCCTTCCATTAAATTGATGGTGTAGGGTTTTATAACATCTCCGCCTGAGCCGTAACCAACAAACATATAGTCATACTGTACTCTGCCGAAAACGGAAATGATTTCATTTTCGGAAAAAGGGAGAACATTATCATTTCTTAAAAGAACAGTTCCCTCTGCAGCGGCAGTTCTTAAAAGTTCGGGCATACCATCGGTAACTGTTCTGTCAAGATTTTCTGTATTCTGCGCCTCGTTCTGACCAACCTTGTTAACAACAAGACCGATAAGATTGAATGCTTTTCGTTTGATTTTCTCAAAAGAATTCATAATCACAGCTCCTATGAAAAAGATATGTTAAAATTATACAGTCTTTTCAGTGTTCGGTCAATAGTATTTCAATTGACAAAACAGTGGTCAGATGTTATAGTTTAAAACATAATATGAAAGGGAACGCACAAGATTTTTGTGCTGAGAGAAAATGAGTTTTAAAGAGTTTTTAAAAGCTACACTAAATAAACCTCTTCCCGAGGACAAGGTAAAATATTTTGGACTTAGGAGCAGAGTTTCAGGCTATATTCTTACAAAAGCCCAACAGAATTCCCCCACCTGCGGTTATAACTACGAAGCAGATATTACAAAATTATGGAAAGAGTTTCATCAGTTGAAAGAAAATTGCGGTTACGAGCTTTCTTTCAATACTCTTATGATGAAAATTCTTGCAGAGGGTCTTAAAGCCGCACCAAAGCTCAATTCGCATATTGAGTTTAATACAACCAATTCCTGCGGTACATTGATAATGAAAAAGCATATTGATATTGCTATGCCTGTTTTGTTGGAAAATGGTGAAACCTTCCCCATAAAAGTAAGAGAAACGGAAAATAAAACCTTAAAAGAGCTTTCTGAACAGATAACAGAGCTTTTCGAAAGATTGAAAACAACAGATTTGGATAAGGTTATGTTTGATGTTGTTACTCAAAGGACCATCGGTCTTCTCTTGAAGGGTGATATTAAAGCAACAATTGCTCAGACCGTTACAGGTTATGTTGGTAAGCATAAGGTTGCCAAGCTTGACGGACGCTTGAAACCCGCTCCACGTGATGGTTCAATGCTCCTTATTGAAGAGCTTAACGAAGGATCTGTTTGTATGACAAACTGGGGTGTTTTGTATGATGGCTTAAGCGGTAATGTTACATATACACCGCTTCTTTATCCTCAGGTTTTCCTTTTTGCAATGGGTGTTGTTAAAGATACCGATTATGCATTCAGAAATGAAAAAGGCGAAGTGGATATTGCAACTAAAAAGACATTACCCATTACACTAATGTTCGACCATAGAATTGGTGCATTCAATGATGTAATGCCCTTCATTAAAAAGCTCGATGAGATTTTCCAGAATCCGGAAATAATTAAAGAATGGTAATTAAAAACCTTTGTGTTATTATTCAGATATAACGTCGTTTTGCATATACCATACGTAATTTGTTTATGATGTTTAATCGATTTTTTTACGGAGGATAAGTGAATATGAATATTGCGTACGTTACCCTTATTACTAATGAAAATTATTTAAAAGGTGCTTTGACTTTAGCACAATCTGTAAAAAACACAAAAACAGAAATACCTTTTTACGTTTTAGTTCCGGATAATATAAAACCAACTGTTATTGAAAAATTAACTTTAAATAATGTTAAGTACATTAAATTCGCAGATTCCGAAACAGAACAGGTTGAAACAAATCATTATTGGAAAGATACCATAACAAAGCTGCGATTGTTTGCCTTAACCGAATTTGATAAAATTGTTTTTCTTGATGCAGATGCAATAGTTTTCAAGAATATGGATTTTTTGTTTGAAAAGCCTCATTTGTCTGCAGTAGCTGCCGGAAAAGAATTACATCCGGATTGGATACATTTAAATTCGGGTCTTATGGTGATAGAACCTGATAAAGCGCATTATGATGCAATGATTTCTTTGATAGAAGAGGCACATGATGAGTGCGTAAAAGCAGGAAGACCATTTGGCGATCAGGATGTAATCAGTAAATTCTACTCCGATTGGCATGAAAAAGAAGGTTTGCATTTGCCTTCGGCTTGTAATGTTTTGTTAGGTTATGCAGGTGTTCTGAAAAAAGCAAATGTAATTGATGATTTTTCAGATATTTATTTCTATCATTTTACAGGTAAGCAAAAACCCTGGGGAAATTTTCGAGACAGAGTTATAGTTTTACTTAAGCTTTTACGCAGAAGTCCTGTTCGTAGTATCGATTTGAAGGCGTATGTGCAGTACCGCAAAACTTTAAAAAGTATATTATAATTAAATTATCAGAAAAAGAACAAGCAACCAAATCAGGTTGCTTGTTCTTTTATCTGCCTTGTCGTTTGTTTTTTATTGTACGGATTATAAAGAAAAAGACACAAAACACCACAACACCAAAAACAATTCCGGTGAAATCTACTGCCCAATCGGATAACTGACAAGCTCGTCCGGGGACAAAAAATTGATGAATTTCATCTGTTGTGGCATAACCCGCGGAAAAAAGAATGCTCAGAAATGGTTTGAGCTTGTCTTTTAAAGCGAAAATGAAATTGCACATAACAAGACCTAAACCTGCAAATTCGCAGAAATGAGCGAGAGTTCTTATAACAGATTCATTTGCAGCTTGTCCGAAAACAGCTTCAATCAATTCTGTGAAAAAACCGCTTGTAGAAGACGATTCTTCGCCATTCTGGGCAGACAGAACAAAGATTGTTATTAGAACCGCTAATAAAATAATAGCCGATATAATAATATAAGTTTTTCTTCCTTTTGAATAATTCATTTTAACCTCTTTTATTTTTTGAAGAATAGTGTTTGCAAACATCGTTAAGGCAACATTGGTCGCATTTGGGTCGTCTTGCAATGCATACTGCTCGTCCGTGAAGGACAATTCTGTGACAAAAATCATTGCTTTCTTCAGGGAGCAAAATCTTTTTTAGTTGCATTTCAACTGCTTTCGGGTCTTTGGAATCTGTCAGACCTAAAAGATTTGTAATTCTTATAACGTGAGTATCTGCAACCACGGCAGGCTTTTTATAAACATCACCAACAATAAGGTTAGCGGTTTTTCTGCCAACTCCGGGAAGCTTTGTTAGTTCGTCAATAGTATCGGGAAGAATACCGTTATAAATATCTCTTACATTCTTAGCCATTCCAACCAGATCTTTTGCTTTTGCTCTGTAAAAACCGCAGGAATGGATAAGGTTTTCGACATCTTCGATATCTGCCTCGGCAAGTTCGTTTTCAGACGGGTATTTCCGGAATAATGCCGGGGTCACAAGATTAACTCTTGCATCAGTGCATTGAGCAGAAAGACGGGTTGCAACAAGTAATTGGAAAGGTGTATCTGCATTAAGCTGGCAGATTGCTTCCGGATAATCTGTTTTTAATAACTCACAGATTTTTGTTGCTCGCTCTTTTTTAGTCAAAACAAATGCACCTCACAATAAATGATGAAATTATTTTATCATTTATTTGTCAAAGTTTCAAGTAAGTAAAGAGAATGCTAAAATTATCATCCCTGTTTCATCTTTGATGAAATACGAGGGGGACCGCGTCAGCGGTGGTGGGTTGCCACGTAAAGAGAATACTTTGTAAAAGCAACGCGAAATCTGATTTAGTATCACTTTATTTCAACACCCGTATAATAATGCTTTAAAATCTCTTCATAACTGCTTCCTTGCCTTGCCATAAAGTCAGCACCATACTGGCTCATTCCGACTCCGTGACCATAGCCGGTAACATTAAATGTAACAGTTTTTTCTGTGACTTTAACAGTGAAAACGGGGCTTTTCAAAGAAAATGCTTTTCGTATATCTTCTCCGGTAAAAATTTTTTTGTTAAGTGTTACTTTGAGAACGGTGCCTGCTTTAGACTTGTCGTTAATTTTGATTATGTTTTTCAGGCTTTTTATATTTTTGTTTTCTGTAAGACTTCTGGCTATTTCTATAAATTCATCTTTTTCAAATACCACAACAGAAGAATATTGCGGTGAAAGTGTGTCACCGTTGCTTTTTACGCTAACAAGGTATGGAACTTTTTCTCCCCAGATATTTTCTGCGTTTTCTGTTCTTTCGCTGCAAATTGCATGAAAAGCAGCAACGCAAAGTTCATCGTTGTAATAAATGGCAAGGTTTTCAACAGACTTTACGATATTTTCAAGCTTGCTCTCGTATTTAGAAAAATCATCTCCCCATTTTTCTTTACGTTGGTCTTTGCTTAAATACCCTTGATGAACACTGCTGTCATCGCTGATGTGATATGTATCTGTGGTTTTGGACGAGCTTTTTAGTCGGATGGCGTTTGTGTAGCAGGCAATTGCCTGGGCTTTTAAAGCCTCTTCGTGATATGAAAGAGGCATTTCTGCGGCAACACTTCCACAAACATATTCGAAAAAATCAATTTCAATATTTTCTTGGTCAACTGAACGAAAAACGGTTAAAGTATTGTTGTTTTCTATTGGTTGAGTTGTGCTTGTCTGCGAGAGAAATGTGCTTTCTGCAGGTGTTAAGTTTTCCTTTAATAAAGCAACAGGCAGAAAGGTGATAATAATAGCTGATAAAAGAGTAAGTGTTAAATATTTTTTCATAAAAATTTAATCATTCCTTTGTTTTGGGATTATTGACAATAAAGCCAATATGTTATAAAATAATATGAATTATTATTTAAAAGTATGATTAGAGTTTATGATAGAAATTGAAAAGGAGTGAGATGTTTGCCAACATATATTGAACCTATTAAAAGTGCCGACTTAAAATCACTTTGCGATGAACTTAAAGAATCCAGTGTAATGCCTCAGGAATATTTTGACAGATTTGAGGTTAAAAGAGGCTTAAGAAACCGTGACGGCAGCGGTGTTATGGCAGGTCTTACAAAAGTTTGCTCCGTTGAGGGCTATTATATAGAGGATGGCGAAAGAAGACCCATTGAGGGCAGGCTCAAGTACAGGGGCTTGGATATTAACAAAATTGTTGATGCTTGTGTTGAAGAAAATCGTTTTGGCTATGAAGAGGTTGTGTGGCTTCTTCTTTTCGGCAGTCTCCCAACAAGAAATCAGTTAAAGTTATTTAATAAAGTTCTTGGTGAGTGCCGTGAGCTTCCAGAGGATTTCATAGAAGATATGATTATGAAAGCACCTTCGCCCAATATTATGAATAAATTGGAGCGTTCTGTTCTTTCTCTTTATTCTTACGACAGTAATCCTGATGACCTTTCCATTGAAAATGTTTTGCGTCAGAGTGTTCAGCTTATTGCACAGCTTCCTATGATTATGACCTATGCGTATCAGGTTAAAAGAAGACACTATCTCAAAAAGAGTATGTATCTTCACCCTGTAAAAGAAGGTCTTACAACTGCAGAAATTGTTCTTTATACCACACGTTCCGACAGAAAATTCACAGACGAAGAAGCAAAGCTTCTTGACCTTTGCCTTATGCTTCATGCAGAGCACGGTGGCGGTAACAACTCCGCTTTTGCAACAAGAGTTCTTACTTCCAGCGGAACTGATACATATTCTGCGATTTCTGCAGGCATCGGCGCTCTTAAAGGATCACGTCATGGCGGTGCAAACCTTAAAGTTGCGGAAATGATTAAGTATCTCAAAGAAGATGTTGCAGATATCACTGATGAAGGTCAGGTTGCAGATTTCCTTAAGAAAGTTATAAATCGTGAAGCAGGAGATAAAAGCGGTCTCGTATATGGTATGGGTCATGCAGTTTATACTCTTTCTGATCCTCGTCAGGTTATTCTTAAACGCGAAGCCAGAAAGATTGCAGAGGAAAAAGGCTATGGTGCGGATTTCAAAGCGCTTGAGCTTATCGAAAAACTCACACCTGAAATTTTTGCAAGTGAGAAAAACAACAACAAAAAGATTTGTGCCAATGTCGATCTTTATTCAGGTCTTATTTATGAAATGCTTGGTATTCCGATGGATTTATATACACCTCTTTTTGCAGTTGCACGTGTTGCAGGTTGGTCTGCCCACAGAATTGAAGAGCTTATAACAGGAAACAGAGTAATAAGACCGGCTTATAAAAATGTTGCTGTTCCAAAGGAATATGCACCTATTGATGAAAGAATTTCTAACTTTAAACGTCAGACACAATATATTCCTCTTGATGAGAGATAATTGATGACGAGAATTGAAAGGACTGTAAATGTATGAAAAAAATCAAAGGTTCTTCAAGTGCCGTGAAAATGAAATATCTCCTTTTTGTTTTTGCGGTAGCAGTGTTGGTTGCGTTACCCACAAGAGTTTATCAATTATTAGCCCTTGTAGATGCGTCAAACGGATTTTTTAAAGAGAGCGATGTAACTGTTCCTGTGCTTTATGCTATTGTGGTTATATTCGGATTACTTTTCCTTGCTTTAAGTTTTGTGAGCAAAGAGGTGCCCTCGCCTAAACTTCCCACAGGTAAAAATGCAATATTAGGAATTGCCTCGTTTGTTATAACCGGCGGACTTGGTTGGGATATGTTTAAAACTCTTAGTGACGTGATTCCCGTTAACCAAGGTAATGCGGTTATATTTATGAGTTTGTTGAAAACAAATCTCTCACAAAAAGGCGGAGCTTTTACAATTCTTGAATTTGTTTTTGCCTTTTTTGCAATTATTTATTTCATTGTTTTCGGTATCAGCCATCTTAACGGAAAGGCATCATATAAGGAATTTAAGTTCCTTGCTCTTTCACCTTTGTGCTGGTCAATGATGGTTCTTATTATAAAACTTATGAACCCAATCAGCTTTATAAAAGTTTCAGAGCTTCTTTTTGAGATTTTTATGTTTGTTTTTGTGATGCTTTTCTTCCTCACATTTGCCCGAATTTCTTCCGGTGTATTTTCCCAGGACAGTATGTGGGGTATTTACGGTTACGGACTTATAGCCTCTCTTTTGGCTGCAATTGTAACAATTCCCAGAATTGTTATTTCATTGGTCGGGCTTGAAGCTGTGGCCGGTTACAGCTTTGATTTCACACATCTTGCTGTTTTGGTGTTTATAATGGCTTATGTATTTGCATCTTTGGGTGTAGGCTTCAAGGACGGACTTAAAAACAGAAAAACCGTTAATGAAATTGACCTTCCCGATGATTTTGAAGCAGTTACAAAGAAGGATGATTTTAACAGTTCTTTTGAAGAGGATTCTGAGGAATCTGAAGAGACAGAAGAAATGAAAGAAACTGAAGAAACAGAACAAACTTTTGAAGAAACCGATATTAATATCGAAACAGAAACAGCAGATACTGTTAAGGGCTTTGAAATAGCAATTGATGAAGCTGCTTTTGAAGAAGATGAGGAAGCAGCAGAAGTAGTAGCAGTAGAAGAAGATATAACTGAACAAATTTTTGAACCACAGGCAGAAGAAGCTGTTGAAGAGCAAGTGGAAAAAATTGCTGAAGAGCCTGAAAAAGAAGAGGGAAAAAACCAGTCTGATGATTTGAAGATTGTTTCTTTGGCAGATTTGAAAAAGAAAAATCAGGAATAAATTTATATGACTTAGTGTGGTAGGAGGAATAAGATGTTTTTAACAAATATGACAATGGCCGCACAACAGGTTATTATACTGTATTTATTAGTTGCGGTCGGCTTTATTGCCGACCGTTTACATGTTTTCGGTCAGGAAACCTCAAAACGCTCAAATGATTTGCTTTTTTATATCATTACTCCAACAGTTATTGTTCAGTCTTTTATGAATATGGATTTTGATGTAAAAACTGCAAAAACACTATTTATTGCTTTTGTTTGTATGACAGGCACTCTTGCTGTGGGAATATTTCTGGCAATGCCGTTCTTTAATAAAAAGAATGATAAAAACACCTCGGTATTCAAGTATGCGGTAAGCTATGGTAATATGGGGTATATGGCACTTCCGCTCTGCAACGCTATTTTAGGCAGTGAAGGTGTTTTTTATTGTTCTGCAGGTGTTGTAGCTTTCAATATTCTTTCGTTTACTCACGGAATATGGTGTATTAACAAAGGAGAGGGCAAGGCAAAGTTTGAATTAAAAAGATTAATACTTAATCCGGGCGTGATTTCTGTTTTAATCGGTTTGCCTTTGTTTATTTTTGATTTCGAACTGCCTGATGTAATTAATTCAGCGGTAGCTCATATTTCAAATTTAAACACACCTCTTGCAATGATATTCCTTGGAACATATATCGCAAACACAGATTTGAAAACCATGTTCAAAGAGAAAAATAATTATCTTGTTATTTTCCTGAAAACTATCGTTTTGCCGTTGGTAATGTTCTGCATTTTTAAGGTTTTCGGTATTTCGGGCGCGCTTCTTACAGCTTGTATGATTTCTGCATCTGTTCCAAGCGCTAATAATACGGTAATGTTTTCTGCAAAATATGGAAAAGATACAGGTGTGGCTTCCAAAATTGTTGCGATGTGTTCCATTGTTTCTGTTTTTACAATGCCTGTTATGATTGCATTGAGCAAGATATAAAATAATGTGTTGTAAAGTTATCAAAAATCAACTATAATATTAGTGGAAATAAAATAAAAAGGAGTGACGGTCTATGAAACTTGTTATTGGTATTATTAATAGTGATGATGCTAATGACCTTCTTTCAGAAATTACAAAAGCATCTTTTCAGGCAACCAAGCTTTCTACATCGGGTGGATTTCTTAAATTAGGAAATGTAACTGTTCTCGTAGGTGTTGAAGATGAGCAGGTTGATGAAGTTGTAGAAATTTTTAAAAGCTGTTGCTCTCGCAGAACGCAGATGATTCCTACCACACCGCCATATCTTGGTGAAGGATTTGTCAGTGCCGCTCCTGTTCAGGTAACAATAGGTGGAGCAACTCTTTTTATAATTGATGTAGATAAAATGATAAAACTATGATTGAAAAGAATGTATTTCCGGAGAATATTTTAAAAACTTTGGATAGTTTTTTTGCTGACGGCAGGCGTCCTCATGCTCTTCTTATTGACGGAGCCAGTCAGGAACAGCGGAAAAATCTTGCTCTTCTCGCCGCACGAATGATGGTTTGCGAGAATAAGGATAGAACTCCTTGCGGAGAATGTGAGCATTGCAGAAAAGCGAAAGAAAATATTCATCCTGATATTATTACAATAAAAAAACCTGACGATAAAAAGCATTTTGTAAAAGATGATGTTAAAAAAATGGTAGCTGATGCTTACCTTACCCCTAATGAAGCGGATGTTAAAGTTTTTGTTGTTGAAGAATTGCAACAAATGAAAGAAGAAAGCCAGAATCTTTTACTTAAAATATTGGAGGAACCGCCACGTTATACTGCATTTGTGCTTACCAGCGAAACATCAAATGCAGTAATCGGAACAGTGCTTTCGCGAGTTGTTCGTTTAAGAATGGGCAAAAGCATAGCAACGGAATATAGCGAAAAAGCTGAAAGTGTTGTATGCCGTATGGTTGATGCGGTTTTATCGCCCTATGAATTTGACCGTATAGAAGCTACTGCTTTGATGGATGGTAATAAAACACTTACCGCAGAAGTTCTTGATTTGTTTATAGGCGTTCTTCGGGATGCTATTGTGCTCAAATCAAATGGTAAAGTTTTACTTGAGTCTTATAGAGAAGTGTCTCAAAAGCTTTCAAATGGTCTTACTTTAGAAAAAATGCTTGAAATGTATGATATTGTTGATGGCTTATTAAAATCCTTGGAAAACAACCCTAATTATACGTTGCTTTCCGCGGTATTATGTGCAAAAATATAAAATTTTATTTGGAGTTTATTTGTATATGGCAGAAGTTGTAGGCATACGCTTTAAAGAAAACGGTAAGGTTTATTTTTTTGACCCCGACGGAAAAGATTTTTCAAAGGGTGAGAAGGTTATAGTTGAAACCGTTCGTGGCATAGAATGCGGTGAAGTTTCAGCAAATAATCATAAGGTTAATGATGCAGAGATAGTTCACCCATTAAAAAAAGTTATAAGAAAAGCGAATAAAGAAGACCTTAAAATCGTTGAGCAAAACAGAAAAAAAGAGGATGAAGCATTTGCTTTTTGTGAAAAAAAAGTGGAGCATCTCGGACTTGATATGAGTCTTGTGGAAGTTGAATGCGCTTTTGACGGAAGCAAAATGATTTTCTATTTCACATCTGATGATCGAGTAGATTTCAGAGAGCTTGTAAAAATTCTTGCAGGTAATTTCAGAACTAGAATAGAAATGCGCCAGATAGGTGTTCGTGATGTTTCAAAAATGCTGGGAGGTCTCGGTATTTGCGGCAGACCTTTCTGTTGCTCTCAGTTCCTGGACGATTTCCATCCCGTTTCAATTAAAATGGCAAAAGAGCAAGGTCTCTCTCTTAATCCATCTAAAATCAGTGGTACCTGTGGCAGACTTTTATGTTGCCTTAAATATGAGCAGGAGAGTTATGAATATCTTGCAAAGGTTACTCCTCGTATCGGTTCTGTGGTGGATACCAGAGAGGGTAGGGGCACTGTGGTTGACAATAGTCTGCTTACAGGTAAAATCAAGGTTCAGCTTGACCGCAGACCTGAAGCAATTCCAACAGAATTTCATCGAAAAGAAGTGAGAATTGTCAAAGGTGCGAAAGTCCCTAAAGAAGAAAATGTCGAAAATGATGTAAATGAATAAAAAAATAAAAATTTGTAAAATCATATTTTTCTATTGATTTTAGAAAAATATGTGCTACAATGAAATCAAATATTAGCAAGGAGGTCAGAGAAATGGCATACAAGATTACTGATGATTGCATCTCATGTGGTGCTTGTGCAGCAGATTGCCCCGTTGAAGCAATTTCTGAAGGCGATGGCATTTATGTTATCGATGCAGACACTTGCATTGATTGTGGTGCTTGTGCAGGTTCTTGCCCCGTAGGCGCTCCTGTTGAAGACTAATTAAAATACTTATTTCAGCAACAAACCGCTCACCTTTCGGGTGGGCGGTTTTGCTTTGTAAATTTTCTGAAAAATTCGAATAAAGTATTTGTTTTTATATATAATGTATGTTATAATAAAACAGATAATGGATAGGTGCCACTAAAATACGGAAGGATGTGCGAATTATGTTAATGGAACGTTTTCTGGATATTACAGATTTTTCAAGAGAAGGTCTGCGCGAAGCTCTTAATGTTATGTCCTTTATAAAGGAAAACAAAAATGCCTATTCCAAAGATTTGGAAAGAAAAATTGTTGTTAATGCTTTTTGTTCCGAAGACAGAAATTCCAAATCAGCATTTTCTTCGGCAACTGTTAAAATGGGCGGAGCTCCTATGGATTTTTCAATTCAAAAGAACGAAACTTTAAAAGATGCCATTAAAGCAATGTCCTCATTCGGTGATGCGATTATACTTTCTCATAACAAAAAAGGCGCAGCCAGAGCGGCATCTCTTTATTCCACAGTTCCCGTTATAAATGCCGGAGACGGAGGAAGAGCATATCCTGTTAAAACCCTTTCAGATTTTTCTTCTATCTGGGTTGAAAAAAAGCATGTTTCAAATATGAAAATCGGATTTTTAGGTGATTTTTCCAATAATGTTCTTGTTAAACATCTTTTGCAATGCCTGAATCTTTATAAGGGTAACGAGTTTTATTTTATTTCTGTGAACGGCAAACCTCTCGGCGAAGATTACATCAATATTATGGATAAAAGAGAAAAAGACTTTGCTGTATATGACAATCTTTTTGAGATACTTCCTGAGCTTGATGTTCTTTATATGACAGAGGTAAAAAAAGAAAGCTTTGAAAGCGAAATTATGTACGAAGCAAGAAAGCATAATTTTATATTGGATGAAAGAATGCTCCTTGCTGCAAAAGAAGATTTGATTATTTTGCATCCCTTCCCCAGAGGAGAAGAATTACCGAGTTCTGTTGATGATGATTCAAGAGCTAAATATTTCACAGCCTTTGACAGATATGTTGATGCCTGTATGGCAATTTTATCAAAAACAATGTCAAACAGAGCAGGTAAAAATATTAAGCCTCAAATTGAAAATGACACACACGATGAATTCTGTGGTAAGGAAGATTGCATTACAAGCGAAGAAAAATATCTTCCCAAACTTTTCTATGAAACTGCAGATGGCAGGCTTTTCTGCAAATATTGCGGTCAGGAATTAAAAAAATGAATAAAAAAATATTAATTATCAAAGGTTCTTGTCGCAAGGATAGTTTTACAAACCGCCTTTGGCAGGAAGCGATTAAAACAATCCCGAATATAGAAGCTATTGTTTTTGATGCTTGTTCAGAAAAGTTTAATTTTTGTAATGGATGCAACTATTGTGAAGGCAATGGAAAATGTGCCCACAGAGATTTAGACAACTTTTATGAAATGTTTGAGAATGCAGATGTTGTTGTTTTTTCATCACCTGTTTATAATGGCAGTTTTTCGGCATCTGTAAAGGCGTTGATTGACAGATTTCAGGTTTATTACACATCTTTTTATAAAAATGGTAAAGTTCAACCCATAAAAAAACACAGAAAAGGTGTTCTTCTTGCTGCAGCAGGAAGAAAAGGTAATGAAGCACTCAAGGATATGGAAAAAAATCTTAAATGTGCTTTTACTATTTTGAATATAGAGTTGACCGGTTCTGTTCTATGTGGATTTACGGATACCGTTTCCGATTATGAAAATGCACTTAAAGAATTGAAAATGATTCTCAGAAGGAGTTTATCTGATGAATAAACTAAAGGTTAAAATTATATCAGTTGTTGTGGCTGTTGTGACAGTGGCGGTGACTTTGTGCGCTGTTGGCTATGCAAATATAGTTAATGACGGTTTGTTTAATATGAATACACCTATGCGAATTACACCTAATTCAACTGTTGTTGGTACAATGGAATCAAGAGAAGATTATGAAGCGTATATTTTTGATATAGAAAAGGATGGAGCTTTAGATGTCCGCCTTGACCATGACAATGTTCTCGATTCCGTTAAATGCGGTTATAGAGTAACCCTTTACAGAATAATAGAAGGCGAATCAAGAGAATATAAAGAGCTTACATATTTTGATTCCTTCTGGAGTGATGTTACGGCAAGTTGGGGAGAAACAGGCGTATCAAAAGGTACTTATGTAGTAGTTGTTTCAGCGGGTACGGATGTGCTTTTGGGTGAATTTACCCTTGTAACTACTTTTACTGCGACCTCTACTTTTGAAAAAGAAATTAACGACAGCAAAGAAACAGCAAATATTCTTGATGTGGGACAGGCGATTTTTGGTTCATCATCCCAACGTACAGATGGTTATGACCACGATTGGTTTGTGTTTGAGCTTTTAAAAGACAGCTGTGTTAATCTTTCGTTTGCTCATGAGGATTTGACTTTCCCTAAAGCAGGTTGGAATATAAAAATTCTCAATGAAAATGATGAAGTTATTTGTGATTTTACATCTAAACTTACAGATACACTTATCAAAACCGGAACAATCGGCTTGAAAGCCGGAGTTTATTATGTGAAGGTGGAAAATGTTTCTGCAATTGCTACTACCTACAAGATGGCGTTGGGCGCAGATAAAGCAGTAAACCACGAATTTGAACTTAACGATACTCCCGAAACCGCAATAGACTTACCTCAGAATATTGCTATGGGTGGCTCTCTTGCAGACAGACTTCTCAGTCTTGATAAGGACTATTATAAGATTAATGTGACTGAAACGGGTTCATTGGATATTACATTCTCTCATGAATCTCTTGAGGGCGATAAAAACGGTTGGAATATCCGCGTTCTTATGGAAGAAAATGGTGAATATCGCGAAATAGTTAAGAAAATATCTGCTTGGAACAGTAAAGAGTGTACCATTAAGAATCTTGGTCTTGCAAAGGGCGAATATTATATAGTTATTGATGGTGATTCCTTGTCATATAACTCTGCTTCTTATACTCTTAAGTGGGCATTGAACCCCAGAGATGATTTCGAAACTGAGCCTAACGGAACAAAGGAGCTTGCTAAAGATATAGAAGCAAAAACCTTCTATTACGGAGCAATACTTTCTTCGGATGTGGATTTTGATGAGGACTATTATAAATTCGAAATGACTAAAGAAGGAAATGTAAGTGTTGATTTAGGTCACGAAAAAATTAATGACAGTTCACTTACCTGGACAGCAAGTATTATTAATGAAGATGGTGAAGTTTTCGGTAGTGTAGAATCTTCTCTTAATGAAGGTCTTGTTAATACAGGCATTGTAACTCTTCAGCCCGGCACCTATTATATAAAAGTAGAAACAGGTATGTATGGTTCTGAAGTTCCCTACAGAATTCGATTGGTAAGGTGACAATGCTTTGAAAAAATTTATTTGTGTATTTCTTGTGCTGTGCGCTCTTTTTCTGAACGCCTGCACAGGAAATGACCTTGAACTGCAAAAGAAAGAAATAACTGTTGCCACATCCTTTTATCCTGTTTATATATTCACATTAAACCTTTTAAATGGTATCGAAGAGTTGAATGTGAAATGCATGGCAGAGCAAAGCGTTGGTTGCCTTCATGATTATACCCTTACGGCAAAGGATGCTAAACTTCTGAATGATGCACAGGTTCTTGTGATAAATGGTGCAGGAATGGAAAGCTTTCTTCAGGATGCTTTCGAAAGTGCAGAAAATATTAGTGTTATTGACTCCTCAAAGAATATTGAGCTTATTTGCAACGAAGAGCATCATCACGAAGAGAATGAACACCATCACCACCATGAAAATTCTCATATATGGCTTTCGGTCGAAAATGCCAAAAAGCAAGTTGACAATATTAAAAACGGGCTTTTAAGTGAGTTTCCCCAACATAAATCCAAAATAGAAGAAAATTATTCGGAGTATATTAAGAGGCTTGATGTTGTGGAGAAAGAGGGAAAGACAGTTTTTTCCATTGCAAAAAATTTAAACACAATTTCTTTTCATGGTGCATTTGAATATCTGGCTTTGGATATGGGCTTTGATATTTCAGCCACCATTGAAAGTGATGAGGGCTATGAGCCTTCTGCAAAAGAACTTGCTGATTTAAGTAAAAAAATAAAAAATCATAACATAAAGGCGTTGCTTGTTGCTCCTGATTACAGTGGTTCTTCTGCAGAAATACTTAAACGAGAAACCAATACAGAAATTTATGTCATAAATCCTGTTATAAGCGGTGAAGAAAAACTCACTGCTTACGAAGATATAATGAAAGAAAATTACAGTATAATTTTAAAGGCGGTGAAATAATGGCTTCCGAAAACGGCTGCGGTCTTTGTAAAATAAAAGTTGATAATATCGGCGTGAAAAAAGGCGGCGAAGTTTTGCTTTCGGCAGTTTCATTTCACCTTCATTGCGGAGAATTGACTGCTCTTATTGGTGTTAACGGGGCAGGCAAAACCACCCTTGTTAAATCAATTCTCGGTGAAATTCATCACGAGGGTACAGTTTCTTATGAATCCCACGATGGTGAAAAAATAAGCAATATAACAATCGGCTATGTTCCGCAGCATCTGGATTTTGACCGTTCTGCACCAATAAGCGTGGAAGATTTTCTTTTTGTAGGCAGAACAAACAGTCCTGTTTGCTTTTTGAAAAACAAGAAAATCAAGAAAGATATAGATAATGCTCTTGAAATGGTTGGCTGTAAAGATTTAAAACACAGGAAATTAGGGTCGCTTTCAGGGGGCGAGCTTCAGAGAGTTATGCTTGCAAACGCTTTGTATCCTCTTCCTGAATTGCTTTTACTTGATGAGCCGGTTTCAGGTGTTGATGCGGCAGGTAGTGAAAAATTCTATGAGGTTATCAAGGATCTGAAACAGAATTATCATATGGCAATTGCAATGGTTTCTCACGATTTGGGCATTGTAAGAGATTTTGCCGATAATGTTGTTCTTATAAATAAATCCGTTCTAAAAAGCGGTAATGCAAAAGATGTTTTCAATTCTCCTGAATTTAAAAACAGTTTTTACAGTTTAACTGAAGGGGAGGCAGAAAAATGAATTTGATTTATGATTTCTTGAGTTCTGCTTTGCCTTTCTCCTGGGCAGACTATAAATTTATGGTTGATGCTTTTATTGCCATTCTTCTGATAGCACCTCTTATGGGCATTTTAGGAACAATGGCAGTAAACAATAAAATGGCATTTTTCTCAGATGCTTTAGGTCATAGTGCATTTACAGGTATTGCACTGGGAGTGCTTTTGGGAATAAAGAATGAAATAATTTCCCTTGTGGCATTCGGAGTTTTTCTCGCTCTTATTATTACCAGAGTAAAAAATAAAGGGAATACGTCTTCCGATACGGTTATCAGCGTGTTTTCTTCAACCTCGGTTGCAGTAGGTCTGTTGGTGCTTTCATATGGCGGAAGCTTTTCAAAATACAGTGCGTATCTTGTTGGCGATATTTTAAGCGTAACGGGAACCGAGATTTTAAGCTTATTTATCACTCTGATAGTTGTGATAATAATCTGGTCGCTTATTTATAATAAACTCCTTGTTATATCCGTAAACAGAGAGCTTGCCGCAAGTCGCGGTATTAAAACTGCTGTTTATGAGAATATATTTGTTATTGTTGTTGCAGTTGTTGTAATGATGTCAATAAAATGGGTAGGTATTCTCCTTATTAACTCTTTGTTGATTTTGCCTGCGGCAGCAGCAAGAAATATTGCAAAAAATTCCCGTCAGTATTTGATTTCTTCCGTAATAATTTCTATTGTTTGCGGTGCTTCGGGACTTTTGATTTCCTTTTATGGTGATACTTCAGCAGGTGCAACTATTGTCACTGTTTCGGCGGTTGTGTTTTTTGCAACTTACATTTTCAGAAAAAAATAATCCGAAAGGAATGTATATAAATGTTATTTTCACAGGATATAGGCGTTGACTTGGGTACTGCCAATACACTTGTTTTTGTTAAAGGTAAGGGTATTGTAATCAGAGAACCATCAGTTGTGGCAGTTGACGAAAGAACAAATCCTAAAACAGTTGTTGCCGTTGGTGCAGATGCTAAAAAAATGATTGGCAGAACACCCGGTTCCATTACAGCAGTAAGACCTCTTAAGGATGGTGTTATTGCAGACTTTGATATGACCTCGGATATGCTCAAGGCGTTTATTAAAAGAGCAATCAGCGGTTCTCCGTTTAACAGAGCAAGAGTTATGATTTGCATTCCTTCAGGAGTTACCGAGGTTGAAAGAAGAGCCGTGCACGATGCAGCTAAAAGCGCAGGTGCAAGATATGTAAGTCTTATTGAAGAACCTATGGCAGCGGCTATTGGTGCAGGTCTTCCCGTTCTTGATGCAACTGGCAGTATGATTGTTGATATAGGCGGTGGTACAAGTGAGGTTGCCGTTATATCTCTCGGTGATATTGTTACATCAAAGTCTGTAAGAGTTGCAGGTGACACCTTTGACGATGCAATTATCTCTTATGTAAAGAGGACATTCAATCTTCTTATTGGTGAGCGTTCCGCAGAGGATATTAAAGTGAAATTAGGCTCTGCTTATCCCTATGAGGGTGAGGCGGCAATGGAAATCAAGGGCAGAAACCTTATTGATGGTCTTCCCAAATCAGTTGAGATTACAAGTGAACAGGTTCGTCAGGCGCTTGCAGACCCTGTTGACCAGATTCTTGATGCTATCAGATATACTCTTGACAGAACTCCTCCCGAGCTTGCGGCAGATATTATCGAAAGAGGAATTACTCTTACAGGCGGTGGCGCACTTCTCCGCGGACTTGATAAGCTTATTTCATCCGAAACAGGTATGCCGGTTAATGTAGCGAAAAATCCAATAGATTGCGTTGTTAACGGAACAGGTATCTGTCTTGAAAAAGACCTTTTAGGCTTCAGGGCGAAATAAGAAGGGTAAATAAAATGAAAAGATTTTTCCGTAGTAAAGGGTTTAAAAATCTTGTTGTTATTGCAGTTGTGGTTTTCTTAGGTGTGCTTACTGCGGCATTTACTCATAATGCTTCTTCACCCATCACATCCGCATTGGGAACAGTTTTTTTACCCTTGCAGAAATTATCTGCGGCGATTTCTGAAAATTTAGGTGAACTTTCAGCTTCCTTTGAATCCGCTTCCGTTTATGAAGAGGAAAATAAAGAGCTGAAAAAAGAATTGGAAGAATATCGCAAAAAGCTTGCAGATTATAACGAAATGAAAAAGAAAGTAGATTCTTATGAAGAATTCTATGGTATAAAAAAACAAAATCCCGACTTTGAGTTCAGCTATGGCTCTGTTTTATCTCGCGATGCAGCAGATGCTTATGGCTCATTTACTTTGAATGTTGGTTCAAAGGATGGGGTAGAAGTGGATGACCCTGTTATATATGGTGAATATGTAGTGGGCATTGTTAAAAAGGTTAATTTTTCTACCTGCGTTGTTTATACTCTTATTGACCCTAGGGTTAATATAGGTGCTCTGGAATCCGGTACAAGAGAGTACGGTTATGTTTCAGGCGATGCCACTCTTTATAAAGATGGCTTGTGCAAATTATCCGGTCTTGATGCCTCAACTTCTGTTGTTGGCGGTGGTATTGTTTGTACATCAGGTGCAGGCGGAATTTTTCCGGATGGTCTTCTCATAGGTCAGGTAAAAGCGGTTCATAATGATGAGGTTTCTGCCGGATTTTATGCGGAAATCAAGCCCTTTGCAGAGCTTTCAAAGATTTCAGATGTTTTTGTAATCACATCCTTTGAGGGTCAGGGCGAATAAATAAAAGGAAAGAGGTGATATCCTTGCATTATGGTGATAACAAGCCTAAATATATCAGATGGGCAATTTTTTGCGTGTTGTTGATTATTTCTGTTTTATTACAAAATTCTATTGGTGGTTTGTTTGAGGTTTTGGGAGCAAGGGTGTTTCTCTGTATTCCTTTTTGTGTTGCGATTGCAATGTTTGAAAGAGAAGTTCCTGCGGCAATTTTTGGTGCGTTGGCAGGTGCTTTGTGGGATGTTTCAAGCGGTGTTGATGGGTTTAATACCATTATTTTGATGGCTTTATGTGCTGTCAGCAGTCTTCTTATAAGTCACCTTATGCAGAATAACATCATAACTGCATTGGTTTTAGGCGCAGGTAGTGTTGCGGTTTATGAGTTTTTTTATGTTGCTGTAAGGTTTTGGGGCGCAGGAAGTCCTATTAAGCAGATTTTTACATTCTATTTGCCATCGCTTGTTATTACGATGATTTTTGTTCCCGTTAGTTACTTCATAATTAAATTAATTTACAATTCTTACAAGATTGCTGAGTAAAAAATTATGTCTATTGAATTGAGAAAAAACAGAAGAATTGCAGGTACGGTAATTATAGGTTTGCTCTTTTTGTTTTTGGTTTTCGGCCTTGTGAAAACCCAGTTGATTGATGCAGACCAATATAGAGCCGCGGCGGACAGTCTGGCAGTTTCCAGCAGTTCCGTTAAAGCCTCAAGAGGTGAAATTCTTGACTGCAACGGTAAACCCCTTGTCACAAACAGGCAGGGAAACTCTGTAGTGTTCAAATATTCCGATTTCCCGTCTTCAAAAAAGCAAGATGAGAGAAATGAGTTGATTTTTGCTCTTATAAATCTTTTTGAGAAAAGTGATATAGAGTGGTGCGACCCGCTACCTTTGAAATATAAAAAAGGTCAGCTTGTAATAGATAAAGATAAGGCAACCGAATTTGAATATATGGTTTCCGAGAATATGCTTGAAATGGAAAAGGGTGAAGAATCAACGGCAGATGAATGCCTTGATGCCCTTATTGAAAGATATGGTCTGGAAGGCTACAGCAGAGAGAATGCACGAAAAATTGCTTCTGTTTGTTTTGGTATGAAGTATTCCTATTTTTCAGTTTCATCACCCTATACATTTGCAGAAGATGTTCCTACTGAAATTGTTTCTGCAATTAAAGAAAAAAGTTCAATTTTCCCCGGTGTAGATGCGGAAAGCGTCAGCTATCGTGAATATAGCGATAAAACAAGCTATTCTCATGTTCTTGGTGTTGTAGGTTCTATTAGTGCAGAGGAATATGAGCTTGAAGCAAAAAAACTCAGCGAAAAGTTAAATGATGACACCCTTACTGCTAAAGAAATTAAGGTTCTGAAAAATAACGCCTATACCCTTAACGATAGTTATGGCAAAAGTGGTATTGAAGCCACAATGGAAAATTATCTTCGTGGTGTTAACGGCATAAAAACTACTACAACCAACTCCGATGGTTCAGTTACTGAAGATTACCTTTCAAAACCTCAGCAGGGTAATACAGTGGTTACAACAATTGATAGCGAGCTCCAGAAAATTGCGGCAAAAGCATTGCAGGAAATGCTGATTGATAATAAGAATTCATCGTATTTCGGTACTGCAGGAGCAATGATTGTTATGAATTGTAAAACCGGTGCGGTTCTTGCAAATGTATCATTGCCTACTTACGATATAACAAGATACTTTAAAGATTACAGTAAGCTTGCAGCAGATACAGAAAGTCCCTTGTGGAACAGAGGCGTGCAGAGTGCGTATGCTCCGGGTTCTACAATGAAGCCTGCAATTTCTATTGCAGCGTTGGAGGAAGAAGCGGCAAATATTAACACAACCTGCTATTGTGGCGGAACATATACTCTTGAGGACCAGACCTTTAAATGTCTTCAATCTCACGGATATCTTAATGTTACCACTGCTTTGGAAAAATCCTGTAACATCTATTTCTTTGAAATGGGTAAAAAGCTGGGTATTGATAAAATGAATAAATACTGCGGTCTTTTAGGCTTAGGTCAGAAAACCGGAATTGAAATTCCTGAAGCAGAAGGTGTTCTTGCAAGTGTTGCCAATAAAGAGGCGGCAGGTCAGGTATGGAATCCCGGTGATACCGTTCAGGCAGCAATCGGTCAGTCTGATAATCTGTTCACTCCGTTACAGCTTGCAAACTACTGCGCAACAATAGCCAACGGCGGAACAAGGTATAAACCATATATTATAAAATCCGTTCTGTCTGCGGATATGTCAGAGGTTATTTATGAAACTCAGCCTGAAGTACTTAACACTATAAATGTAAGTGAGAAAACACTTAAAATAGTAAAACAAGGTATGCGTCAGGTTATAGAAAATGGTGGTAGCTCTTATTATTTCCAGGATTGTATTGTTGAAGCCGCAGGCAAAACAGGTACATCACAGCTTAAAAGAACCACAAAAAGCGGAGTAACAATGGATTGCAATAACGGTTTCTTTATTTCTTTTGCTCCCTATGATGACCCTGAAATTGCAATTGCCATTGTGGCTGAAAACGCATTGTCAGGTAGCCAGACTTCTCAGGCGGCAGTTCCTGTTTATAACTACTATTTCAGTCAGAAAACAAGCTTCGATTCCGCAGGAACAGTAAATGAATTGATACCATAATCTTATTTGGTTGGGTTACACTCACTCTAAGGATGATAAAATGAAAGTTATATCTGTTGCATCTGCCAAGGGCGGTGTAGGTAAATCAACATTTTGTGCAAGTGTTGGCAGAATGTTGGCTCTTCACGATAAAAGAGTTCTTCTTGTTGATATGGATATTGGCGTAAGAAGTCTTGATATTTTGCTGGGAGTTTCCGAAAAAACTGTCTATAACTGGGGCGATGTTGTTAAAAACAATGTTGATTACAGGAAAGCAGTTATTGAGGCCGGCAGAAACCTTTTCTTGCTTCCTGCTCCAATTGATTTCTCGGAAGAATATACTTCTGAGAAATTTTCAGAATGTATAGAGAAATATAAAAAGGATTCTGATTTTATATTTCTTGATTCTCCTGCAGGGCTTGAAAGCGGCTTTTTGCTTTCTGCAAAGGCGAGCGAAAGCTGTGTGATTCTTTCAACCCCCGATAATATTAGTATTCGTGCCGCTTCCTATGCTTGCGAAAATGCAAGGAAAAACGGCGTTCAGGATGTTCGCCTTGTGGTTAATAAATTCAATAAAAAAATCCATAAAAAAATCAATGTGGATGAAATTATTGATACAGTCGGTGCAAGACTTCTTGGTATAATTCCTGATTCTCAGGAAATTTATGCAGGGGTTAACGGCGGTAATATTCCTTACGACTGCAAGGGTAACAGTGCTTTTCTAAGAATTTCAAAGAGACTTTGCGGTGAAAATATTCCTTTCAGAGCAAAAAATCTGTAGAATTTTGTTGACATTTGAAATTAAAGTTATATAATGAAATTGCAAAATTAAGTAGCTACAAATTTTGCCGAAAATAAAACAGGGGAGCTGGCGGACGCCGGCTGAGAAAGAAAACATTCCTTTTCTGACCCTAATAACCTGATGCGGATAATGCCGCCGTAGGAAAAATACCGATGAATCTATTTCTCTCTATGGCAGTGTTACCGCCGTAGGGAGATTTTTATTCGGAGGTATTTTAATAATGGATTTAACAAAAAAAGAAAAAATAAGAAGGCTTGTTGAAAGTGCTTTAATGCTTGCTCTTTCAACTCTTTTGGCGGAATTTGCCATAATCAACCTCCCTTTTGGCGGAAGTGTTACCATTTTCAGTCAGGTGCCAATGGTATTTATATCATATCGCTATGGCATTAAATGGGGTGCTTTTACAGGCCTTTGTATGGGCGTAATTCAAATGCTTTTCGGTATGGGCAATTTTGCTTATGTAAGCGGTATATCAGCATATCTTATCCTTATATTCGCAGATTATATAATTGCTTTTGGTGCTTTAGGCTTCGGTGGTATGTTTAAGAATAAAATAGACAATCCTGCTGTTGCTCTTGGTCTGGGTGGTGCAGTTGTTTCCGTGATAAGATTTGTTTGTCACTTTATAAGTGGTGTAACAATCTGGGGCGATTATGCCGAGGGTGCTCAGGCGGTCTGGGAATATTCGCTTACTTATAATGCAGGATATATGTTGCCTGAGTTGATAATAACAGTTGTTGGTTGCGTTGTCATTGCGTCAATATTTGATTTATCGTCAACAGAAATAAAGGTAAAAAGACGCAAGAATCCCCAAAAATAAAGAAAAAAGTTAATATTTTGTAAACCTCCTCATTAATTTCTGTTTTTATTTGAAATTTATATTAAATGATGATAGAATGAAAACAGAATACTATGAGGAGGTTTTTCCTTGAAAGATATAAATGATTTAGGTTTAGCTAAAGATGAGTTATCCGAAGCAGTTGATAAAACAGCAGTAACCGAGGATAATTTTTCAAGTGCCATTGACAAGTCTCAGGAATATTCCGATAAAGCTCTTGACGATGAATTAGAAAAACTTGCACAAACATTCCGCCAGGAGTTGAAAAAAGCGCAGGCAATGAGCGAAGAAGAGCTTATTAAAAGCGGAATTGTGATTCAGCAATATGAAGATGATGACGGTATAATTCCGGAAGAGGAATTATGTAAATGTTGCGGTGAGCAACGCCGTGATAAAACCTTTGGGGAAAATTATGAGTATTGCAAAACTTGTCGTGAAGCAATGCGACGTTATCCCTTAAGCATACCGGGCATCATTACTCTTGCCGCAATGGTTTTTGTTGCGGTTGTTTCCATTTTTTCGTTTGGTGCAGATTTTAATATTTATAATACTGTTCGCGAGGGTGATAAATATCTTGCGGAGAACAAATTATATTCTGCGCTTGATTCTTACGAAGGTGCAATTTCTGCATTTAATGATAAAGATATACTTGCAAAAAAACTGTATCTGAAAAGCATAAAGATTATCTATAACACAATGCCGGATGGCGTTTATTCTATGAGCGACATTGTTAATAAGATCGGAACTGCGTTAACAAGCTTTGAATCACAACTGCCTATTTACAGTGAGTATGCGGGTATTTATCAGGAAGCACAGGTGCTTTATGGCACTATGAATGAGTTCTATACTGTGATGAATAATGAGAAATATGCGCAGTATGATTTTAAGAACAAAGAGCAATATGAAGAAGTTATGACTGAAATAGGCTCAATAATTGATAAGCAAGTAACTGTTACATCAATAGATAAGAAAAGTAGTCAGCTTGTTTCTTCAAGTGAACCAATGGTCAGATTTTGTCAGTATATGTTTGCTTATACTAACGGATATTATGAAGATTCATATCAGTATATGAATAGGATTTATGAACTTAAACCTGAATATTTGTGGTTGTATGCTTATGAATTGGGTATGGCAGCGCTTCAAAACGGTGATACAGAAAAAGCACAGGTTCTTGCAGATGCTCTATATAACAGTAATGCTGAATTGCCTGATGCCTATGCTTTAAAATCAACAATTTTCAGAATGAGCGGTAACAATAGAAAGGCGATTGAATGGGCAGATAACGGTCTTGATGTTTCTCAGGATAATACAGAGCTTTATAGAACCAAGGCAATGGCTTTTGTTGCAAAAGGCGATTTTGAAGAGGCAAAGAAAGTTATTGATACCGCACTTGAAGGTGATGGTTACGGACTTCTTTATATGACAGCCATTGTTGTAGAAAATGAATTAGGAAATGATGACAGAGTAAAAGAGCTTAAAGAAACTCTGAAAGAAAATAATATGGAAATTTCAGAAAAAACAAAGAAATATCTTAAAGGGAAAATCTCCGCTCAGGAAATGTTTACTGAAGGGACAGGTGATGTAGAATGACCAATCTTTATGTTGCAACACGTGTTCTCACATTTTTCGGAACAATGATGAGAGCTTTCTGGGAGCAGGTTGCTTGCCGTATTTGCGGTGTTCCTGTTGAAGATGTCAGAGCTTTCAAAGTATCAGAACTTTGCGGACATATTGAACATGAGCTTATAAAGAGGAAAAAACATATATTTGTTGTATGCTTTTTGCCTTTTGTTTTGAATTTTATTTTTAGCTGTTGTTTTCTTTTGAGCGGTGCTTATCGCGTTGTTTATGTGGGTGACGTGAAAAGTATAACATCATGGGTGTTCTTGTGGTTGGGCATTTCCTTTGCCGCAAACTGCCTGCCTTCTTTTGAAGATGTTCTTTCTTTTAAGGACGCTTTTTATAATTCAGAGACGAAGCCTGTTATTAAAATTCTTTTGGCACCATTTTTTGGTGTTATTTATGGTTTTGGTATTCTTGAAAGATATTCTGTTACGTTTATTATTTCAATTCTTTTTGCAATAGTATTTCCTCAGCTTATTAACACCTTGTTTCCGGCAATTATAACATTATCACAGGTGGCGTCTTGAGGATGATTGAATGAAAAAGGTATTGAAATGTGCACCTGCAGTTTTTGCGGTAGGCGAAAACTATCAGATAACAGCTCTTGTAAACTGTGAAACAGTTATGTGGGTTAAGGTCGGAGACAAATGCTTTTATGATGAATCAAACGGTATTTTGCGCTCCGCTAAAAGAATACATAAAATGGTAGTTCCTGCAGAAATTCTTGATGAAGAGGGCGAATATTCAATCTGTTACCGTAGGGTAATAAAAAGAAAAGCTTATTTTTCAAAAACTTATCCTATTGAAGAGGAAGCATTCACTTTCAGGAAAGTCCAAGGCGAGCAGGTCAGAGCTTATCATATTGCAGATGCTCATAATATGATTTTGGAACCTGTTAAATGTACTGAAAAATTCATAAAAGAAATCGGAAAAATAGATTTTCTTATTCTCAATGGAGATGTGCCTGAAGATAGCGGTAGAATCAAAAATTTTGACACAATTTATGAAATTATTTCCCAAATAACTAAAGGCGAAATTCCTGTAATATTTTCAAGAGGTAATCACGATACCAGAGGCATTTTTGCTGAAAATATAGCAGAATATACTCCCTGCGAAAATGGCAATTCTTATTTCACGTTCAGGTTGGGGAATGTATGGGGGCTTGTTCTTGACTGCGGTGAAGATAAACCGGATAGCCATAAAGAGTATGGTAATATGGTAGCTTGTAGCTTTTTTCGTGAAAAGCAAACTCGCTTTCTTGAAGATTTAACGGAACACAGAGCTTCTGAATATAATGGAAAAGGTGTTGAGCATAGAATTGTTATTGCTCATAACCCTTTTACAAGAAGATATCCGGAACCATTTAATATAGAAGAAGATACATTTGCCTATTGGGCAAAAATTCTTAAAGAAAAAATCAAACCGCAGCTTATGATTTGCGGTCATATCCATAAATTCTCTATTGATATGCCCGGCTGTGAAAATGATGCTTTCGGTCAGCCTTGTCCTGTTGTTGTAGGCTCTCAGGTTAATAAGAGGAAAAACTATTTTGCAGGTAGTGGGTTCGTTTTTAACAGAGATAAAATAGAAATCATTTTTAATGATAAGAACGGAATAATCGAAAGACATATTATAGAGTTATAGAAAAGAAGCAGATTTCAAATCGAAATCTGCTTCTTTTCTACATTATATTTTGAGTTAAAATTATTTCGTTGTTATCCGTGAATGTTGCAATAATTCCGTTTCGGTGAGCGGTGGAGAAAGTAGGTGCTTTTGCAACCATTGTCAGATTCCACTTAACATTCGGATAAATTTTGCCGATATAGTTTGTAACAATAGTGATTTCAGGCTTTAAAACTTTTAAAAAACTTTTTGAGGATGAACCATAATAACCATGATGACCTATTTTTAAAAGGTCAACGTCACCGATATCATCTGCATAAAGCTTTTCAAGTCCCGAATCATTTGTAAAATCTGCGCTAAGAAATGCAGTTTTTTCACCTTTTTTCACGATTACTCCTACACTGCTTGCATTTTCACCCTTTTCATAAAGTTCTTCGGGTGTTACTGTGTTAATGAATCTTAAGGTAAAATCGCCAAAGGTGAATTCCGTATCGGGTAGGTCGCTTATAACAGGAATGTTTCTGTTTTCAAGAGCTTTTATAATTTTTTCATATGTGGCTTTGTTGCCCCAGTCACCTGTTTCCATTTCTGTTGCAACATTTTCGTTAAATTCTTTAAAATAGGCTTTTTTTGCGGAGATTTTTTCATCCGTAAAAATCGCTTCAAAGTTTCCTGCATGGTCATAGTGAATATGGGTGCCTAAAACGAATTCAAAATTAACCAAATCCTTTTCGTTGGATGCAACCTTTTTGATGTATGAAATAACTTCATCACGATAGCCTTTGTATTCAGTTTTTCTTCTGGGATTTTCGTTACCTTCGCCTGAATCAATAAGGGCGAATTTGCCGTTACTTTCAAGAATTATGCAGTCGGAGTTTGCGGTATTGAGAAAATGGATTCTGTCATCACCATTTCTATAATCAAAAGCTTCGTTTGAAACAGGAATTCTGTTAACATATTTGTTGCCTAGGGCGACAACAATTATATCAAGAATGAAAACAGAAAGCATAACAGTTGTAACTACCCAGGTAGCAATAACTCTTGCTAATTTCTTTTTATCTTTTATCATTTTTCAACCCCCTCATCTTTTTTGAATAAAAGGGAGAGATTTTTATAGGGTACTTGTTGCCATGCGGAAACAATAAGAAGTGCACCAACACAATGCATGGGTATTCTTGTTAAAACATCGGGGAAAAGAAAGATAACGGCACAACTTATAATTATTGTTGTTATAGCAGAAATAAGTGAATAGTGGAAAATATCAAACTGCCTTGCAGGTAGAAATGAAAAAATACCATTTGTTACGTTAGTAATGGCGTTTCGGGCAGAACCTTTTTTGTTTGCCCTTAAAAAAAGAACAAAACCGAAATATAAACACCCTAATATTAAGGGTAATATATTTGTGAATTCAAAGTTTCCGGAAAAACCAAATGGAATTTTAAACGTATCAATTTCATTGATTGTTGTTAATTCCTTTTGAGGATTTAAGAATAAATTGAGTATTAATGGGATTAACAGGGTCATAAATTCTGCCGGGACTCTTTTATTAAGCTTTCTGAATTTAAAGGGGTAGGTTATCATTGCAAAAAGAGTGATTGTGCCGTAAAGAAGTCCACGAAAATGAGGATGGAAACCCAGTGAGCGATAACTTTTGAGCATTTCAATTGCCGTACTGCCTGCTGCACCTATTCCGAAATATAGATTTGTAAGAATTACTGTTGCAACAAGGGCAAGTATTAATGTTAACCAAGCAATAATTGAGTTTATGCGCTTGCTCCTTTTTATTAGTTTTGAAAGAATAAAATAAATTATTGCACCACCTGTGATGCAAACGGGCAGATGATAAATACCACATTCCCAAACAACATAATGAACGGGGATAAGCAGAAAAGCATCAGGAGCATAAATTTTATTTTTCTGTTTTACAGATATTAATGAACAAGCTACGATGCAAAAAAGGACATTCCAAAGTCCAAGCCCTGCGGAAGCGGCTGCGCAAAGGGCATAAGACCCAAGAAGCATCGCTCCCGTAAGACCTGCAAGAATGTCTTTTCCGATGTTTTGTTGCTTAAGAATGTTGCTCATAAATATTTCCTCAAATAATAATACTTTAGTATTCTACAATAATTGTAAAAAATAAACAATAGTGAAAAAGAAATTTTTAAATTTGTGTTTAATCATTTGTTGCAAATATGTTGACATTTTGAATTTGATTATTTATAATGAAATAGATTAAAATTGGAATGGAGTGTGCATTGTAATGAAAATGTCACCTATTAAAAAAATAGTTATCGGTTTAGCGGCAATCACAATTGCTTTATCTCTCATCACTGCTAACAATATGGCATCTGTTATGCTTATTGTTGCTTCAAGAGAGGCTGGTTCTGCAAGTCAGCAGACTGTTCAGACAAATAAACCCGTTCAGCAGAATCAGGCAACAAATAATTCTCAGGGCGGTTCAACTTCAACAGGCAATACTGCAACTGATAATACTGCAAGCGACAATACTGCAACAACAAGTGCGTCAACTGATAATACTGCAACAACAAGTGCAGCAACAGATAATAAAACAGAAGATAAAGCTCCTGCAGATGATAAGAAGCCCGCAGATGATAAGGGTTCATCAACAGGCGAAAAACTTTCAGACAAAGAACTTGTTGATTTATACAAGAAGGCTGTTAATGCTGCAAGAACTAAATCGACCTCAGTTATTCGCGTTAAAGACGGTGCCATCAATTACAAGGGTATCGTTGAAGCAGGTAAACTTTCCAGCACAGCAAGTACCTTGATGGGTATGTTTATGAAATCTGATGCGGCGTCTATTGAAGCTAAAAACGAAGCTTGGGAAAAAGAAAAACTTCCCGATGCAAGTGCTCTTACAGTAAATGGTCTTCAGAAGATTTCTTATGAAGAAAAAGATGGTAAATATGTTGTTACTCTCATTGCTAAAAATGCAAGCAATCCCAAAGCGGGTGGCGATGGTGTTGGCGCAATCGCAGGTGTTATTGAGGAATCTCAGATTACAGGTGCTATCGGTTCAGTTCCTGGTCTTACACTTGAAGGTATCAGCATTGATTATGAAAATGTAACAACAGTTGCAACAATTGATAAGGCAACAGGTAATCTTGTCGGTCTTAACCTTGATGCGCCTTGCGTTCTTAACATTGGTTATGCAAAAGTTCCGATTTTGGGTGAAGTTAACAACGCAAAAGTTGGTATTCAGGTTATCACAGAATACACAATTGCTTATTAATTAAAAATACATAATAAAAACAGCGTCCTTGAGACGCTGTTTTTTAATCTGTAAAGGATTTATATATGGTAGATATAATTAATTCTCAAAAAATTTATGAGTTTTTGAATGGTGATTTGAAAAACAAAATAAAAGTTGAAGTTTTAGAGAAGGCTACATCAACCAATACTCTGGTTCGCGAATGCGCAAAAGAAAAAGAAGAAGGGTTTGTTATTGTTGCAGGAGAGCAAACTGCAGGTCGGGGCAGAATGGGTCGCTCATTCTTTTCGCCCGGTGATTCAGGGGTTTATATGAGTTTGCTTCTGAAACCCGAAATCAAGCCCGAGGAGGCAGTTCAGATAACAACAGCAGCAGCGGTAGCTGTTTGCAAAGCTTTGCAAACTCTGGGCATTTCCGGCGCGAAAATCAAATGGGTGAATGATATATATATAGGTAATAGAAAAGTTTGCGGAATATTGACAGAATCAAGTTTTAATTCTCCAAGTGGTAAGCTCGATTTTGCTGTTCTTGGTGTGGGTGTGAATATCTATGAAGCTGAAGATGGATTTCCTGATGAGATAAAAGATATTGCGGGTGCTGTTTTCTCTGAAAGAAAAGAAAATTTGCGCAACAAATTTATAGCTGAATTTATTAACGAGTTTTTTTGTTATTATAATATGCTTTCTTCAAAGAATCATTTAAAAGAATATAAAGAAAAAAACTTTGTGTTAGGTAAAGAAATTACTATAATACAAGGCGACAATATAAGAGTTGGAAAAGCTATTGATATTGATGAAAATTGCAATTTGGTAGTGGAATCGCCGGATGGTATGATAGAGAAATTATATTCAGGTGAAATATCTGTGCGTGTTAAATAAAAATTATTCATTTTCAACAATAAATACCCCTCCAAAATTGTCATAGTAAATGTGTAAAAATTTCTCAATACTATTGCATTTGAGAGAATTGTATGGTAAAATCAGTTTGTATATATGGTAGTGTACTGTCGTTAGGTGTATGCTATCTTATCTGTTTAGGAGGATTAATATGAAAGCAACAAAGAAAATTGTTAGTGTTATCTTAGCAATAACTCTTGCGGTTGTGGCTTTTGTTATGCCTGTTAGCGCAGCAAGAGTTTACCCCCTTGTTATTGTTGATGGTATCTTCTCAACAAACCTTTACAAAAACATTGGTACAGATGAAGAAGCTCCCGCTTTTGCTACTGACGATGCATCCCTTGAAGCTATGATTAAAGAGGTTCTCGGTTCATTCATCGGTGGTTGCATAAATTACGGTGTTAACAAAAAGGACTATAATGCATTTGCAGATAAGTTCTATCCTGTTGTTAACAAGTACATCGAGCCCATCGGCTTCAATCCGGATGGTACTCCCGTAGATGCTACTGTTGGTTTTGTTCAGAATACAAGTCCTATGTCTGAATATACAGACGAAGAAAAAGCAGCTCTTTCACCCTTTGCAGGTGTTTATGCAAAGAAATTCGGTGAGGGCAATGTTTATAACTTCAGCTATGACTGGCGTTTATCTCCCATTGACAGCGCAGCGGCACTGGATGAATATATTACCAACCTTAAAGAAGAAACAGGCGTTAGAAAGGTAAATGTAGTTGCTCACAGTATGGGCGCAACTGTTGTTCTTGCTTACCTTGCAGCTTTTGGTGGTAAGAGCATTAATAACCTTGTGTTTACATCTCCCGCATGGCAGGGTACAAGTCTTGCCGGTAATATCGCTACTAACAATATCGAATTTGATATGTTTACAGTAGAGAACTACCTTGTTCAGATGGCTAACGTTAGCGCTACAACTCATATTACTGCTTTCATAATTTCATATATCGCAACTTATGACGGACTTTCAAAAGAATATTTCGGTGACATCAACAAAGCTGTTGCAGGTATTCTTCCTCGTCTTTACACAGATACAGTTATTCCTTATATTGCAGGTATGCCCGGTTTCTGGAGCCTTATTCCTGCAGAGGATTATGAAGCTGCTAAAGAATTCCTTTTTGCAGAAGGAATGAACGCAGAACTTGAAGCAAAAATTGATGCTTACAATGAAATTCAGAAAAAAGACAATGCTAAAGCTATTGTTGAAGATGCAATGGACGATGGTATGAAATTCGGTATTGTTGTTGGTTATAACTGCCAGATGATTCCGATTAGTGATGAATACGAACAGAGTGACACAATCATTGATGTTAAATATGCAAGTGGTGGCGCAACATGTTCAAAATATCTTCAGGCATTTGATGATTGGACCAATATTTACAAACAAGAAGTTAAAGATGGTCACAACCATGTTTCATGGGATTACAAAATTGATGCTTCAACTTGTATGTTCCCCGAACAGACCTGGTTCTTGAAAAATCTTCAGCACAATGGCTATAACGAAGACTGTGGTACAACAGACTTAGTTATGTGGCTCCTTAGTGCAGAAAAGCAGATGACAATTCTGAGCGATAAAGAAAACTATCCTCAGTTCTCACTCTATAATACATATAAGAGAAAAGTTACTCCTATCAGTGTGGATGGTATCATAGGTGACCTCGATGAGAGCGGTGATATTACAACTGAAGATGCAAGACTTGCTCTTAAGCTTGCAGCTGGTCAGAAAAAACCTACTGAAGAACAGCTTGCTCTTGGTGATATTGACGAGGACGGCAAAATCACAACAACTGATGCTAAAGATATTCTTTCAATGGCAGCAGGTATTGATTTCTAAGAAATAATTGGAATGACGCATTCGTTATGAATGCGTCATTTTTTGTAATTTAATTGTAATTGCAATAGAAAAAAACTTATGATATACTTAATTTGTATTAGTGTTATATGAAAGGGTTTTAGATGTGATTGAGAAAATGAGTAAAAAAGAAAATGTTTTTCAAGCATTAAAATTCGCGGCTTTTTCTGCTTCTGCAGGAATTATTCAGGTTGTAACATTTACATTGCTTAATGAATTAGTTCCTCAGACAGATAGTTCAAATGCGATTTTACAATGGTTTTTTAATTCCGAATATGGCGCAAGCTATCTTGTAGCATTGATATGTTCGGTTCTTTGGAATTTTACATTTAATCGTAAATTTACGTTTAAATCAGCAACTAATATTCCTGTTGCGATGTTAAAGGTTTTTGGCTTTTATTGTGTGTTCACGCCTGTTTCGGTTATATTGGGTGAAATAGTGGCTCAAAGAACAACCTGGGATTTTGCAGAGTATATTATTTTAGCTGTAACGATGCTTACTAATATGATAACAGAGTTCTTATTCTGCCGTTTCTTTGTTTATAAAGATAGTATGAATACCGCAACAAACTCGAATAAAAAGGATTAAGTTAATGTCTGAAAATAAAGTAAATCAAAAAAGAATATGCCCTGTTTCAAGAAAATGCGGTGGATGTCAGCTTATGAATCTCAGCTATCCTGAACAGTTGAGATTTAAACAGGCTAAGGTCGTTAAACTTTTAGGTGGTTTCCACAGAGTTAATTCTATAATCGGAATGGAGTATCCTTTTCATTATAGAAACAAAGTTCAATCCGCATTCGGAAGAACTCGCGGTGGCGAAATAATATCGGGCGTTTATCAGTCAAGCACTCATAATATCGTAAAAACAGATTCATGCCTTATCGAAGATAAAAAGGCAGATGAAATAATTGTTACCATCAGAAAAATGGTGAAAGATTTTAAACTTACGGTGTATGACGAGCGAAAGGGGAACGGTTTTCTTCGTCATGTGCTTGTTAAGCGAGGCTTTTCCACCAATGAAATTATGGTTGTTCTTGTTACGGGAACTACAGTTTTTCCATCGAAAAATAATTTTGTAAAAGAACTTTTGAAAAAATACCCTGAAATTACAACAATAGTTCAGAATATTAATAATAAATTTACCAGTATGGTTTTGGGGGATAAAGAAATCATACTTTATGGTAAAGGCTATATTGAAGATGTTTTATGTGGATTAACTTTCAGAATTTCACCAAAATCTTTTTATCAGATAAATCCCGTTCAAACAGAAATTCTTTATGGAAAGGCTATTGAATTTGCGGATTTAAAGGGTGATGAAAGAGTCATAGATGCTTATTGCGGCATCGGTACAATTGGTATGGTCGCATCAAAAACTGCGGGTGAGGTAATCGGATGCGAGGTCAATCCCGATGCGGTAAGAGATGCCAAAATTAATGCAAAAATAAATGGTGTTGATAATATAAAATTCGTTTGTGCGGATGCAGGCGAGTTTATGTTGGGAATGAAAGAACAAGGGGAAAAATGCGACGTTCTTTTAATGGACCCGCCAAGAGCAGGAAGCGATAAAAAGTTTCTTTCCTGTGCAGTTGCTCTGGCGCCTGATAAAATTGTTTATATATCCTGTAACCCTGAAACTCAGCAAAGAGATTTGTATTATTTAATAAAAAACGGATACAATGTCAAAAAAATTCAACCTGTAGATATGTTTCCGTTTACAGCGCATATTGAAAGTGTGGTTTTACTGACAAAATAATTGCGAACCTACAAAAAAGAAAGGAGGAGAAAATATGGAAGGAATATTGTATTGTGCTTTAAATTTATTTTGTTTATCAATATTAATAATGATTTTATTGCAGATTTTAAAAAGCTCGGATAAACGTATGTCTCAGATTGTGTATTCCTGGTTTATTATCTCCTCGATTATTTTATGTGCAAGTGATTTGTTGTGGGGGGTTATTGACTTTTCATATACCTGGCAGTTTTCGGATTCCGTAGATTTCGCAGTAAACAGCATATATCATGTATTTACATTAGTAACCTCGTATATGTGGTATCTATTTGCGGAAAGTGAGCAAGAAACCCGAACAACGACTACCAAAAAAGGACTTTTTGTAAGTCTGATACCTTTTGTTACAGGCGTTTCAATAATTGTTGGTTCATATTGGAAAGATTGGGTATTCTTTATAAATGATGAGGGTGTTTATGAGCGCGGGCCTCTATATATTGTTCATATTGCAATTTGCTTTTTCTATATTCTGCTTACTTCCTCAAAAGCATTTATACGCTCATTTTATAAGAAAAACTATGTAAAAAAAGAGAGATACAGAACTCTGGCATCTTTCTGCATTTTCCCTTTGATTGCAGGTGTTTTTCAGGTGCTTTTAGTTGGTTCACCAATGATAAGTGCAGGTGTTACCTTTGCGGCTTTGCAGGTGTATATAAGTTCACGAGAACAACTTATTTCTGTTGACCCATTAACTAAACTTAACAATCGTTCAGAAATGGTACGGTATCTGGATAACAAAATGAAAAACAGAAATCCACATAAGGATTTATATCTGTTTATGTTAGACCTGGACTATTTTAAGAAAATAAATGATAAATTTGGTCATATAGAAGGTGACACCGCCATTATCATTGTTGCCGATGCACTTAAAAATGCAACAAACAAAACAGGTCTTTTTGTTTGCCGATATGGGGGAGATGAATTTGTTATTGTTGGCGAAGTCAAGCCCGATTTCAATCCTGACGAATTTTGCATATTAATAAATAAGTGCCTGGAAGAAGAAACCAAGGCAAGAGGGAAAGAGTATTCACTTCATTTGAGTATAGGTTATTTCAGATATACTCCCGAAATTGAAAATATAGCGGAATTTATTTCTTCTGCCGATAAATATCTTTACAAACGCAAAAGTGAAAGAACATTAAAAACAAATAAAGAATAATTTAAGAAAAATATTGACTGTAAAACAGAATGGTAATAAAATAAAAAATATTTCAATTTTATGATTCAAGGTGATACAAATGATCAAAGTTGGTCTTTATGGCTATGGTAACATTGCAAAAGGTGTTGAATGTGCCGTAAAACAGAATAAAGATATGGAAGTAACTTGTGTTTTCACAAGAAGAAATCCCGAAACAGTCTCAACAATTTCGGGAGCAAAGGTTTTTAAAACTGATGATATTTTAAATCATAAGGATGATATAGATGTTCTCGTAATGTGTGGCGGTAGTGCAACAGATTTACCTGAGCAGACTCCCGCGATGGCAGAGCATTTCAATGTTGTTGACAGCTTTGATACCCACAAAAGAATTCCTGAACATTTTGCAAATGTAGATGCTGTAGCTAAAAAGAGCGGTAAAATCGGCATAATTTCTGTTGGTTGGGATCCGGGTATGTTCTCTCTTAACCGTCTTTACGGTAGTTGCATTCTTCCTGATGGTGCAGATTATACCTTCTGGGGTAAGGGAGTAAGTCAAGGCCACAGTGATGCTATCAGAAGAATAGATGGTGTTGTTGATGCAAGGCAATATACAATTCCTGTTGAAGAAGCTCTTGATGCAGTAAGAAGCGGAAGTCAGCCCCAGCTTACCACAAGACAGAAGCACACAAGAGAGTGTTTTGTTGTGGCAGAAGAGGGTGCAGACTTAGAAAGAATAAAAAACGAAATAGTTACAATGAAAAACTATTTTGATGAATATGATACAACAGTAAACTTTATTTCACAGGAAGAATTAGACCGAGACCATAAAGGTATTCCTCACGGTGGTTTTGTTATAAGAACAGGTAAAACAGGAAAAGACCTTGAACACAATCACGTTATTGAATATAGCCTTAAGCTTGATTCTAACCCGGAATTTACCTCAAGCGTAATCGTTGCGTTTGTAAGGGCAGCGTACCGCCTTCACCAAGAAGGTCAGAGTGGCTGCAAAACTGTTTTTGATATTCCTCCTGCATACCTTTCAGCTAAAAGCGGAGAGGAATTAAGAAAAGAAATGCTTTAATGAAAATCAATCCTATAAAGCTGTTATATCCTCAACGGTGCAGGTATTGTAATAGTGTTATTGATATTCGTCGAGAAATCTGTTATACATGTGAAAACACATTGAATAAAGTTGAGGGTGAAATCTGTAAGCTCTGCGGTGCAAGTGTCAGTGCTTGTAATTGCGGTCATAAAAAGCATTTTTATAAATATGTTTGCGCGCCTTTTTACTATGAAGGCGCTGCAAGCAGAGCCATCTGGAGATTTAAATTCCGTAATGCAACAAACTTATCAAAGGTTTTTGCAGAAGATATGGCGGAATGTTTCAAAAATCATTATAAAGGATATGATTTTGATTTATGTACGTTTGTGCCGTCTGCAAAAGAAGATTTTAAAAAACGTGGGTATAATCAAGCGGAGCTTCTTGCAAATGATTTTTGTGAAATAACGGCTCTTAAATGTGAAGAATTGCTTGTTAAAAATTTTTCAACACAGTCACAGCATAATCTGTCAAGCGCAGAGCGAAGCGGTAATCTTTTAGGTGCAATTGACTTGAAAGATGGTGCTGATGTAGAAAATATGCGGATTCTTCTTATTGATGATATAAAAACCACAGGTGCAACCCTTAACGAATGCGCAAAAACTCTCTTAATAGGTGGCGCCGCAGAGGTTTTCTGTTTGACGGTTGCTATAACTAATAAATGAATCGGAGATTATTATGAAAAAGTATTTGTGTTTATTTGTGGCTATGGTTATGGTTGCAGGGTGTTTGTTGAATGTGTCTGTAACAAGTTTTGCGGAATATGGAAACGAGATTATTTATCGCTTAACAGATGATGAAAGTGGTTATGAAATAATTCGTTGCGAAAACTTTACTGCTGAGGAGCTGTTTGTTCCAGAAGAGTACAATGATTTGCCCGTTGTGGGTATTTATGAGTACGCTTTTTCGGGCTGTAATAGTATTGTTTCCTTGAAAATACCAGGTACAGTTAAGTATATAGGTGAAAGTGCATTTGCATATTGTATGAGTTTGAATTCAGTGCATATTGATGCAGGTGTAGAAGAAATAGAACGCCTTGCATTTCAAGGTTGTTCTAATTTAACAGAAATTGAAATTCCAGACAGTGTAACAAGTATAAAAAGAGGAGCATTTGAAAATTGCGAAAATCTGGCCGATATAAATATTCCTGAAAGTGTTGTTTCTATTGGTCCAAGTGTGTTTGATTATACAGCATTGTTTAATGATACAGGCAAGTGGATTGATGGAGCACTTTATATTGATAATTGTTTAATACAGGTTTCTAATGATGTTTCAGGGGAATTTGTTGTTAAAGAAGGTACAAGGCTGATTGCTGACCTTGCAGTTGTTTTCTGTGAGAGTATCACTGAAATTGTTTTGCCTGAAAGTTTAATTAACATAGGTGAAACTGCATTTGTAGGGTGTACAGGATTGAAAAATATCGAAATACCAAAATCTGTTCAGACTATAGGCTTTACTCCCTTTGGTCTTTGCACAAGTCTGACCGAAATTAAGGTTGTGTCTGAGAACTCGTGTTTTTCGTCGTTGGATGGTGTATTGTTTGATAAATCACAGGAAACATTAATTCAATATCCATTCAGAACAGAAACTTCGTATAATGTTCCTAACACAGTAAAAACCATAGCTCAGTATTCTTTTTCAGAAAACACAAGTATAACATATGTGTATATTCCTGATAATGTTGAAATTATAGAAGCTGGTGCGTTTTCCAATTGTACTAGCTTAAACACTATTTCAATAGGGAGTGTAAATACCATTGGTTCATATTGTTTTTCAGGATGTGTAAATTTAATTGGTTATGAGGTTTCTGATGACGTGCGTGAGATAGGTTACGGCGCTTTTCAAGATACAGGCATATATAATGAAAGCTCAGTTTGGGAAAATGGTGTGCTTTATATAGGAAAACATTTGATTTCTGCAGAAGAAACACTAAGTGGAGAATACGTAATAAAAGATGGTACTGCAACAATTGCAAATAGAGCTTTTTATGGAACTTACATAACTTCAGTGTCTTTTCCGGAAAGTTTAAAACATATAGGAGCCGATTCTTTTTCGTGTTGCCGTTTGGAAAAGGTTGCTTTAAATAATGGTTTGCTTAGTATTGGTGGTGGAGCTTTTGCTGGAAATTATATTAAAGAAATTCTGATTCCGTATAGTGTGAAAGATATACAAGATGAAGCTTTCGCATCTTGCGAATATTTAAAGAAAATTAATATTCCGCGAGACGTAGAATTTGTAGGAGAAGATATTTTTGTAGGTTGCAAATCTCTGGAAACACTTGTTTTGCAAAATTTTGAATTAACCGATATTGATAAATTCATGAGGTTTTCTAACACCTCGACAAAAGTTGAAAATACATCAACAGGGATGTTTATAGGTACAGGGTGTGAAATAAAAATTTCAGAAAAAGATACAGAGGAAAGAATCGTAACATGCATTGTTGAAAGCGATATAAACGGAGATGGCGTATGTGATGTTATAGATTGTGCGCTTGCACAGTTAGCTTCAAGTGGCTTTACAAATTTGCAAGGAGCGTATCTTGAAGCAGGAGATTCCGATGATGATGGTGAGATAAGTTCTGCAGACTATCAACAGATTGTTAATATAGCGTTGGCGATTTAACAGAGGAAAAATAAATTAAGGGGTGTTTTTCATGAAAAGAACATTATCATTGTTTTTATCTTTTATTCTAGTTGTAAGTATTGTTACAAGCAACCCTATGATTGTAAATGCAGTTAGTGCTAATGAATTAACTTTTGAGTTGAATGATGACGGAACAGGATATATTATATCGGACTGTGATGAGAATGCAAGTGGTGATCTTACCATTCCGGACACATACAAATTCTTGCCTGTGATAAAAATAGATAACAATGCATTTAGGGATTGTGAAAAAATTACAAGTGTATCAATTCCGGATAGCGTTACTTCTATTGGTGACTATTCTTTTTATTCTTGTAAGGGCCTTGCGAAACTAGTAATACCTGGTAGTGTTATTAGTATAGGTGAAAATGCTTTTTCTTGTTGCACAAACATAACCTCTATAACTATTGCCAATGGGTTGAAAAGTATAGGAGAAGAAGCATTCGAATGCTGTTATGGTATCTCTTCAATAAATTTGCCTGATACTTTAGTAAGTATTGGCAATAACGCCTTTTTATGTTGTCCGGCTCTTGTAGAAATAAGTGTAGCCCCAAATAATACTAAATATACTTCAATAAATGGGGTCCTTTTTGACAAAAAAGTCGAAAAGTTGATATGGTTTCCAAGAGGGTATGTTGGTAGCTATGTAATGCCTAATAGCGTAAAAATAGTACCATATGAAGCTTTTAGTGCGTGTGAATCATTAACACATATAAAAATAAGCAATAATTTACCTTCTGTAAATTATGGTATGTTTATAGAGTGTTCTGCATTATTGTCTGTAGAATTACATGATAATATAACTGAGATAGATGATTATGCTTTTGCATATTGTGAAAATCTTTCTGCAATTGAAATTCCTGATAAAGTGACGCGTGTTGGGGACGAAGCGTTTTGTGGCTGTCAAAAATTGACAGAGATTGTTGTTCCTAAAAGTGTTAGCAGTATTGGTGTAGGTGCATTTGAAAGATGCATTAACTTGAAAAAAGTTTATTTAAATGGGTGTAGGGAAATAGGCTTTGGAGCATTTTTTGCTTGTGAGAATTTAAAATCTGTTTGGTTGCCAAAAGAACTTAAAAGTATTGATATGATGGCATTTTATTATTGTGATAACTTAACAGATGTGCATTACAATGGAAACAATAAGCAGAAAAAACAGATTGTAATAGGCGAAGATAATGAAATATTGGACAAAGTAAATTGGCACTATATTGATTATTTGTTTGATAGTTATTCCGATACTGGCAATGATTTAGAATATCCTGTCTACGATAAAGAGGCGTTCATCTTTCTATTGAAAAAATGGATACAATCAAATTATACTATAGATACATCGAGTTTGGATTTGTCAACGGATTCTTTGGAAAAATATTTGAATATGCCGATAAATATCCCACTTAAAGCAGAAAATGGAGACTTTTATATTTTAGAGAGCGAAAATAGTGTTAAAGATGTAATGGCCTATATTCTTTTTGCATCGAATACACAAACGTACATGGATAACGTTTTGAATAATACGAAAAATAAAATAAAAAGCAATAATAATAGTGGTGCGTATAAATATTTTTTGGATAGAGTTAAAAACTTTAATAATCAGTATAATGTCTTTCAAAAAACTTGGAGCGGAGACGATGAGTTTGCTACGACATTATCAAAGTTGCTTATAGCAAATTCAGCTATGAAAGCTGTGAATGTTTTAGGTGTGAAAAGCTGGAGATATGTTACAGATTTATATAAAATAGATAAATATGACTCAATAGAACAGTATGATGACTTGAAATATTATGTTATGTCTGGTGGCGATACCAGTTATTTGAATTCATATTATAAAGAAAATATTAATGACCTGTCACAAATTATATCGAACAGTACAGAAGCAATTAAATTATATGTATATAGTGAAATTGGAGAAAGTACGACAGAAACTATTGTAAATGCAGGAATAGACAACCTTATCTATTTTGCTAATAAAAATAATTCTGAATATGCAGATGTTATAAATAATGCAAAGGATATGTGGGATGATACAAAAACTTTATACGAAACAATAAAAGTAATTGCAACAGGTTCGTTGTTAGGTATAGCTTCAACTAGCTGGAAATTAACAAATGAATACATAAGTAGAGTAAAAAAAGTGTATGAGGAGGCAACAACAAAAGAAGCAGGGTGGTATGCTCTCGCATATTATTATTTTTCTGCAAATAACCCTAGAGTTTTAAAATCTATGTTTAATCTTGATTCTGGTGCAGCTGAATTTGATATAAGTAGAGTTGTTAAGTATGGCTTCCCTATTGACTATAGTGATTTAATACAAGAAGATTTGGCTAATTATTATGAATCTCATGCATATAAAGAATATGTTTACACTCCTGATAAAGAATTCAGATTGTTTTTGTGGAATGCATGCAATAATCTTATAAATATAGAGCAAATGGATTGTTCAGAATATATTGATATGCTTGTAAAGTATATAGTTGCTGAAAACAATCGAGAAAACGGCAATACTGGTGTTTCTTTTGATGTTTTGGTTGAATCAAACGATAAAACATTGGGCGAAGTTTCAGGAGCTGGTAAATATCAATTCGGTGAAATGGCTAAAATTACTGCAATTCCAGGAGAAAATGTAACTTTTGCTGGTTGGGTAAATACTACATCTGGAGAGACTATCTCAAAAGAAAAAACATATTCTTTTGAGGTGTTCGATTCTACAAGTATAACGGCACAATTTATAGCAGGAGAGCACCAAACAGCTTCAATACCCAGAATTCTCTCTCAAACAGGAGCAGGAGTTTATTACGCGGGTGAAAAACCACTTTCTTTAGATGTTGAGTCGAGTATATCTGATAATGGGATAAAAACTGTAAAATGGTACAGAACTAAGAATCATACAACCGATGAGGGTGCGTTTTTTGCTGAAGGTAATAGTGTTATACCATCTACATCAAGTGTTGGAACATACTATTATTATCCGGTAATAACTAATACATTAACGTCTTTTGTTGGCGATAATGCTAAAACAACAACCGCAACTACAATTGGTTCATTAATTAAAGTTACTGTTACATCACCTATTATTACCGGAATGGAAATAAGTACATACCCTTCGCAAAAACAGTGGTTTGTTGGTGAAGTATTTGACGCTAAAGACATAGTTATTGATATAAAATACTCAGATGGTACAGTGAAGAAAGCGAATAAATATAATGTAGAATATGATTTTTCAACAGGAGGTACAAAAAAGGTTTCCATAATGTCTTCGGGCTATTCACAAACTATATATGTTGATGTGGTTGAAACCAAAACGGGTTCAATCGATGGTATTTCATGGCAAATAGATTCAAAGAATAAGGTAGTGACACTAACGGGTGCAGGTGTGTTGGGTTCTTCAATCGAAGAGATTTTTTTACAGAACAAATCATACTATAATAGTTTCGTTTTTTCAGATTTAATTGATGGTTTTGAAAATATATCCCCATCTAATTTCGAGAAATGTGTGTTTGTTTGTGGCCTTGGAGATAATGCATATTCATATGCAATTAACAATAGTGTATCTTTTATCGCAACAAAAAATGCGACCATTTCTTTAAATTCACAAAATAATTATCTATGCACGGATTTGTTGGAAACATCTATTGAAGAATTGGTGGAAATTTCTGAATCAATGACATATAGTACCAATTCGGAAGATTTTGGAACGGGTTGTATATTAAGTCTGTATAATCAAGATGGGTATCATTCAGAATATGTAATTGTTAGAAATAATGATATTACGGGTGACAGTGTGTGCGATGTTTTGGATTGTGCGCTTGCACAGTTAGCTTCAAGTGGCTTTACAAATTTGCAAGGAGCGTATCTTGAAGCAGGAGATTCCGATGATGATGGTGAGATAAGTTCTGTAGATTATCAACATATTGTTAACACAGCGTTAGCAAGTTGAAAATTTAAAAGTCTGTAATAACTAAACTTATTGTACATATTCCAATCCTTATAAAAATTCAAGTTAAAGATATAAAATTAGTCTGTAACAAGCTTTGATGCTTGTTACAGACTAATTATTATATATGCCATTTTCTTTCAAAAAAGCTTTCAATGCAGAATATCGCTTTGCTTTTTTATCGTTAGCGGTCATATATTGAATTTGTTCTGCTGAGCCGACTGTTATAAGCATATCCTTTGCTCTTGTAACTGCGGTATAAAGCAGGTTTCGGTATGCTAAATTAGGCACAAGAGAGATTACGGGAAGAATTACTGCTTTGAATTCACTGCCTTGACTTTTATGCACAGTTACAGCATAAGCAAGTTCAATTTCAGTTAAACTTTCGGCAGGGATTGTTGCCTGTCTTCCGTCAAAATCAATTTCAACTGTTGAGGTTTTAGCATCAATATATTTAAGAATACCGATGTCACCGTTGAAAATCCCGTGACCTTTATCATCCTTGCTTTCCCATTCAATATTGTAGTTGTTTTTCACCTGCATAATCTTGTCACCAGTGCGGAAGACCTGACCTGCGATGATGATTTCGCCTTTGTTTTTGTCAGGTGGATTGAGAGCGCTCTGCAAAAGTCTGTTAAGGTTTTGTGTGCCTGTCTCGCCTTTTTTGGAAGGGCAGATAACCTGAATATCAGAAAGTGCATCCCATCCGTAAGCATTGGGCAAACGTTCACTGCAAAGGCTTACAACAGTCTGAGCAGATAGATAAGCGTTAGGTCTTTCCATATGGAAAAAGTCTTTGCCGTCGTTAGTTAAATCGGGCATTTCACCATTAACAATTTTATGAGCATTGGTTATGATTTTGCTTTCCAATGCCTGACGGAAAACCTGGGTTAAACAAACAACAGGAAGTTTTTCAGAAAGAATTAAATCGTGAAGCACATTACCTGAGCCAACAGGAGGTAACTGGTCGCTATCCCCAACAAGAATAAGACGGCAACCGAGAGGGAGTGCTTCAAGAAGATGAGCGAAAAGGTGAATATCAATCATTGAAAGCTCATCAAGAATAAGGGCGTTACAATCAAGAGGATTTTCAATATTCCTGCGGAAATATGGTTTATCGTCTTCGTCCCATTCAACCTCTAAAAGACGGTGAATGGTTTTGGCTTCCATACCGGTTACCTCGCTCATTCGCTTTGCGGCTCTGCCTGTTGGTGCGGCAAGAGCGATATCAAGGTTCTGATATTCAAAAATATTAATAATGCCTTTAATTGTTGTGGTTTTACCTGTACCGGGACCACCTGTTAAAACAAGAAGACCTTTTTTAGCAGCGGTGGCAATAGCAATTCGCTGTTGCTCTTCATATTTAATGTGGTTGATATTTTCAATTTCGTCAATCCAATCCGCAAGTCTCGGTGCACCCGGTGGTGGAAAATTGGCTATTATATCAACTCTGTCAGCAATTTTCTTTTCTGCGGTATATGAAGATGGAAGGAAAATAAACTCCTTTCCGTCAATAAGGTGCATTTTAAGCTGACCTGTGTTAATCAACTTATCAATTGCAATGTCAATCTCATCCTGAGTTACAGAAAGCAAATCCGAGCAAGGTTTTAAGAGCTTTTCTCTTGGTATGCAGGTGTGACCGCGTGAAACGGAGTTGTGCTTTACAACGTGAACTATACCCTCGCTTATTCTGTAATAGGGTAAGGGCTTTTGAGGTAGCTTTTCTTCAATTATTTCAGCTCTTTCGAAGGTGATACCAATATTCAATCCGCAAAGTATGTAAGGGTTTTCTTCAACCCTTGAAACCGCATTAATACCTAATTTTCTGAATATTTTAATACATTCTGTCGGAGAAAAACCATATTTTTCAAGTCCCAGCATTACAGTTCGCATAGCATACTGCTTTTTGAATTCTTCACCTATATTTTTAGATTGTTCCTCTGAAATACCCTTTATTAAAGCAAGCCTTTCAGGAGCAGTATCGATAATTTCAATAGTTTGTTCACCAAATCTTTCAACGATGTTCATAGCCTTTTTCGGACCGATTCCCCGAATAACTCCTGATGCAAGATATTTATAAATCTGCTCTGTTGTTTCGGGCATACAGCGAGAAAAGGCAGTCACTTTAAATTGCCTGCCGAATGACTGATGTATTATAAAACTACCCGTAAGGGTAACAGTTTCACCGGCGCTTACACCGGGCATAACGCCAACAGCAGTGAAATAATCATCATCCATAGAAACATCCATAACAGTAAACCCGTTTGTATCGTTCTGAAAGGTGATTTCTTCAACCGTGGCGGTTATTTTCTCTTCTTGAAAACTCATTGATAACTCCTAAGTTCGATTTATTACATCTTAACATATTATAAGAATTTTTAGAATATATTTTTCAAAATAATTGAAAAGAAAGTGGAGGTATGGTAATATTATGTTGTACATTTTTTCCAACGGAGGAATAAAAAATGAAGTATATTATAGACAAAATGAACCATTGCAGTTTTAAAACAGTTGAATTGGGAAGATTAGCTCCCAGAGCTTATGCAATTCCCCATTCAAAGAAAAAGGATGCTCAGAAAGCAGACTATAAAACCGAACGCTATAACAGCGATATGGTAACAATTTTATCAGGTGAATGGGAGTTTAAATATTACAAGAAAAAATCAAGACTTCCTTCAACAATTGATACTAATAAAATTAAATTTGATAAGGTTAATGTTCCTTCGACCTGGCAGAGAACAGGCTATGAAGAACCTGCATATATTAACTGCCCTTATGGCTTTGACCCAAGAGCATTCGGACTTCCGAAAGGTGAGGGAGTTAAACCTCCGGAGCTTCCCGAGGATTTTTCCTGCGGTGTTTATCGCAAAATCGTAAATATTTCTGATGTTTCTAAAAATTATATACTTACATTTTTAGGTGTAACTCCTTGTGTTGATTTATATATCAACGGCGTTTTTGTAGGCTATGGTGAGGCGGCTCACAATTCCTATGAATTTGATGTTACCGATTTTCTCAAAGAGGGCGACAACGAAATTATTGTTGTTGTTTATAAATGGTGCACAGGTTCATATCTTGAAGCTCAGGATATGTTCAGAGAAAATGGCATTTTCCGTGATGTTCTTCTTTATACATATGATAAAACATATATTAACGATTTTCAGGCAATAGCGAAGAAAAAAGGCAAGAAATACAACCTCGATATTGAAACAGAGCTTAAAGGCTCTCTTAAAGGTGTTTCTGTTAAGGCATCACTTTATGATGGGAAAAACCTTTTGGCTGAGGAAAATGTAGCGGGCGAAAAGAAAAATTCTATTACATTTAAAGGTCTTGATGTTGAGGAATGGAGTGCAGAAATTCCTCGACTCTATGAGCTTTTCATAACTCTTTATAACGGTAAAAAAGAGGTTATGACAATTCGTCAGTACATTGGTTTCAAGAATATTGAAATCAAGGATGCGGTTTTCTATTTCAACGGCAAGAAAATCAAGCTTAAAGGTGTTAACCACCACGATACCCACGAAACAAAAGGTTATGCAATGAGCTTCGTGGATCTTATAAAAGATGTTGAGCTTATGAAAGAGTTTAATGTTAACTGCGTTCGTACATCTCACTATCCTCCTGACCCATTCTTTCTCGAGCTTTGCGACCATTATGGTCTTTACTGTGTTGATGAAGCAGATATTGAAACTCACGGTATCTGGGATTTAGGTTGTGAGGGAGGTGCAATCAGTCACGATTTGAAATGGGCACCCAGATATATGGATAGAGTAAGAAGAATGTATTTCCGTGACAGAACCCATCCCTCTATCATCATGTGGAGCTTGGGTAATGAATCCTGGGGTTATAAATGTCACGATAAATGCTATAAGATGCTCAAAGAGTTAACAGATATTCCTGTTCATTATGAGGGCGTTTGCCGTACAAAACGTTATCACTATGACGTGTTCTCGGAAATGTACACTCATCAGGATGACCTCAAAAAAATCCGCGACAGAAAACGGGGAAAACAGTATAACGAAGTACCTTTCTACCTTTGTGAATATTGTCACGCTATGGGTGTTGGTCCCGGTGCATTGGAAGAATATATGCAGATTTTCTATTCCGATGATATCTTTATGGGTGGCTGTATCTGGGAATGGGCAGACCATTCTGTTCTTCACGATGGTAGTGATAAATATAAATATCAATATACCTATGGTGGTGACCACGGCGAGCTTCTCCATGATGGTTGCTTCTGTGTTGACGGTCTTTTCTACCCTGACCGCACACCTCACACAGGTGCATACGAAATGAAAAACTGCTACAGACCTTTGAGAGCTCGCAGACTTTCAGGCAACAAGCTTACTCTTGTTAATACTAACCGCTTTTTGTCATCTTCAAATATTGAAGTGTATTGGGAGATACAGGAAAATGGTGTAACTCTTAAATGCGGTAGCTTCAGTACAGATATTGCGCCCGAAAAGGATGCAACATATAAGCTAGATTTACCCAAGGTTAATTACGATAAAAACACTTATCTTAACCTCACTTACCTTGATGGTGATTTTGAAGTTGCAAGTGAACAGTTAACACTTTCTGAAGCACCTTTCATTCAGCCCTCTCTTGAAATGGGCAAGGTTTCAATTGCTTCAGATGGTGAAAAACTCACTGTTAAATATGAAAACGGCTCAATTGAATTTTCTGAGGAAACAGGTGAAATGGTTTCCTATAAAGCAAACGGAGTTCAAGTGCTTAATAAAGAGCCTGCTTCTCATAAAGGCTTCCTTCTTAACCTTTCAAGAGCTTATGTTGATAATGACCGTTGGATTATTGAGGATTGGGAAAAACACAACCTTGTTAATCCGAAAATCGTTCTTGAAGATATGAGCGCTGAGGTTAAATCAGGTGTGGCATCAGTTAGTCAGTATATTACTGTTCACGGTAAAGAAGATATTCTCTTTAATGCAAATATTCTCTATATTATCGGTGCAAACGGTGTTGTTGATATCGAGGTTGCAGTTGCTCCTGATAAAGACAGTAAAGAAAATTTCTATGATGTAGCCGCTCTCGGTCTTACATTTGAGGCAGACAAGAAATTTAATGAAATCGAATATTTCGGCAGAGGCGAAAAGGAGAACTATAATGACTTTAACTCTCACGCACCTATCGGTCTTTATACTGCAAAGGTTGCAGATGAGCATGAGCCCTATATTCGTCCTCAGGACAACTCTAACCACTCAGATGTTTCATATCTTAAATTAAAGAGTGAAAAAGGCGAAGAGATCCTTATTTACTCCGATAAGAGATTTGATTTCAATGTTCATAACTATACTCAGTCTCTTCTTCAGAAAGCAGACCACAGAGAAGATATTTACGACCAGAAAACAACCTTTGTAACCCTCAACGGATATACAAAGGGTACAGGTACAGGTAGCTGTGGTCCTGCAACTCTTCCCGAGTACAGCATTGATGCGTCTAAAGAACATACATTCAACTTTATAATTGCTCCTCAGAAAGCAGATAAATAAGGTGTATTATGGAACAAAGATACGAAAAAATAGATTTTTCTAACAAGCTTTTCAAAAATATTATCGCTCTTCGTCGCGAGGTTTTCTGTGGCGAAGAGGGCGGAAAGTCTGCATTTATAAAAGATAACCGTGATGAAAAGGGTTTTCATATTGTTTGCGCAATTGGTGATGAGCTTTTAGGCTGCGGTAGCCTTTATGACAATGGTAACGGTGAATTTGAGGTTTCAAAAATTGCAGTCAGCAAGGATTACAGAAAATTTAAAATCGGTAGCAAAATTTTAAAGGAATTGAAAAATCTTGCTATTGAGCATGGTGCAAAAAGCATTGTTGGTGTAAGTAGAACAGAAACTCTTGATTTTTTCACCAAAAACGGCTTTCCTTATGAAAATATCGCATTCGAAAAAGAGGGTAAAAGATATATAAAATATAATCTTAACCTTGTTTTTGAGGGTGCAGATTGGGTGGAATTCAAGGATACCGAAGCGGTTATAGTCCGTTGCGATTTCGATTTAGAAAAGAAAATTCCTGCAGAGCTTTTTGTTACGGGTCTTGGCTACTGTAATGTTTATATCAACGGCAAAAGCATAAGCGATAAGGTACTTTCACCTGCCTGGACTAACTTTGAATTTATGGATACTGCAAGTATGTCATATCCCATATTTGATAAAATGACATACAGAATTCTTTATGAGAGAATTGATGTTTCAAAGCTCCTTAAAAAAGGCAAAAACACAATTGTTTTCCATATTGGTGGCGGTTGGTATGCTCAGCACGAATGCCCCAACGAAGGTGTCAAATGCTACGGCAACGGAAATCTCAAGCTTTGCTTCAAACTTGCTCAAGGTGATAAGGTTATTGCAAAAAGTGATAGCAACCTTAAATATATTAAATCCTATGTTCAGAGAGCAAGTGTATATTATGGCGAGGACCAGGATGCAAGAATCGGTTACTATGATTTTTCTGATGTTTCCTATTCAACTGAAAACTGGAAAACTCCCGAAATAATTTCCGCTCCTGTTTCCGTTCTCAATGAGGCGGATTTTACTCCCGACAGAATTGTCAGAAAACTTAAACCTAAGTGCATCTATAAAAATGGCGACTATGCGATTTATGATGTAGGAGAAAATATTTCTGGTTACCCTGTTATAGAATTCATTGAGGATGCATATATCGGTGAAAGCTGTACTATGCGTTTTGCAGAAGAATTGGATGAAAATGGAGGACTCCGGTTCCATTCTGCAGGTGGCGAATTCCGTATGCAGAAGGATACATATATTTATGATAATAAATGTAAAGTCTTTCATCCTCAATTCACTTGGCACGGCGCAAGATATTTTGATGTTCTCGGCAGAGTAAACGTCAAAGAATACAGAGTTGTTCATACAGATTTGAAAACCATTGTTAAATTCAAATCCTCAAATGAAACTTTACAATGGATTTTTGATTCCTATATAAGAACACAGAATTCAAATATTCACGGCTGTGTTCCCTCGGATTGCCCTCACAGAGAAAGGCTTGGCTATACAGGTGACGGTCAGTTAACAGCGAATGTGGTTATGACCTGCTTTGATGCAGAGAGTATGTACCGCAAATGGATAAGAGATATTGCAGACTGTCAGGACATTTTCAATGGTCACGTTCAGCACACCGCACCATTTTATGGTGGCGGCGGTGGACCCGGTGGTTGGGGCGGTGCAATGGTAATTGTGCCATACGCTTTCTATAAGCATTACGGTGACAAAGATTTGCTTGAAACATATTACCCAAATATGCTCCGCTATCTTGATTATCTTGAAAGTCATAGTGAAAAAGGTTTGGTTGTGCGTGAAGAAAAGGGCGGTTGGTGTTTAGGTGACTGGTGCTCACCCAAAGACAGAAACCTTATTCCCGAACCTTTTGTAAACACCTATTTCCATTTAAAAACTCTTAAAATGACAATGGAGATTGCAGAGATTCTCGGCAAACCTAATAAAGAGCTTAAAGCCCGTTATGAGAAAGTTAAGAAAGCATTTCTCCAAAAATACTATGACAAGAAAACAGGAACTTTCTATAAATCTACCGAAGCTTGTGATGCTTACGGCTACGATTTGGGCCTGGGTAATGAGAAAACTCTTAAAGCTATTGTAGATAAATATGAAAAGCTTGGTCAGTTTGATACCGGTATTTTCGGAACAGATATTCTTATCAGAACTCTTTGCGAAAACGGTCATAAGGACTTAGCTTTCAAGCTACTCACAAGTGAAAAGGAAAACACATTCTACAATATGAAAAAACACGGTGCAACAACCCTTTGGGAAAACTGGGATGGTGCACATTCCCACAGTCACCCGATGTTTGGCGCAGTTGTGGAATACTTAGTAAAATACTTTAATGAGGCATAAACAAGTGACCCTATCAACATTTTCATAAAATGTTGATAGGGTCACAGTCATTTTATCTTATGTTTCCGCTTTCTATAGCAGATTTTTTTACTGCCTCTGCTATTTCAAAAGCAACGCTTCTGTCGAGAGCAGAAGGTATTATGTTTTCTTCATTAAGCTCGTTTTCGGGAATGTGATTTGCAAGAGCATAAGCTGCGGCAAGCTTCATTTCTTCGGTTATTGCCGTTGCTCCGCAATCAAGAGCACCTCTGAAAATACCGGGAAAAACAAGAACATTGTTAATCTGATTTGGGAAATCTGAACGACCTGTTCCCACAACCCTCGCCCCAGCCTCTTTAGCTTTATCAGGCATAATTTCGGGAGTGGGATTTGCCATGGCAAAAACAATTGCATCTGCGTTCATCGATTTAACCATTTCTTCTGAAAGAATATTCGGTGCGGAAACACCAACAAAAACATCTGCCTTCTTTATGGCAACATCTAAACCACCCGTCAACTTTTCGGGATTTGTTGTTCGTGCAAGGTTTTGTCTTTCTTCTCCGAGAAATTCATCGTTTTCGTTAATAATGCCAAATCTGTCAACAAGTACCATATTTTGTGCCCCTGCTGCAATAAGCATTTTGGAAATTGCAGTACCTGCGGCACCAAGTCCGTTAACAACGATTTTTATATTTTTAATATCTTTTTTTACCACTTTAAGCGCATTGAGAACACCTGCTAAAACAACAACTGCAGTGCCGTGTTGGTCATCGTGAAAAATCGGAATATCGCAGATTTCTTTAAGCTTCTTTTCAATCTGAAAGCATCTGGGAGCGGCAATATCTTCAAGGTTAATTCCGCCAAAGCTACCTGAAAGAAGATAGATTGTTCTCACTATTTCATCAACATCTTTTGATTTGATGCAAAGGGGAAAAGCATCTATATCTGCGAATTTCTTGAAAAGAGCGCATTTACCTTCCATAACGGGCATTCCTGCCTCGGGACCAATATCACCGAGACCTAAAACTGCAGTTCCGTCAGTTACAACTGCCACAAGGTTATTTCTTCTTGTAAGCTCAAAGGACTTGTTAACATCATCCTTTATAACAAGACAAGCCTCGGCAACACCGGGAGTGTACGCCAAAGCCATATCTTCTCTTGTTTCAACAGGGCAACGGGAAATTATTTCAATTTTACCGTTCCATTCGTAATGCTTTTTTAATGAAGTTTCTTTGATGTCCATAATTAATCCTGATTTGCCTGCATTTTAAGATATGCGTTAATGAAGCCGTCAAGGTCGCCATCCATAACCGCATTGATGTTACCGTTTTCAAAGCTTGTTCTGTGGTCTTTTGCAAGGGTGTAGGGCATAAATACATAAGAACGAATCTGGCTGCCCCAGGCAATTTCCTTCTGAACGCCTTTGATATCGCTGATTTTATCAAGATGCTCGCGCTCTTTGATTTCAATGAGCTTTGATTTCAACATACGCATTGCAACCTCACGGTTCTGATGCTGGCTTCTTTCAACCTGACAGGAGCAGACAATACCTGTGGGAATATGTGTAAGACGAACAGCGGAAGATGTTTTATTAACCTTCTGGCCGCCTGCACCTGATGAACGATAAACATCCATTTTGATGTCTTCGGGTGCGATTTCAACATCGATGCTGTCGTCAATTTCGGGCATAACCTCAAGAGATGCGAATGAAGTGTGTCTTCTTCCGGATGCGTCAAAGGGAGAAACACGAACAAGTCTGTGAATACCGCTTTCGCTCTTCATATAGCCGTAAGCATTTTCGCCCTCAATAAGAATAACTGCAGATTTAAGACCTGCTTCATCGCCGTCAAGGTAGTCAAGAGTTGAAACCTTGAAGCCGTGACGCTCACCCCAACGGTTATACATACGGAAAAGCATCTGTGCCCAGTCCTGAGCCTCTGTTCCGCCTGCACCTGCATGGAAAGTGAGAATAGCGTTATTTTTATCATATTCACCTGTAAGAAGAGTTGAAAGAGTCATAGCATCAAGAGCTGAAATGAATCCGTCAACACCATCGCGACATTCTTCGAAAAGGCTTTCATCCTCTTCTTCGTTAGCGAGTTCAATAAGGGTTAATGTATCATCAAAAACACCGCAAAGGTCATCATAAGCTTTAATTTTGTTTTTGAGAGCTGCCATATGCTGAGTGATTTTCTGTGAACGCTGAATATCATCCCAGAAACCGTCTTTAGCGCTTTCTGCTTCAAGCTCTGCAACTTCATCTTTCATTTTCTGAAGACCGAGAGCTTCTGCAAGGTCTTTTAATTTGTCCTCATAAGAGAGGAGTTCAAGTCTTAATTCTTCAAACTGAAGCATATATATTTTCCTTTCAATAGTGGTTTATTTAATAAATATGTCTGTTTTTGGTATTAACGCATACTAACCACCTGATTACATAATTTTACAAATAAATATTATAACTAAATTATCGCAATATGTAAAGAAAATATTTACATATTGCGATAATGTTTTTTATTCTTCTATAAATGGTTCACTTTCCTCTAAAGCAAGACCAGCCAATTCCTGCAATTTTTCCTTTAAAATTTGTTTATCAGGAAGACAAAGAGTATAATCTGAAACGAGTGTTGGAGACATACTGCGACTTAAGGCATACTCAACCACAGCATCATCTTTGCTTGCACAGAGAATTAAGCCTACGCTCGGATTCTCATTGGCTTTTTTTACATCTCTATCTAAAGCTTCAAGATAAAAGTTAATTTGTCCGATATGTTCCGGCTTAAACTTACCTATTTTTAATTCAATAGGGACAAGACAGCTTAGAGCACGATTATAAAAAAGTAAGTCGATAAAGAAATCCTGACCACCTACCTGAACACGATATTCTTCTCCAATAAAAGTAAAATCTTTTCCAAATTCCAGAATAAAATGCTTTAAGTTATTTATAATTGCTTTTTTGAAGTTGCGTTCAGAGTATTGTTCGGGCAAATCCAAAAACTCTAAAACATAAGTGTCAAGGATGCTGTTGCGGACTGTTTGGGGAACTAATTCAGGTGGTTGTTTTCCTGATGAAAGCATATAGCGCTCGTAATAAGCACTATTAAGCTGTCTTTCAAGTTCACGAGAAGAATAGCGTTCTTTTGCTGATAAAGCTATATAAAAGTCTCGTTCATCCTTTGTTTTCGCTTTAGACATAATAAGGAGATGATTGGTCCAGCTAATTTGTGTCAGCAGTGCTGACACAAATTCATCATCCTTGTATGTTTCGTAAAACTGACGCATTCTGTATAATCCCCGCCTGTTAAATCCTTTTAATGCCGGAGCTGTTGCAGAAATATACTCGGCGACTTCATCGATTACCTTGTCACCAAAGGAAGACTTAGAACATAAATCAGAAAGGTATTCACCAACTTCCCAGTACATATTGATAAGTTCAGTGTTTACGGCTTTTAGCGCACGATTTTTTGCATTTTCAATTATTGATAAAACTGTAGAAAAATTTTCTGCTGAAGGTAATACATCTTTTGACATTTATTTACACCTCATGGTTCAATACTGAAAATATTGTATCACAGTTTTTGTTAAAAATAAAGATTTTTATAACACTAAAAAACTCTGCCCGATTGTTCAGGCAGAGCAAAAAATAAATTCATTTAATTTCTATTGTTTTTGCATCAAAATCAACGGTGATCTCATAACCGAAATGCTCTAATAGCATTTCAAGGGATTCGTTGTCTATTATATGCTTCCCGTTTATTTTTCTATGTTCGGTTTTGATGTATTTATCAGAACGAAAGTCAATGTATTTGTTGTTACCTCTTAGGTTCATATTTGCAAATTCGGCATTGTAATTATAGGTTTTTCCGTCTATTTCCAAAGAGGCTGTAACATTATTAATCCAAGTAAATTTACCACCCAATTTTTCAAAAATTGCTTCCAAAGGCAGGTCAACATATTTTTTTCCGGTGTAGAATTTTATATAATTTCCATTGGTAATATCTTCACCCAATACAGTGAGTTTTATGCCGTCTGTATTGAATTCTTCAGTATATTGATAAAACTCATTGGGGTGGCTTACAAAAAATTCCATATTTGCGTCCGTAGTTTCTTTGAATTTTTCTGTATTTACTTGCGCCTGATGGGTTTCAATGGTTGCACTTGTTTTTTCAATAGGTGGTGCTTCTGTTTTAATAAGCTTTGTTCCTGCAAATAAGCCTAAGGTCAGAACCAATGCGCACATAGCAAAGGTTGAAACTGCCAGCTTTTTGCTCCTTTTAGGTGCAGGTTCAGCTTGTTTTACTTTTGATTCAAGTCGGGTTTCAAGGTAAGGAGTGGGCTTAATTTCTTTTAAAGTGTTCTTAATGTCATTTTTCTTCATAATTGTAATCCTCCAATTCAATTTTTAAGATTTCTCTTGCGCGTTTCAGTCGCATTTTAACTGCAGATTTACTTATTTTCAGTATTTTTGCGATTTCTTCCACAGAGTAATCATTGTAATAATAAAGAATTACGGCGGTTTTATATTTGGGTGGCAAAGAAAGAATGTTTTTTACAATATCAATTTTCTTATCCTGGTTTTCGCTGTATGTAGGAAGCTTCAGTTCATCAATAGGGAGAGTTTTTCTCCCGGAGCTTTTTAGAAAATTGATACATTTATTCTGTGTTATTCTTATAAGCCACGCCTTTTCGTGTTCTTCGGTTTTGAATTCGGGAGAGTTATAAAGAAGAGTTATGAAAACCTCTTGCAAAATATCTTCCGTATCATCGGAGTTCCCGAGAAAAACAAAAGCAATTCTATAAAGCATTTCGCCGTATTCTTTGTATTTTTTCTGAAAGTCAATATTAGTACTCATATCGTTCTCCTTTCACTTAGAATACAAATTACACAACGGAATGGTCACAAAAATTATAAAATAATTTATTAAACAAACAATTAACTGCATATAAACAAAAATAATGTTGCCGATAAGACAACATTATTTTAAATCTCCATTAGCAGGGTTTTCTAATAATTTTCCTTTTTCTGTGAATCTTGAACCGTGGCAAGGGCAATCCCAGGAATGCTCTGCCTTGTTCCATTTTAAAGCGCATCCGAGATGGGGACATCTTTTGGTTGTTGGGGTTAAAAGATTTTTTACACTTTCAAATCCGTTTACTAATAATTGTGGCTTTAAAATGCTTCTGGATGGATCAAAGGCTTTTGCGTAAGGATTTTCTTTTCCAATTATCATATCGCTTAAAATCATCGCGCTGACCATAGAATTTGTCATACCCCATTTATTAAAGCCGGTTGCAACAAAAATATCTTTTGCACCCTTAAAGTATGGACCAATATATGGAATATGGTCAAGGGTTTTGCAGTCCTGGGTTGCCCAGAAAGCTACTTCTTTACTATCAGGATAATTAACCTTTGTAAAATCTCGAAGCTCTTTCCAGTTGCCACCTTGCTTACCTGTTTTATGACTACCGCCACCAAGAATCAAAAGATTTTCATAATTTCTGAAAGAAAACCCGGTATCACTCTGGTCAACATACATTCCATCAACTTCAGATGCATTTTTCAATGCAATAACATAGGAGCGGTGCTGATACATTTTCATAAAGAAAAGACCGTGATTATTTATAATCGGAAAATGGGTCGCTATTACCGCTTTTTTGAAAGTGATTTTATTTTTCTCTGTTATGGCGGAATTGACATCCAGCTTTTTTACAAATGTATTTTCATAAATTTTAAGGTCTTTTGCAATACCGCTAACGAATTTTAAAACATTGAACTGAGCTTGATTTTTAAATTTGATTGCACCTATTGGTTTAATTGGTAAGGATAGCTTTTCTTGAAATTCTGCATCAAAGCCCATTTTCCATAAAGCTTTTAGCTCATCATCAATAAGTTGCATATTCTCAAGCTCATAGACGAAATTATCTTTTTTCTCAAAATCACAGGGGATTTTTTCGCAAAGCTTTTCATATTCCCTTAAAGCTTGCTCGTTGGCGTGAAGATACTTTTTTGCGCTTTCAAAGCCGTTGCTTTTAAGGATTTTACTGTAACAAAAGCCGTGCTGACTTGTGATTTTTGCGGTGGAGTTTCCTGTTACCTTTTGGCATATCCGGTCTTTCTCAACAACAATACAGTTTACGCCTTTTTCTTTTAATTTATAGGCAGTAAGAATACCTGCAAGTCCGCCACCGATAATAAGAACATCGGTTTTAATGTCATTTTCAAGTGTCGGAAAAGAGGGGAACTCTGCCGTTTTTTGCCATATTGATTCCATATTATGTGTCCTGCAAATCAGCGGCAGTAATATCGTTTTCTATATTATCTCTGCCAAGGTCTGTGTCAATAGTGGGATAAGCTTCGGAAATAGGTTTCTCCTCTTTGAATGGTTTGGTATGAAAAACTTTTTGAGTGGGTGCTTCTGTACCTGAAATAACAGGGTTTGTTTTTTCTTTTGTTGTCTTTGCTTTGCCTTGAATTTCGGGTACGGGCGAAACAACGTTCCTCTCTTTTGTGTGAGTCCATTGGGGACGATTCATTCCTTTTTTAGCCATAATAGTTAGTCACCTCCAAAATATGTTTACCAAATAAAAATAAAATACACTATCTGTAAACCAAAATTTATAGATAGTGTATAAGTACGAGTTATTCAGTTTATTGTCCGCTATTCTTTTTAGCTGTTGTTACAGAAGCAATTAGTTTTCTTCGTATTGTTCCGCATTTATTATTTAGATTTTTGTATGTGATATTATCAACTTTATTTTTACGGAATAATAATTCAAGCCAATATTCAGTTTCATAACATTCTTTTAAAGCAATTTCTAATTTGTTTATAAAATCAGCTCTGCTTTGTGCATATTTTGCTTCGTGTATATTAGCGCCAACAGATGAAGAACATCTTAATAACTGCTTTACATATACTGAACAATCTTTTATATTATCGCAAATATCGGATATTTCTATTGCAAAACAAATAGATTCTTCTCTTAAAGTATTTTTATTTTGTTCCATAGCTAACTCCTTTTTGTCGATATACAAGCAAGCTTGTTCGATATATTTTGCAAGACAAAATTCGATATATTCAGCGTTGCTGAATTCGATATGATATAAATCCTTATAATCTCGTGCCAACGGCACATATCGAACCGAAGGTATATCGAATTGATAAATATATCAAAAATCCGTCAGGATTTATATCGCTGTGGCTTCGCCACATTAATCCCACTCAAGCCCTGTCACTGTATCAAGGTCAATGCCTTTAGTATCGTGAGTTTTCTTAGCAAGGGTAATAAGAGCGGCAATAAAGCCGGGAACTAAAAGGCAAATAGAAATAATGCCCATATATTGATTTCCTAAAATTGCTGCAAGAGGAAGGCTTATCATATAGGAAAGAGCCACACCTGCACCAACAGGGAGAAATTCTGCAGACATTGTTGATGAACGAAGGTTTGTTGGCGAGGATTCGCCAATCATCATAATAAGAACATCGTTTGTTGAATAGAAGCTACCAACAAATCCACCGCAAAGCAGCCCGACAATTGACGGACTCCAGTTGTACTTTGCACCTAACCAGAAACCGATAAAGCAAACTAAACAGTCAAAGGCGGTAACAAGAGCGGCAGCTTTTCTGCCTTTTGAGTCGGAAATGAAGCCCATAATAACCTGAGCAAGTGAACAACCAACAGGGAAAAGGAAAAGTGCGGTTGTAACAGGACCGACACTTACAAGGTCCATAACCTCTTGAGTAAATGAGTTGTATAAACCTTCTGCATAACCATAGGACATAATAACCTGATAATTAATTGAACCGATAAAACCGAAATTTGCAAGAGTTGCAGTGATGAAAAGCCAACGGAGCTGTTTGTGCTTCATTGCAAACTTAAATGCAGGAATAAGACCGCCTTGCGCGTCATTGGTCTTTTTCTCAAGCTTTTCTTGTAAAAGCTCTTCTTCGGATTTGCGAAGATGTTTAAGTCGGGAATCGATGAAAGCATCGGTTTCTCTTGCAAACATAATTGCAATAAAGCTTGTTACAAGGCCTACAATTGCGGGGATCATATAAACATTTCTCCACTCTGATGCTTCTGCCATAAGCATTCTTCTCAGAACAGGTACAAGCATAACGCTCATATTGGCAAAAAATTTAATTGTGGAGTAAATTCTTGCGCGGTGCTTTGATGGGGAGGATTCCATAATATAAACCACGTGCATATCGTGTGGAATGAAAAACTGAACAAGAACCGCACCAATAAAATAGAGGAAAATATTGTTGGAAAGGAATATAACGAGCATTGCAAAGCTCATTCCGAAGGTGTTGATAATAAGAAATTTCTTTCTGCCTAAACGGTCTGCAAGAGGTCTGTAAAGAAGTCCTATCGCTTGGAAAGGCACAACAAGAATTGAAAGAATATCAAGAAGCGCAACGGAGCTTTGACCGAATTTTGCAAAAAGGTCGTTAGCAATTTCCGTTTTCATCAAAGTACCGATTTGAGATGCAATTTCATCGGTGGCATAAATGAGTGTAATGATAAAAACCAGATATGCAAAATAATAACTGCGTTTTGGTCTTGCTTTTTCTCTTTCCCATTTTGCAATTTCTTTTTGTTTTTTAAGTTCCTTTTTCTGAATTTTTTCGGGAGTGAGTTCTTTAACTTTCATTAAAATCTCATCCTTTCTTTAATCTGATAACATTCCAACTGAAAGGCTTAAGCTCGGCAGTAAGAATGGAATTATCAATTTCAGGAAGCGGATTGTTGTGAGGTTTAACCGCTATATTATCAAAGGTGTTTTCCTCGTTTTTAGCGTGTCCGTCCATTGAAATAAATTCAAAGGGCTTATAGCTATAAAAATCCATGAGATTAACATCTAAAATTATGCTTTCTTCAAGATTTTTGTTAACGCAGAAAATTGTCATTTCTTCCTTTTCCTCGTCAAAGGTTGCAATAGCTTCTATGTAGGGAACATCGGTGAACTGTTTGCAGTCATATTTTTCGCAATCAACAAGAGGAAGAAGAGCAGAACCTCTGCCATAATTTGAAAGGTGCATAAAAGGGAAGAAAATTGTCTGCTCGAAAACACCGCCACCTGTCTGAGTGAAAATGGGAGCAATAACATTAACAAGCTGTGCAAGGCAAGCGATTTTAATTCTGTCGCAATGGCGAAGAAGCGTTATGAGCATTGAGCCAACAAGAAGCGCATCTTCGAAATTATAAATATCTTCAAGAAGGGGAGGTGCAACGCTCCATTTATCAAAGGGTCGGTTGTTGGAATGATACCATACATTCCATTCATCAAAGGATAGATTGATTTTTTTCTTTGAACGGCGTTTTGCTTTAACATAGTCACAAGCACAGATAACAGAATAAATGAAATCATCAAGCTGTAAGCTTTTTGCGAGGAAGCTTGGAGTGTCATCCTCATGGTTTCCGTAGTATTGATGAAGAGATACATAGTCAATACTGTCGTATGCAATATCGAGGCTTTCAACCTCCCACCTACCGAAGGTGGGAGAATAAATGCTCGAAGAACCGCAAAGAACGGTTTCAATGGAAGGGTCTGTCCATTTCATCATTTTTGAAGCTTCAAGAGCAACTCTGCCATACTCAGTAGCGGTTTTGGCACCCATCTGCCAACCGCCGTCCATTTCATTACCCAAGCACCATAATTTAATGTTATGGGGGTCTTCTACACCATGAGAAATTCTTAAATCTGACCAGTATGAGCCTGATTTATGGTTGCAGTATTCAACAATATTTCTTGCTTCTTCAGGACCTCTTGTGCCAAGGTTTACCGCCATCATACATTCGGCATTAGCTTTTTTACACCAGTTTAAAAATTCATTTGTGCCGAAAAGGTTGGGCTCAGTTGTACCCCAAGCCAAATCAAGCCTTTTGGGACGGTTTTCCACGGGACCAACGCCATCTTCCCAATTATAGCCTGAAACAAAGTTACCACCGGGGTAACGAACAACAGGAACATTGAGTTTTTTAACTAAATCAATAACATCCTGACGGAATCCGTTTTCATCGGCAGTAGGGTGACCGGGTTCATAAATACCGCCATAAATTGCTCTGCCCAGATGCTCAATAAAAGAACCGTAAATTCTCTTATCAATTTCTCCGATACGGAATTCTTTTGCAAGGGTGATTTTTGCTTTCATACTATGCACTCCTTTTGCCTTGTTATGATTTAAATATATCATAAATAATAGAAAAGGGCAATAAAAAAAACACTGCTGTAAGCAGTGAAAAAGGCAAATGATTTTATAAATGAAATAACCCTTGACCTGATGCTTTCTCGTCACACACAAGTCAAGGGTTATTTCTGTTCTATTTTAATATCTAACATCTTTTTATTTACCTCTCTTTCGTTGATTAAGACCTTTGACTTCACGTTCTACGAACCCTATTTCGAAACACACTCTTTTTTATATTCGTATCTATATACATTCTCGTAAGTGAGAAACCCTTTTGTTTTGAAATAAATTTCATTATATGAAGATTTCAGTCTTTCGGTTCTTTTCCTGAGTATTTGTTTTTCCCGAACCGTAGGCCTTTACATGAACACCGGACTCATCCTTTCTTTGACTTTATAGTTTTCAGATTAGGCTTTTATTTGTACATCGGAACCACGCTTTCTATTGAAATTAGGTTTTTACTTGTACATTGGACTCACCCTTTCTTTGTCTATATAATAGCACGTAATTTCAGGTTTTGCAATATGTAATTTTGTATAAAGTTAACAGTTTTTCTTTATTTAAAACGCAGATTTCGGCATTTTAGACGACAAAAGTTTTGTTAAATTATTGACAAGCGATTTTTTATGTGATATACTAATAATGTTGTTTGGTTAAAAATATATGTTCCCGAAGGGCAAAAAGCCTTTCAGGAACTGTTTTTATTTATATTAATTTATAAAACACCATAAAAATGGACTATATTCATATCCTCAGGCATATAAAGTCCGTGACTACCACAACCGCCGTCTATTTCGTGGCAACCGTGGTCGGTGGCAAAGCCAATGAGCGTTTTATGTTTTTTCCAGTTTTCCTTTACTGCATTTGAAAGTGTCTCGAATGCCTTTATATTATGCTTTAAAGCCCCAATTGCTTCTTCGCTTTCGGGACCATAGCGGTGCATTGTGCCGTCATAGTTTCCGTTATAAACTGCAATAAAATCATATTTATCTTCTTTAATAAGTTCAATAGCTTTTTCGTTAGCTTCGTCGGGTGTTTCAACTATGAAATAATCCATTTCCCTTTCAAGAAAGATTTTTGACATACTGTCATTACCTGTTGAAACGATGCAGGGCTTTTTACCTGCACGAATAAGCGCATCAAAAACTGAATCGGTTTTAATAACAGGTTTTGTGTAGGACTGTATTCCGTGAATTTCGGGAGAAGCACCTGTGTACATTGTGCCGAAGCAAACGGGAGTTACCGATGGCATAACACTTTCAAGAGGAAGAGTTATATCAGTATTAAGCATAACGGGAGTGAAAAGGTCGGTATATTTTTCAAAAATCCAGAGCGCAATTGCATCGGGATTATACATTAAAATTCTGTCAACACGCTTACCCTCGCAAAGAGCAAGTAAAGCGTCTAAAGATTCATTTGCCTGGTTCGGCTTTTCAATACCTAAAGCATAACAAAGAGAAGCGGCAACACTTGTTAATTTAAGTTTACAAAATATATCTTGCATGAAAATCACCTGATGAAAAGTATAGCACAAAAAACCGGGGGGAACAAGCAGATAAAAACAAATATATTTATTGCAAAACAGAAATTTATATGATATACTTTTGTAAAAATAGATACTGCCACCGGGTAGTGAATGTTTATATTAAAATAAAGCATTCGTTTACACATCGTTAGGTCTTTGAAGATGTGTATGCGAATGCTTGTTTTTTAGGAGTATATATGAAAAAAGTAAAGAGTTTAATTAACTATTTTTCAAAAGCTGAAATTATTTTATGGAGTGTTTCCGTATTCTCTATTATTGTTTCTTTTTTTATCTTTGATAAAAGTAATTTCCTTACTCTTGGAGCTTCTCTTGTTGGTGTAACTTCTTTAATATTCTGCGCAAAAGGAAATCCTTTCGGACAGGTCCTGATGATAATTTTCAGTATTATTTATACATTTATATCTTTCACTTTTTCTTATTACGGAGAAATGATAACTTATCTTGGTATGACTATGCCTATGGCAGTTGTTTCACTTATTTCCTGGCTTAAAAATCCTTATAAAGGAAATAAGGCTGAGGTAAAGGTTAATAAATTGGGAAGAAAAGAAATCCCTTTTATGATTGTTTTGACAATATGTGTTACGGTTGTTTTTTATTTTATATTGAAAGCATTTGATACTGCGAATCTTTTGCCCAGCACAATTTCAATAACAACAAGCTTTGTTGCGGCATATCTTACATTCAGAAGAAGTCCGTTTTTTGCTTTAGGTTACGCAGCGAATGATATTGTTTTAATCGTTTTGTGGATTCTTGCAACAATGGAAAACCTTTCTTATTTATCGGTTGTTATTTGCTTTATTGTATTCTTTTTTAACGATTTATACGGATTCTTCAATTGGTTTAAAATGCAGAAAAGACAAGGGATTTGACACCCTTGTCTCTTCTTTTTTATTCCGCCTGAACTTCTGCACTTTCAGAGCCGATTGATACTTTATAGGTTTCGCCTTTTTGTATTTCAGGTGTGCTTATAATTATTACGTTAAATGGAAGCTGGGGTGCGTATGTGACAATGGTTTTGCCCAAAGAGTTTTTTACAGTAATGCTTGTATCTGCATTTTGCGTTCCTGCACTTATTGAAATAACACCTTGATTTTCTGAATTACTGAAAGTTTGTGCCATACCTGCCGCACCTGTTCCGATGAATGTGCCACCTGAAATAACTGCACTTGAATCATAGTCAAGAGTTGCGGTGTCACCGGTTGTAGGTCCTGTAACAACTGTGTAACCACCGTTGATTTCAAGAGAACCATTGGCATCTATTCCGTCACCGGAAGCATTTATATGGAGCTTTCCACCCGAAATAACAATACTGCCGTTTGATGAACCGCCCATCATACCACCGGGACCGCCACCACCAAACATTCCGTTATCTCTGCCACCCATACCACTGGAGTCCGTTCCTCCTGCAGCATTTAAGCCGTCGTCAGTTGCAACGAGGGAAACATCGCCGCCCGAAACAGCAATATCAAGAGCTTCTAACCCCTCATAGCTTTCAGTTATGCTTATAGTTCCGTTTGTTACATTAAGCTTTTCTTCAGCGTGAATTCCGTCATCACCCGAGGTGATTTCAAAAGCACCGCCATTAATTGTTAAAGAGGAATTTGAATGAAGAGAATCATCAGCAGAGTTTATTTTAAAAGTGCCGTTTTCGATAACAAGATTTCCGTTTGTTTTAATACCTTTCATACTTGTACTTTCTTCGGAATCTGTTGAGGTGGTGTCGGTTGTATCGGAAATACTCATTCCTGTGGGATTTTTGACCGGCTTTTGCCCCATACCTCCGTGACCGCCCATCATACCACCACCGTGTCCTCTGAAATTTCCCCAGGAATCAGAGCTTGCTTTTGTTCCGTTTTCACTTCCGCCACCGGCAAGAATGTCAATATTCCCGTCGGTAATCTGTGCATAAGCTTCGGCACTTATGCCGTCGCCCTCTGCTTCTATATTGATGTTACAGCCTTCCATATAGAAAAAGCCTTTTGAAGAATCATCGGAATTTTCTGAGTGAATACCGTCCTTACCGGATGTAATTGTAAGAGTGCTATCTTTTATTCTTGTGCTGTCATTTGCATCAAGACCATGAGATGCGGAGCTTACAGTATAGGTTCCTCCAGTAAAAACTAAATCATCCTTGCAAACAATTCCGTGGTCGGCAGGGGAAGTAACAGTAAGGCTACCTGAACCGTTAAAGGTCAAGTCCTGCTTTGAAAATACTGCACCGTCAATATTATTGTCATCAATAGCTTTGAATTCTCCGCTATTGGAAAGTGAATTTTCACTGCCCTCTGCCAAGGTTATGAAAACCTTGTCGGCAGTTTTTATATATAAGGGTGAGGAGGTTTTGCTTGTAATATCAACACCGTCAAAAATTAACTGTGGCTTTGCTTTTTCATCAGCTTCAACAATAATCATACCATCAGTAAGAGTGCCGGAAATAACATAAGTGTTTTCATCTGTTAAGGTGACAGTGCTTCCGTCAATTTTTACGGTATCGTTTTCACAAGTGGCAGTTGTTCCGGTAAGATTAATAATGATAGCGTTGCCTTTATCGTAGTCTGTTTTTAGATCACGTTCGGTGAACATATTGTCGATTGATACTTCTTCTGTATTCTGAGTGGTTAGATTTTCGACGGTTTCGTAGGTGCTATCTGCAGAATTATCTGAAATGGTTTTACCACAGCCGGAAAATACAAAAATAGCACATAGAATTATCGAAAGAATTTTTAAAATTTTCATAATCACACACCTTCTTAAAGCTCAGTATTAACAGTTGCTTGCTTGGAAACAGTTATTTCAAGATTTCCGTTTCTGCAACGGAGCTTATCAATAAACTCTTTTTCTTTTTGAGGGTCTTTCAGAACAATATCATAGGTAAGGCGGAACATGCTTCCCATATTGGTTGTTTTAACTTGTGTCAATTCATAGCTTTTGGTGTATTGAGAAAATAAATCCTCGAAAACGCCCGAATAGTCCAAATCCTCAGGAATAACAATTCTTAAAGATTTGTAAAGCTCTGCATTTTTCTTTGAACCGAGGCTTAAAGAATTATAGAGAACAAATACTGTCGAAAGAATAATTGTGAAAAGAAGAGCATAAGCAAGATAACCCATACCTGCAATAAGCCCTGCACCCATAGCTAAAAACAGAATGCATATTTCTTTTGCTGTTCCCGGTACAGAACGGAAACGAACAAGACTGAATGCCCCTGCAACGGCAACGCCTGTGCCCACATTACCGTTTACCATCATAATAACAACGCAAACAACTGCAGGAAGAAGTGCAAGGGTTATAACAAAGCTTTTTGTGTATCGGGTTTTATACATATAACAAAAAGCCATTATAAGCCCTGCAACCAAGGAGATTGCTAAGCATAGCAAAAAGTCTGTTGCACCTATTACAGAAGTTGTTGAAGAATCGAAAAGTCCTTTAAATAAATTATCAAGCATTTTTATTTTCCTCCGTTATTTTAGGATAAATATGTTCACGGTATACGGTTCCGTATTTAGAAAAGGAAGTTTTATAAATATTATTTTTGGAGAGTACTTTTGTTATCCAGAGAGGAATTCCTCCTGAACATTTAATTTCCATAAGTACCAATCTGTCATCTAAAATCCGTGTACCGTAAACCTCTGATTGTAGCGATAAATCTTCTGTTCTGAAAATTATATTATCGTCAAAGGTTAATCTGAAATCACTTTTTTCCTTTGTGAAATAAGCCTCCCTTTCATATGACAAAAATACAACAGGGTGCAGATTTTTGTAGTACTCAAGGAAATAATCAATTTCCTTTGAAATTTGTGTATTATTTTTGCACCAATTATTGCAAAGCCAATTCATAGCCTCTTTTTCAGATAGTGCAATTCGTCGTTTGTAAACCACGTGATTATATTTTTTCTTAAGCTCAACAAAAACTGTGCTGGTGCTTTCTGCTTTGGAATAAGTTCTTATCCGAAGTTTTTCCTTGTATGTCGGTTTTTCGATTGAATGTCTGATAAGTCGATAGTCATCGGTATCAAAATAAAGGTTTCTTATGGTTGTTCTGCCGTATTTATCAAGCTTCATATAGGGTTCAATTTCTTTTAGGATTATTTCTTTCTGCTTTTGAGTTATAAGGTATTTAAGCTCGTATCGTTTGAAGATAGTTTGAAAAGCCATAGAAGCTCCTTTCCGGTTTGATATAAAAAATATAACCCCAAAACCTTAAATGAACTAAAAATTTTAATTATATTTAATGTATAGCTGTTAGAATTTAAAATAATGTAATGAATTTTAGATTTTGTTATGTTACAATTAGGCTTATAAAGGGTGGTGCACTATGAGAATTTTGCTTGCAGAGGACGAAAATGCGCTTGCAAAGGCACTTGTGAAAATATTTGAAAAAAATAATTACTCCGTTGACTCTGTTGATAACGGAGAGGATGCTTTTGACTATATCAAGGCAGGGGAATACGATGTTGTAATCCTTGATGTTATGATGCCTAGAGCAGATGGAATTACCGTGCTTAAAAAAATTCGTGCTGAAGGCAATCAGGTTCCTGTTCTTATATTGAGTGCAAAATCGGAAACGGAGGATAAAGTTCTCGGTCTTGACAGCGGTGCAAATTATTATTTAACAAAACCTTTTGATACAAAAGAACTCCTTGCAACCATAAGAGCTATTACAAGAATCCGGGTATCAAATGATACTAAAATAAATTTTGGCAACATAACTCTTGACAGAGCTACTTTTGAACTTAGTTCTCCTACGGGAAGCTTTCGTCTTGCAAATAAAGAATTTCAGATGCTCGAAATGTTTATGATAAATCCTAGATGTGTGATTTCTGCAGAAAAGTTTATGGAGAAGGTTTGGGGGTTTGACACGGAAGCGGAAATTAATGTTGTTTGGGTATATGTTTCCTATCTCCGTAAAAAATTAACTGCTCTTAATGCAAATGTGCAAATAAAAGCTTTACGAAATGTGGGCTATTTAATGGAGGAAGCTGATGATTAAGAGATTAAAAATTAAATTTATCGCTTTATCCATGACGGCACTTTTTATATTGCTTTTTGTGACTGTGTCAGGAATGAACTTGCTTAATTTTAATTCCGTTATGATTGAGGCTGACCAATTGTTACAGGTTTTATCGCAGAATAAAGGAGATTTTCCTGACTTTAAAGATGAATTTCCCGAAAAGCCGAACCATCAGCTACCACCTCATATGTCTCCGGAAACACCTTATGAATCAAGATATTTTTCTGTTGTGATTAATTCAAACGGAGAGGTTTATGAAATTGAAACAGGAAAAATAATTACAGTTGATCGCGAACAAGCGGTGGAATATGCTAAAAAAGCTCTTAATGATAAAAACGGAAAAGGATTTGCGGGGAATTTCAGATATAAATGCACATATGAGCAGAATGCAACTAGGATAGTTTTTCTTGATTGCGGTAGGCGTTTAGATGCTTTTTACACTTTTTTAAAAGCAAGTATAGCAATGTCATTGATAGGATTTGCAGTAGTTTTTGTTATAATGGCGGTCCTTTCAGAAAGAATAATTCGCCCTATTTCCGAAAGCTATAAGAAACAAAAGCAATTTATCACAGATGCAGGTCACGAAATAAAAACACCATTAACCATTATAAATGCAAATCTTGATTTGCTGGAAATGGAGTTCGGGGAGAATGAATCACTTTCTGATATAAGAACTCAAACGAAACGCCTTACCACCCTTACCAATGACCTTGTTTATCTTTCAAAAATTGAAGAAGCAGGCAATGATTTGATAAAGGTAGAATTTCCGCTGTCGGATTTAGTTTCCGAAACTGTTTCTCCCTTTAAAGCTCTTGCACAAACACAAAATAAAGAAATAGTTTTAAATATTCAGCCAATGATACCATTTTGCGGAAATGATAAAGCTATTGAGCAATTAATAAGTATTTTGATGAATAATGCTTTAAGATATTCCAATGAAGGCGGTTGGATTGATGTTGGTTTAGTCAAAAATAATAAGCAGATTCAGTTGAATGTTTTTAACACAACAAAAGACTATATGTCACCTGAAAATTTGAATTATGTTTTCGACCGTTTTTACAGGACAGATAACTCAAGGAACTCTGAAAAAGGAGGTCACGGAATAGGTCTTTCAGTTGCAAAAGCGATTGTTGAAGCTCATAACGGAAGAATTAAGGCGTACTCTGAAGATGGATATTCCTTTAATATAGAGGTAATTTTTAATCAATGAATAAAAATGAGGAAGAATCCAAAAACTCTTCCTCATTTTATATTGTTTATTTTACAATACTTTTTTGTGAAATTTTCTTTATTTGACAAAAGCAAGTTTATGTTTTCTCTGAAATTATCATATTCTTCGTCTTTCACATAGTGCTTTGCGTAACCCTCTTTGCCATATTTCTGCTCTGTGTGGTTATAGGCTCTTTTAAGCATTTCTTCTTTTGAGCAATCAGGAAAATGCTTTAATGTGTATGCGTGAGTGCGACGGAGGAAATCGTCAATATCAGTTGAACGGTCGGCAGAAGAAATGATTTTGCCGTAATCGCTTCGGGGTTCAGTGTTTGCGGAAGCTCTGTGGTCTTCAATGGCTTCTTTTATAATAATTCGTTCTTCTTTCGTGAAAAACTCGCTCATTTTTTCATCGTTATAAAAACTTTCTGCAGAAAGCTTTTCGTGATTTTTCTTATCAATATGATGAGCAATATCGTGAAAGGTTGCAATGGTATAAAGTATATTGAAATCAATGTTCTGGGATTGTTTCGAAAATTTAAAACATCTTTTAAGAACATAATCAATATGCTCCAAAGAATGACCACTGTCATTTTTCTCATATTGGGGGAGAATTTGAGTTCTTATGTAGTTTTCTAAATCTTTGTTGATAGTCATTTTATCACCACGCTGTTTTTCATTATAACAAATATAATTGGGGCTTACAAGATTAACATTTCGTTGGTTTTATCATATATTAGTCTGATGAAATTATACGGAGTGTGATAGAATGAATAATTTTTACGAGTTTTTATATGTATTCAAAAGACGGGCTGATGCAGTAGCGTTTATTAATGGTAGTCCTGACTTTCCAAAAATCAAAGGGCGTGTACTTTTTTATCAAATAAACGGAGGAGTAATAGTAAGATCTGAAATTTGGGGGCTTCCCAAAAAGAAAAATATCTGTAAAAATCCTATATTTGCTTTTCATATTCATTCGGGAACAGAATGTTCAGGGAACGAAACTGACCCATTTGCTGACGCAGATGGACATTATAATCCTGATAATTGCGCCCATCCATACCACGCGGGAGATTTACTACCATTATTCGGTGTAAACGGAAAAGCATTTTCGGTGTTTTTGACTGGTAGATTTATGGTTGAAGAGGTTTTGGAAAAAACTATTATCATACATGGTATGCCTGATGATTTTACTACACAGCCTTCGGGAAATGCAGGAGAAAAAATTGCTTGCGGAATTATAACTCCTACCGCAAGAATACGCCGTTTTTAATAAATTGAATGTTGAACTTTATTTTGATAATTGTTAAAATATAAATATAATTACTAATAAAAAGGTGCATTATGAAAAAAGAAGAAAACATTATTGAAAAAAAGACAAAAAATAAAAAGAAAAGGATAATCAAAAAACTAATAGCAATATTTATTGTTTTTGCATTGTTATTTGGTGCTTGTGCTTATTATGTTAATGATTATTACAGAGCAGATTTAGGTGCAATTTCAGCTTTTTCTTCTGTAAAAGATGTGAAAAGAGAAGCGCTTGATAACGAAACAATAATTTTCAAGCCTGAGAAAGTGAAAGCAGGTTTCATTTTTTACCCGGGTGGAAAGGTAGAATATACCGCCTATATTCCCTTGATGGAAGAGCTTGCAAAAAAAGATATAATGTGTATTCTTTTAAAAATGCCTTTTAATCTTGCGGTTCTTGATGTTAATGGTGCCGAAGGGTTAAAAGAAATGTTTCCCGAAATAGAAGATTGGTATCTCGGTGGTCATTCCTTGGGTGGTTCAATGGCGGCAAGCTACCTTTCTGACAATATAAGTGAATATAAGGGACTTGTTCTTTTAGGTTCATATTCTACCGCGGATTTATCAAAAGAAAATATTGAAGTTTTATCTGTTTTCGGTAGCGAAGATAAGGTTATGAATAAAGAAAAATATGATGAAAATAAAATCAATTTGCCAAAAAACTTTATGGAAAACATAATTGATGGCGGTTGCCATGCTTATTTCGGAATGTATGGTGTACAGGATGGTGACGGAACACCAACTGTTACAAATGAAGAGCAAATTCAGAAAACCGTAGAAATAATTAATGATTTTATCAGGAAATAAAAGAAAACTGCTGTCAATCATAAGGTTGACGGCAGTTTTTTCCGTTTGCTTTAATATAGATACCGAATGGTTAAACTCTATTGAATATTTTAATATGTTTTTGCTAATATGATTTTGCAAGGAGGCGCTGAAATGAAATGCAAAGTTTTTATCGATAAAAACCACGAAGAAGAGGTGATTGTTTATTCTCATCGAAGGAATGCTTTAGTAGAACAGTTAGAAAGACTTGTTAATGCTCAGGAGGTTGAACTCATAGGTTATAAAGAACAGGAAGCTGTAAGACTTGATTTGCCGGATGTTTTCTGTTTCATCTGCGAGAATAACAAGGTTTATGCAATTACTGAAAAAGAAAAATATAAAATTAAATTAAGGCTTTATCAGTTGGAAGAGAAGCTACCGCATAATTTTGTTAAGCTCAATCAATCCTGCATAGGAAATATCAGTAATATTCAAAGGTTTAAAGCTTCTTTTGGCGGTTCTCTTTCAGTTGAATTTAAAAACGGATATGTAGACTGTGTTTCACGCAGGCAAATAAAAATTGTTAAAGAAAGGTTTGGTTTTTGATGAACAAATATATTAAAGAGTTTTTTCGCAGAGGCTTAATGTTCGGTGGCTTCGGACCGATTGTTGCAGGAATAGTTTATTTTATTATTTCAAAAATATCTGTCTCTTTTATTTTAAGCGGAACGGAAGTTTTTTGTGCAATAATCTCAACATATATTCTCGCTTTTTTACAAGCAGGTGCGACTGTTTTTAATCAGGTTGAAAATTGGTCCGTGATGAAATCTCTTTTTTGCCATTTCTCAACCATTTTTGTTGCTTATACCTCTTGTTATCTTTTGAATTCCTGGATTCCCTTTGATTACAGAGTTATATTGGTTTTTATAGGCATTTTTATTGTGGTGTATTTTGCTGTATGGTCAATAGTTTATTTCAGTATTAAGGCAACAAGTAAAAAATTAAATATGAAACTATAATAAAAACGTACTGTAAAAAACAAGGTTTTTACAGTACGTTTAATGTTTACGGTTGATTTGGAATCGGTACGTGTTCGGTATTAGAAAGAATATCTATAAAGTTATTATACTCGTAATAATAAGGTGTCATACGGATATGCTTGCAGAAGCCGTACATTGGTGCATAAAGCTGGTTTTGACTAAGTCTTAAGCAAGGTGCTTCCATTTCATATTCACCGCTATCGGTAACAACAGTTGCAGAGTTTTCCGTAAATTCAGCAGTTCTGCCATATACACCGATTTTGATTTTACCCTTTGTTCTTTCTACATCGCCACCGATGAAGCTGATAATCTGACCAATGGGAATATACCAGATACCGTTTATATTTTGGGGGAGAGTTTCTCTTACGCAAAGACCTAAATCATAGCCCTTGAATTTAAGTCGGGGCTGATTATAAACAGGTGCAGGATCATAGGGTGTAATAAGGTCTTTGTCTTTATCAATTGTTGCAATGTCAATAATTCTGTCATCCTCAACGTAAGCTGTGAGAGTACATTTGCCACCGTCAATATCAACGATTGTAAACATTGAAAGTTCTTCTTCGTGGCAATAGGTTTTTGCGTTCCATACCTTCGGAACAACTCTTGTTCCGGGAGGGTTGCGGTGGCTTGAACCTAAGTTATAGTGAACTGTACCCTCTGAGGGTTTGGTGAAAAGACCTTCTTTTCTTCTGGGGTATGAGCGGGCAAAGGAATGCTCGTGGCCTGAGAAAACAATGTCATATTTGTCCATCCCGTCACGAAGAGATGGGTATGAGTCATCAATTTCAATACCGGGACCGGAGAAGCAAATGGGGAAGTGGTGAACGGCGAATTTCCATGTTTTGTCTGATTTATGTGCCTGTGCAATAAGCCATTCGTTCATTTCTTCATAACCGCTTGTACCGATAATGGAAAAATGCACATTACCATAATCAAAAGCGTGGTTTGCGATTGGTCTTTCGACAGGTCCGTTATGCTCATAACTGCCCCAGAGCTGATTTGTAAAGTATGTGGCATATTCGGAATAATATTTATCTTCCTTTGTAAAATAACTGCTGAAGCCCATATCATCGTGGTTGCCCATACAAAACATAACAGGTATTTTCTCACATATACCCTTAAGACCTTCAAAAAGACCTGTCCATTGAATATCGGTCTGACCGCAGTTTGTGTTGTCACCCGCAGTAAGAATAAATTCACATTCGGGGTGTTCACTAAGGATTTTCTTTAAAGTTTCACGAAGAACGGAATAATCTGCAGGGGGTTCTGCATCGCCTGCCTGAATATCGGATAGGCATATAAAAGAGAATTTTTCTGCATTTTCTTTTGCGGTTTTGAATGAATAAATGTCGCTTCTGATTTCGTCATTACCGCAAGTATATTCATATTCGGTTTCGGGTTTAAGACAAGTCATATCTGCAAAAAAGAAATGACTTTCATCCATATCTGTTGTGAAAGGGTGTAAAAGCGCATCTGCTTTCATCCATTCTGCAGTGCCTTTTTCTCTGTAAAGAGCAAAACCGACCTTAACACTTATATCAGTTCTCCAACGAACAGTCATTGAATGTGATGCGTCGCCTTTAACGGAGAGCATAATCTGGTCGGGTTGAGGCTTTGAGCCTCTTATATTTTTCCATTCTGCTTTTGTTATCACAAAAACACCAACTTTCCAAATGAATTATTTATATTTTAACAGTTTTAGAATAAATTGCAATGGATTTAATGGTTTTATTTTATTGATATAATGAAAAAAGAATGGTATAATCAAACTATCAAAACAACAGGAGAAAAACAATGAAATTTATATCGTGGAATGTTAATGGCTTCAGAGCTTGTTTAACTAAAGGCTTTGAAGAGTTTTTTAAAGAAGTTGATGCGGATTTTTTCTGCATTCAGGAAACTAAAATGCAACCGGGTCAGGCAGAATTCGAAACTCCATATTACCACCAATATTGGTATAGTGCAGAGAAAAAAGGCTATTCAGGTACTGCAATTTTTGCAAAAAAAGAACCTTTAAGCGTCAGCTATGGTCTTGGTATTGAAGAGCATGACCACGAAGGTAGAGCAATCACTCTCGAATATGAAGATTTTTATCTTTTGTGCGTTTATACTCCCAATGCTCAAAGAGAGCTTGCAAGGCTTTCCTACCGAATGGAATGGGAAGATGCCTTAAGAGAATATATGAAATCTCTCGATAGTAAAAAGCCCGTTATTTACTGCGGAGATTTGAATGTTGCTCACGAAGAGATTGACCTAAAAAATCCGAAAACCAACCATTTCAGCGCAGGCTTTTCCGATGAAGAAAGAGGAAAGTTCACAGAACTTCTTGAAGCAGGCTTTAAAGACACATTCCGTAGCCTTTACCCTGATAAAGTAAAATATTCCTGGTGGAGTTATATGTATGGTGCAAGAGCAAAGAATGTTGGTTGGCGTATAGATTATTTTGTTGTTTCTGACAGACTTTTGGACAAAGTAAAAGATAGCTTTATTCTTAATGAAATTATGGGTAGCGACCATTGCCCCGTAGGTATTGAGATAGATTTATAAAAATTTTCCCGAAAGAGTTTTGTGCTCTCTCGGGATTATTTTATCCGGTTTATTCTTTAGGGGAAATAGAGGGAAGATTACCAAGATTATCGTTTTCGTTACCGTTTGGTACGGCTTTAAGATATTCGGTATCGCCTCGGTGGGCAATGCCAACGCCCGAAATCTGCCCTTGCTTTGCCATATCAACCCCTTGTTGCTTTGAAACTACGCTGTTATCTGATAATTGATAGCCTGTAATTTTACCGCTTTCCTTAACAAGTCCTGTAATACTTTTTGCATTTTTATCAGCTTCGGGAATCTGGTCGAGGGTGTTTTTAACATTATTCTGATTATCCATATATAGACCTCTTTTATTTAATAGTATTTATATTGTTATTATTAGTCGATTTTTTGTTAATATAATTATTGTCTGTTAAAAATACTTTTAAACATAATATATATATGATATACTGTAATAAACTAATTAAAAAGGAGTTTAAAAATGAAAAAAAGAATTTTATGTGCAGTTTTGGCAGTAGTAATGGTAGTAGCTCTTGCAGCTTGCGGTACTGCTCCCAAAGAAGACGAAAACAAAGTAACAATAGAATCTCCCGTTGCTCTTCTTGATGGCGTTTGGTCAACATTCGCAGAAGAAGAAAAATTCCCTGTTATGGGTGGTGACTTTGAAGCAGCAGTTAATGACGCTGCCGGTGAATTCAATATCGCTGATGTTGAAAACGCAACCGCAACTCTTCATATTACAGAAGATTCACTTAAACTTGTTGATAAAGTTGCAACAATTACACACGCTATGAATGCAAACACGTTCTCCGCTGCTGCATATCACCTTGCAGATAAAGCTAATGCAGAAACTCTTGTTAATTCTCTTAAAGACAGCATCAAGAGCACACAGTGGATGTGCGGTTTTCCCGATACTCTTATTATCTACACAGTAGCAGAGAATTACGTTGTTGCAGCTTTCGGTAATGCAGAAGCAATTGAAAGCTTCAAAACAAAGCTTGCAACAGTTTATGGCGAAAGCGCAACTCTTAATGTTGAAGAAGCTCTCGCATAATAGATTTTAAATCTTGTTTTAATTTAAGTACAAAGCAGAAAGAGGATTAATATGCTTTTTTCAAGTATTCCTTTTCTTTATTATTTTCTGCCAAGTGTACTGATACTTTATTTTATCGTTCCCAAGAAATTAAAAAACACAGTGCTTATGCTTTCAAGCCTTGTTTTTTATGGTTGGGGCGAACCGAAATATGTAATTTTGATGATAGCCTCAATCGTAATCGGATATATTTCCGGAATTCTGATTGAGGCTTTTTCTCAGAAAAAACTGTCAAAAGTTTTTCTAGGTATTTCCGTTGCAGTTAATTTAGGTTTTTTAGCTTATTTTAAATATGCAGATTTCTTTATTGAAAACTTTAATGCAGTCACAGGGCTTTCAGTTTCTTTATTAAGAATTGCTTTGCCCATTGGTATCAGTTTTTACACTTTCCAGATTTTAAGCTACACTATTGATGTTTACCGTAAGGATGCGAAAGCACAGAAAAATATAATAAACCTTGCCGCTTATATTACAATGTTCCCCCAGCTTATTGCAGGACCAATTGTAAGATATTCCGATATTGCAAAGCAGTTAGAGGAAAGAAGCCATTCCTTTGAGAATTTTTCAAAGGGTATAAGAAGATTTGTTTTAGGTCTTGGTAAGAAAATTCTTATTGCCAATACCTTGGGTGAGCTTTGCGATATTTTCAAATCTTCCAATGATAAATCAGTTCTTTTCTATTGGCTTTATGCAATTGCTTTCGGTCTTCACGTTTATTTTGATTTCTCGGGTTATTCCGATATGGCAATCGGTTTGGGAAGAATATTCGGTTTTCATTTTTCAGAAAACTTCAATTATCCCTATATTTCAAAAAGCGCAACGGAATTCTGGCGAAGGTGGCATATGTCCTTGGGCACTTGGTTCAGGGATTATGTTTATATTCCCTTAGGCGGTAACAGAGTTTCAAAACCCAAATGGTTTTTCAATATTTTTGTTGTGTGGTTTTTAACCGGCTTCTGGCATGGTGCCGCATGGAATTTCATAGTATGGGGATTGTTTTTTGCAGTTCTTCTTATTATTGAAAAGCTTGTGCTTTTAAAATATCTTGATAAATCCAGAGTTTTAAGCAGAATTTATACTCTTGTTGCAGTTGGAATTAGCTTTGTAATATTCAACGCAACAGATATGAAAGAGGCATTTGCTTACATCGGTGGTATGTTTGGCGCAGGCGGTATTCCTCTTTTTTCAACAGAATTTTTCTATTATTTGAAGAACTTTGCGGTAACTCTTGTTATAGGTATAATTGGCGCAACACCAATTGTTAAAAGAAGTGTTGAAAAAACATTTGAAAACAAGAAAATTTCAAAGTTTATCTGGATTTTAGAGCCTGTGGGACTTGTTGTTCTTTTGGCGGTTATGACAGCTTTCCTTGTGGATGGCTCGTTTAATCCGTTCTTGTATTTCAGATTTTAGGAGGTTACTATGACAAAGAAAACTAAACACATATTCATAACTGCTGTTATGGTTACCTTCTTTCTGAGTGTTTCACTTTTTGCATGGCTGAAGCCTGCTGATGATTTTTCCTTAAGTGAACGCAGAAAGCTTTCGCAGTTTCCCGAATTAAGCTTTAAAACCATAGTTTCGGGAGATTTTATGAGCAATTTTGAAAATTATACTCTTGACCAATTCCCATTGAGAGATAATTTCAGAACTCTTAAAGCTATGGTAAGTCTTAATATTTTTAAGCAGAAAGCAAATAACGATATTTATGTTGTTGATGGCTTTGCAAGTAAAATTGAATACCCTCTAAATGAAAAATCGATTGAAAGGGCAGGGGAAAGATTCAGATATGTTTATGAAAAATATCTCAAAGAGTCAAACACAAAGAATTATCTCTCAATAATTCCCGATAAAAACTATTTTCTTGGCACGGAAAACGGCTATCTTTCAGTTGATTATGAGAAAATGATATCGTTATTGAAAGAAAATACCGGTTTTCTCACATATATTGATGTAACAAAAGACCTTGAACTTTCAGATTTCTATAAAACAGATACCCATTGGAGAGAAGAGAATATCGTTGATGTTGCCGAAAAAATCGGTAATGAAATGGGAACAGATGTTAAGGCGGAATATCGGGAAAAAATACTTGATGTCGATTTTTATGGTGTTTATTACGGACAGTCCGCATTACCTCTTGAAGCAGAAAAAATAAAATATCTTACAAACGATATTTTAGAAAATTGCAAAGTGTATGATTATCAGAATGATAAAGAAATTTCTGTTTATGACATGGAAAAAGCCAATGGCAAAGACCCTTATGAAATGTTTTTAGGTGGTCCGCTTTCATTGGTTACCATTGAAAATGAAAATGCAAAAACTGATAAAGAATTGATAATTTTCAGGGATTCCTTCGGTAGCTCAATTGCACCGCTTCTGGTTGAAGGATATGAGAATATCACCCTTGTTGATATTAGATATATACACCCGGATTTATTGGAGAATTATATTGAATTCAATTCACAGGATGTTTTGTTTTTATACAGCACCTCGGTTCTCAATAACAGCGAAACAATAAAATAGATATAAAATTTCCTTGAAAGTCTATTTTGCTTTCAAGAATTTTTCTTTTGGTTGAATTACGCTTTTTTATAATGTATAATGAAGCTAATAAACGTCTGAGGTGTTCTTATGCTTACAAAATCAAAGCTTTCATCTGAGTGGATTTACAAATATTATAAAAGGCTTGAAAGCTGTGGAGTGGAAAATCACGGCTTGTTGATTATGCAAAACGGGGAGACTATTTTCGAGGAATATGCCTACCCTTATTCGAAAGATTTACCACACACTTTGTTTTCTGTTACAAAGTCAATTGTTTCAACTGCGGCAGGCTTTGCAATTGATGAAGGTCTGTTTTCTCTTGATGATAAAATAATTGATTTATTTCCTGAATATGAAGCTTGTAAAGGTGATGAATGGGAAAATCTTACTGTTCGTTCTGTTCTTACAATGAGCAGTAATAAAAAATTCAGTTTCTTGCAAGATATGACGGGCAATTATATGGAAATGTTTATGAAAGCCCCATTCAGAAAAGAGAAAGGATTTTTATACAGTAATAATGATGCTCATGTAGTGGCAGCTTTGGTACATAAATTTTCAGGACAAAATCTTGTTGAATATTTAACACCCCGACTTTTCAAGCCTTTAGGAATTGATATTCCCGATTGGGAAACCAACGAAATCGGCGAATGTATCGGTGGCACGGGTTGCTATCTTAAACTCAGAGATTTGGCAAAAATCTGCCAATGCTATGCCGATGGCGGTAAATATAAGGGTGAGCAGATAATCCCTGAATTCTGGACAAAGGAAGCCACAAAAATCCAAGTGGCATTCAAAGAAAATGAAGGGTACGGCTACCTTTTCTGGATTAAAAACGATGTTTTCAGTATGACAGGTATGTTTGGTCAGATTATTTCCTATTTTCCTCAATATAATGCGGTTATTGCTACAATGAATGCCTGCATTGATGAGGGTGGAAATCAAGGTGCAATTGAATATGTTCTTGCAAAAGCTTTTGAAAATGAAAGCACAGATGAATGGGACGAAAAACTGAAAGAATATCTTGAAAACCGAAGCATTGAACCTAAAAAGTGTGAAGAACCCCCAAATATCCCGACCGGAAAAATATTTTACATAACAGCTATTTCAAATGCTTTGGCAAAACTGATGTTCCCTGCAAGCATTATTCCTCGTTCTTTAACCTCAAGCTTTGCAAAAAGACCTAAAAACAATTTTAATGAAGTTTCTTTCGAGTTAACAGAAAATGTTTTCACTGTTAAATGGAAGGAAGAAGGAGACGCGGTTGTAATCAACTGCGGTCTTGATGGAGAACCTCGAATGAGTGAATGTCAGATTAAGGGCTATTCTTATAAATTATGGGCATATGCATATACCGAAAACGGCAAAATAAATGCAGTTGTTAAGCCTATAAACACTCTTGCAACTCAATATATGACTTTTGATTTTTCGGGAGATACAGCGAAAATTCAGATTAAAGGAACGCCAAGTTTTCCTGAGTTTATTCTGAAAAATGCAACTTCACCCGACTTTATCAAAAAGCATAAACCAATTAAATTTATTGTTACAAAAGCAGTTAATCTTCTTGTATCAACAACTGAGCGAACAATGAAATTCAAAGTGAAATGATTTTGAGGGAAAATATGTTATTAAATAAACTTTTTAAAAGCGTTTTAGAACAGGACAGAGCACCAATTGTGATTTGCGATCTGGAGCACACAATTGTTTATATGAACCCTGTTGCTATAGAACGCTATCACAAAGACCTTACAGGTCAAAATTTAAAAAAATGCCATAACGAAAAATCAAATGAACTGATAGATAAAGTAATTTTATGGTTTAAGAAAAGTAAAGAAAATAATATTGTTTACACATATAATAATGAAAAAGAAAACAAGGATGTTTATATGGTAGCTCTTCGTGATGAAAATGGCGAGCTTATAGGCTATTATGAAAAGCACGAGTACAGAACCAAGGAAACGGGTAAATTATATGAAATTTGAAAGTATTAAAGGACTGATATTTTTGATTGTTATTTCGTTGACTTTATTCAGCAGTTGTTCAGGAAATGAGAACAATAAAAAAACAACTACCAATACAACAGAAAATACTGTGAACAACCCTCTCGGTTATAAACAGATTTCGGGCGAACAGGCGAAACATTTAATGGACACAGAAAAAGATTATATAATCATTGACGCCAGAACTATTGAAGAGTTCAATGAGGGTCATATTGAGGATGCAATTCTTATTCCCGAATATGAAATTGCTGAAAGAGCAGAAAAGGAGCTTCCCGATAAAGACCGATTAATTCTTGTTTATTGCCGAAGCGGAAGGCGAAGCAAAATTGCATCTCAAGCTCTTGCCGATTTGGGCTATACAAATGTTAAAGAATTCGGCGGAATTATAGATTGGCAATATGAAATTGTGAAATAAGGAGAGTTTATTATGCGTAAAAATTTTGGCGCACAGAGCGATGTTTATCCTATGCCCGTATTTATTGTTGCGGCTTATGATGAAGAGGGAAACCCTAACTGTATGAATGCTGCTTGGGGCGGAATATATGAACATAAACAGATTATGGTCTGCCTTTCTCACGGTCATAAAACAACAAAAAACATTAAATTCAGCAAGGCGTTTACAGTGAGCATTGCAGATGCTAAGCACGTTGTTGAGGCTGACTATGTTGGTGTTGTTTCAGGCAATAACGAGCCTGATAAAATGGCAAAAGCAGGGCTCACAACGGTAAAATCCGAGTTTGTGAATGCTCCTGTTATAAATGAATTTCCAATGACTGTTGAATGCAATCTTCTTAAATTTAACGAGGATGGAATTTGCATTGGTGAAATTGTGAATATAAGTGCGGATGAAAGTGTTTTAGGTGAAGATGGACTTATTGATCCCGAAAAGCTTCAGGCTATTACCTTTGACCCTTATCACAATGCTTATTTGAAGTTAGGCGAAAAGGTGGGGAATGCTTTTTCTGATGGTAAGAAGCTGTAGTAACTCTAAACTTGTTGATTGTTAATAAAAAACATTGACTTGTGCTTTAAAAAATTGTATCATAGCTATATAATGTGCTGATAGGGAGTGAGTTGAATGGCAAATTGTCCTAAATGCGGTGAGCATTTGCGGATGGTGGATTGGAAACAACATTGTCCCCATTGCAATTGCAATATCGTTATTTATGATATTCAGGAACGCTTAATGCAGGATGCAGATAAAGCGGAGGTTCAGCATTATCATTTTCAAAAAAGAATTAACAGAATGAAAGCTGCTTTTGTAGGTTCAAAGCTTGCAATTGCTCGCATTTTCACAAGTCTTATTCCCATAGTGGCGATTGTTGTGCCCTGGCTGAAAGGTGATTTTAAAGCCCCTTTTGTGGAGTTTCAGGGAGTTTTCTCGTTATTCTCTTTAATTGATATGCTTGAGAGCTTTAATTTTGATGGAATTATAGGTCTTTTGAATACTGCAGACGGAAAAACTGCATTAATCTTTTTAGCGGTAGCTCTTCTCATGCTTGTTTTATCTGTGGTTTTTATGTTGGTACATTTCGGTTGCTTGACAATGGCTTGCGGAAAGCATGGCAAACTAAGAAACTACATATTTGATATTTTAATGTTAGTGCTTTGTGGTGGTGCAACTGTTCTTTTAATGGGCATACCTGAAAATCCTTATTTCAATATTGATTTTGTTATTGCACCATTTGCATATTTCTTGCTTCTTGTTGTTAATTTCGGTATTGATATTGCAATTTTCAAACAGGGTATTGAGGTTAAATACGAAAATTGCGTTGTGGGCGGAATACCAATTGAAGAATATTTTAAAATGGTTGAGGATGGAGTTCCTCAAGAGGAAATCCGTCAGGAAATGTATCGCAGATTAACTGAAATGCAGCTTCAGAAAGAAGCTGAGTTAAACGGGGAGGAGGTTAAACAATGAGTGACGAAATGAACAAAACTGTTGAAACCCAGACTCGTGAATATGTTCTTGAAACCGATTTACCCGCTTATATGAACAGAAAATTCTGTTCAACAAAAGAAAGAGTTACTTACATACTTAAAACTGCCACGGCAGAATTAACATTGGGTAAATACGATACATCATCGGAATTATTCTTGTATAAGATATTCGGTCTTGATGCGGAAGCACATGGCAATGCCGCAGTTACACTTGGTATTTATGATTTGATTAATGATCCGCTTTCTGCGGTTATTATTGATAAAATGCGAACCCGTTGGGGTAAGTTTAAGCCTTTTCAGTATTTAGCACTTATTCCAAGCATTTTAGTGGGCTTCGTAACCTGCATTATGCCACTTATTGCGGATGCACAGGGTATGGATGCGGCTCAAAGACTTATTTTCTATATGATACTTTCCTATATCAGTGAAACGGTAGGCGCATTTTTCGGCGGTGGCGGTTATATTGATAATGTTTTCACTCCCAACCCCAATGAAAGAACTGCATTATTGGTTACGTCCCGCTTTGCAAGTGATTTGTTCAGGAGGTTTCCTGAACAATTGGCAGGAATTCTATTTGACCTTGTTGCGAACGGAAAAATACATATAAATCTTACCAAGGTTTTTGCATCGATGAAATCATTCTGGTGGGTAATTGCAACTGTTCCTGCGGTAATGTGGGTGTTTGTAAGTAGGGAACGAGTTCCTCAATCGGAGAAACCACCGCAGGTTGTTAAAGGTATGTTCTCCGTTTTCAGAAATAAACCTTTGTTGATTTACACTTTATCAGGCTTTGTTGATGGTATCAATGTTGGAACATCACAATCCCTTTATTACGATAGTGTTCTGAAATTCAATATGATGTCCACTATAGCAGGTATTCCCGGTATGCCAATTTCTTACGCCAGCTATCCCTGGGCAACAAAATTCAGAAAACGCTTTTCAACTAAAACCTTGTGGTTGTTCCAAAGAGGTTCTATAATCACATCTGAACTATCATTCTTCCTTGTGGGTCTTATAGGCGGAAAGACTAACGGTTTCTATAAGAAAAAATTGCCTATGACAATTGCAATGATGTTGGGTAACAGTCTTGAAATGGTATTCTACGGAACAAAGAAAATCATTGAACAAGAAATCAATTACGAGATTCTTGACTATTGTGAATGGCAGAACGGCTATAGAGTTGAGGCAACGGTTAATCTTTTGACAGGATATATAAACAAGGTGAGAGGTATTGCCTTAACAAAAATCAACACAATGCTCCTTTCAAGGTGGGCAGGGTTTGAATCAGGTCTTACTGCGGTGCAAACAGAAGATACAATGTGGAAAATGTTTATTGCCGCTTTTGGACCACAGTTAATATTCGATTTTCTTAGCCTTGTGCCGATGTTTTTCTATAATATCGACCAAAAAACAAGAGACAGAATGTATCTTGACCTGGAGCGTACTCGTGCACAAACCGCGGCAACAGAAAAGAAAACTGCAGACGCAGAATAAAAAGCAAAAAAATACAACCATCGCTGAGATGGTTGTATTTTTTTATTGCTATGTAATTAATATTTATCAACATCCTCCACATCAAGTGTGAAAACAATTGCTCCGCCCACGGAAACCTCTTTTTCAAAATCGTCTTCACGAAGACCTGTTCCGAAGCCACTTGTTGTTGTAGTAGTTCTTGTTCTTTTCTGAGAACAATTTTTAATTATTTCTTTAGCTTTTGCAACGGTATCATCTTCTGCACCAATGAGGAAGGTTGTATTTCCTACCATTAAAAATCCGCCTGTTGTGGAAAGCTTTGTAACGGTGAAGCCTTCCTTTGTAAGTGAGGAAGAAACAACAGCGCTGTCGTCATTATTAACAATTGCAATTATAAGTTTCATATATTTTATTCCTTTCAACTTTTATAGTAATTGAATTAAAGTTTGGGTAATATCAATTTTTTGCTATGTTTATCAAGTACATTTACGTCGGGAATTTCATATCGGTTGTCATTTGCATCTTTGATAAGAACTCTGCCATCATAAAGCGGTTTGATTGCTGTAAGGTGGTTGCGGATTTCAAAGGTGCAAATACCTTTATCCGTTTCTGCAGTCCACATCCATATTTTGAATTTTTCGCTCATTTTGATGAACTTTGTGATGCGGGGTATCATATAGTATTCTCTCAGGCAGTTTTCAACAACCTCTCTTGATTCGGGCATAAGGTCATCGATGTTACGGATAACTGCAATTTCATTGCCTTCGGAATCCATAAGAGCTATGTATTTGGTAAGACCTGTTATAGGGAACATGCGGTGAAGCTCAAGCTCGTAAAATTTTTCACCTGTGTAAAATTCAGCATCTACAAAGATTTTATCGTTTTCTGTAAGACGCACTTCAGGTCCTTCAATATATCTTGGCATTTACATCACCTCACTCAAAGTTTTCTTCAGCTTTTCGTTTCTGAAGCTGTTCACCCATAGATTGAATTTCTACAAGCTTATAATATTTGCCTTTCATTTTTAGAAGTTCTTCGGGAGTTCCGCATTCTATGATTTCACCTTTATCAACAACAACAATTTTATTGGCTTTTCGTAAGGTGGAAAGTCTGTGAGCAATCATAAGTGTGGTTCTTCCGCTTATAAGTCTTTCAATTGCGCCCTGAATAAGATGCTCTGTTTCTGAGTCAACTGCTGCAGTTGCTTCATCGAAAATCAGAATACTTGGATTTTTGAGAACCGCACGGGCGATAGAAACACGTTGACGCTCACCGCCTGAAAGACCAACGCCTCTTTCACCCAGCATAGTATCATAAGCATCAGGTAGCTTTGAAATAAAGCCGTGTGCATTTGCTACCTCTGCGGCGTGGATAACCTGTTCAACGTGAACTCTTCCGCTACCAAAGGCTATGTTATTAAAAATCGTATCGCGGAACATAAGAGGTTCCTGCTGAACATAACCGATGGAGTCACGATAATATTTCATATCAATGTTTTTTATGTTCTCTCCGTCAATGAGAATTTCTCCATCATAATCATCGTAGTATCTCATCAATAGATTTATGAGTGTTGATTTACCTGAGCCTGTTGTGCCGACAATACCGACTATATCACCGGGTTCAATGGTAAGATTGATATTTGAAAGAACCTTTTTGGAACGGTCAAAAGCAAAGTTTACATTTTTGAATTCAATTTTGCCGTCCATTCTTTGAAGAGTATTGCCCTCGCCGAAATTGTGTTCGGGTTCCGCATCAATAATATCAAGAATTTTTTCTGCGGATGCCAGGGTGTTCTGATATGTATCGCTCATATTGGCGAAGAAGTTAATGGGAGTATAGAACATACTCGCATAAGAAACAAAGGAAACAAGAAGACCGAGAGAAATTTCTTCACTTCCGTTAATTACCATGTTACCACCCAGGAACCATACCACAATTGAACCGCAGGTTACAAGGAAAGTAATAAGTGATGGGAAAACTGCCGCAGGAACTGCCACCTTTTTATCTTCCTTATACCATTCATCGCAGTAGCGGGCAAACTTATTAATTGTTTCCTTTTCATTGGTGAAAGCTTTTATTACTCGAACACCCGGAATGGAGTTAGCAAGAACAGTGGAAATAGAAGCACTTCTTCTCCAAAGTCTCATATATTTAGGACCGATTATTTTACCGAAAAGCCTACCTGCAACAACTACTACAGGAACGGGGATAAGAGAAAACAAAGCAAGCTTCCAGCTCATACCGAACATTATAATAACAAGACCAACAAGAGTAAAAGCCTGAACAACCGCTTCCTGAGTTATTTTCATAATGAAAGCCTGAATAACACTCGCATCGGAGTTTACTCGGTTAATTACCGAACCTGTTGAAATTTTATCATAAAAGCTTAAGGGCAGATACTGCGCCTTTTCATAAATATCTTTTTTTAGGTTAAGGGTTATTCGGTCACCTGCAAGGCGGAGCCTGTATGAACGGAAACCGTTCATTACGTATTGAAGAATATATATTCCAAGAAGTATCGCTAAAACCTTTATAAGCATAGCTGAATCTCTACCGGGAATAACATCATCTACCATTATTTTTGTTATGTATGGTGGAACAAGGGAAAGTCCTGTTGCCACAACTGAAAGGAGCATACATATAAATAACGATTTCTTTTCGGGAATAACATATTTTCCGAATTTTGAAATAAGCTTTCCTTTTCCTGAACAGTTTATGCACTCAGCTTCGGGGTTGGGGAGCTTTCTGCCACATTTTGGGCAAAAACAGCGTTGCTTATGATAAACAGATTTAACCGTTTCCAATTCTTCTGTCAAATCCTTACCCTCGTTGAGAGCGTTTACAAATACAGCCGCTGCATCAGCAACCTCAGCCGCCGCATAAGAAAAACGTAACAGCATTTTTTTCTTTTCGTTTTTGAGTTTTATCTTAAAAACGGCATTACCGTAAAGGCGTTTTACCTGAGCTGAGTCAATATCGGGATACTCAACTGAAAAACTGCCCTTTTCATAGCATTCATCAAAGGCTATTAGCTTTTCCTTTGTGAATACCATCATAGATTCAGCATAACGGCCTTTAAGGTTTAAATCTCCCACTACAATAAAAAGTGCTTCATCGTTTTTGAAGTTGGAATTGAAGCTTTCTTCGTATTGTTTGGGAATAGGCTTGTTTGTTATTACTTTCAATTTCATTCACCCCTTGGATTTGAAAATAATTATCGCCTACATTATATCAATGTGTTAAAAAAAGTAAATATATTTTCAAAATAAAAATAAGGAATTTGAGTTTATTGTATATTATAAATTTTTGTGCTATACTCAAGAGCATAATAAGAAAAGGGTGAAAAAATGAGCAACGAATTGAAAAGAACCTATGTGCCGTTTACGGAATGGAAAGAAAAATCAAAGCAAATTGAATATACTGAAAAAACACCTCTTCTTTCACCTGAGGGAAAATTACTTGCTAAAGGCTGGGCGAGAAGAAATGTTTTTGAATACAACAGAGATTATGTTAAAAAAGGTATAATCAGCCGTAAGGAATGGGATTTTTATACTATTCATGTTGGCGATGAAATGCAGGTGCTTATCAGCTTTGCAAATATTACTATTGGCGGTTATGTAGCGGCAAAGCTTGTAAATCTTAAAACAGGTGAAGTTATCTGCGATGCAATTCAGTATTTTATTGGTGCAAATAAGCATGTTTCACCACCTGTTATTGATGTTCCGAATCGTTTTAAAGATAAAATCGGTAAAACAGAATTCGATTTTCATACAAAAGAAAATGAAAGAACTCTGTATTTCAAAGGTTCTTTTAAGGGTAAACCCGTTGAAGTTAATGTTTCAATGGAAATTATGGACGGACTTGAAAATATAACAACTGTTTTACCTTTTAAAAAAGACAATACCAAATATTTTATGACTACAAAGCAGATGTGTATGCCCTGTGAAGGTAAGTTTACTGTTGGTGATTATACCTACGAATTTTTAAAAGAAAATGCATTTTGTACTGTAGATTGGGGCCGGGTGAACACACCTCACGAAATGGTATGGTATTGGGGTAGCGGTAATCAATGCATAACTGATGAAAACGGTGAAAAGCACCTTTTGGGATTTGAAATTACATGGGCTATCGGTGACGAAAGCTATGCTACGGAAACCTGCATTTTCTATGATGGCAAAGTTCATAAAATCGGTGCAGTAGATGTTGAGAAATTTCCGAAAGACAGATTTTCAGAGCCTTGGAAAATTATCTCTGAGGACGGCAGATTTAATATGACAATGATGCCCACACTTGATAATCACAGTGATGTGGATTTTAAAGTAGGTCGAATGAATTGCCATCAGGTTTTCGGTATCTGGAATGGCGATGTTACTCTCGATGACGGAACCAAAATAGAAATAAAAGACCTTTTTACATTCTGTGAATATGTTGAAAACAAATGGTAATATGAAAGAAAAAGTATCAATGATATTATCTATGGTGATTTTCGGCACCATAGGAATTTTTGTGAACTATATCGGTTTACCATCGGGGATTATAGCGTCATTCAGAGGAATTACGGGTGCAGTTGTAATTCTTGCTGTAATGCACATAACAGGACGGAAAGTGGATTTCAAAACTGTTAAAAAGAAGCTCCCTGTTTTGTTGGCATCGGGTGTAGCAATCGGGTTTAACTGGATTTTGCTTTTTGAGGCATACAGATTTACCGGTATTCCCGTTGCAACGGTTTGCTATTATACTGCGCCTATAATCGTTGTTATTGCCTCAGCCTTTATATTTAAGGAGAAACTTAAAGCAAAGCAGATTATTTGCGTTTTTATCGCTTTAATAGGTGTTGCATTAGTTTCGGGAGTTTTTCAGTCCGACAGTTCAAAAATAGCAGGTGTATTTTGCGGTTTAGGTGCGGCAGGTCTTTATGCTTCTGTTATGATTATGAATAAATTTATGGGAAATGTAGAAGTATATGAAAGAACGGTTATTCAATTAGCTTCTGCAGGTCTTGTAGTTTTGCCCTATGCGCTGTTTACAATGGGCGATATAAGCTTAAATCCCAAATCTATAATACTTTTAGTGATTGTTGGAGTTGTTCATACGGGCTTCGCATACCTTCTTTATTTTGGTGCAATAAAAAACCTGAAAAGCCAGACTGTTGCAATTTTAAGCTATATTGATCCTGCATCAGCAATAATTCTTTCATCCATTGTGTTTGTGCAGTTGCCAACAGTTTATGAATTTATCGGTGTTGTGCTCATTATGAGTGCTGCAGTTTTAAGTGAAGTAAAAATAAAGGAAAAACAGAAAATATGATAAATAAACAAATCAATATCACAGGTGCAATATTTGATTTTGACGGAACGTTGTTTGATTCAATGCACGTCTGGAAAGGGTATAAGGAGAATTTCTTCAATTATTTAGGGATTAAGTTAACGGATGAGGACAAGGAAGCATTTAAAGGACTTTTTTTACGTGAAACCTTTCTCCTTGCCATTGAACGCTTTAACCTTGATAAAACCTATGAAGAGCTTTTATCAGAGCTTTTTGAATATATAAAAAGCAGATATATGGTTGAAACTGAGCCTAAAAATGATATAAGAGAATTTCTTGAAAAATTAAAAGCTAAAGACATTAAAATGGGAATTGCTACTGCAACAGGTGAACCTGCCCTTGAAGCCGTTATGAAAAAATTCGATATGCTTCATTATTTTTCTGTAATTTATTCAACATATACAGTTGGTGCATCTAAAACCGAACCAAAGGTTTATGATGTTGTTCTAAGTGAATTAGGAACAGATAAAGATACCACTTGGGTTTTTGAAGATGCTTTATATGCGGCAAAAACTGCTAAAGCAAATGGCTATAATGTAGTTGGAATTTATGATAAAAGTGAACCAAATCAGGAAGAATTGAAAGCCCTTGCGGATATTTATATTCACAATTATGGCGAGCTTGAGATTAATTGACAACTGCTGATAACAAGATTATACTTGAATTATTCTACACAGTTGGGGGTATTAAAGTGAATAAAAACGAAAGCACGGAAATGATAAATAACAGATTCTTAAATGCTAGAACAATTGAAGATGTAGACAATATAGACAAAGAGTATAGATCCAAACGAACTACGGTGAGAGCTGAAGTGGAACGTCTTTGTGATAAATATTCAATACGATTCAGTAGTTTGCCGGAATTAATCGGTTGTAAGACGTCTACATTTTATAGCCGTATAAATGAAGAAAGCAAAATTACTAAGGGGTTTATTATTGAGCTTGCCTTTGCTATAAAGGGAATAACTCTTGAAGAATTGACAGAGTTGTTTAAAATAGCAAATGTAGGTAAACTTGACGCTAAACGCAAAGTTGAAGATAAGTATGTGCTTATGTTTTTTGGTAGAAATAGTGACAGCAAAGAGGGCAATAAGAGTGACTATGGTATTTGGGAATTAGAGCAATTGTTAAAAGAAAAAGTTGCTTATAAAGAACGAGAAATAATATTCAGTATAACAAGGAATCCGGAGAAATATTAATATGTGTAGTGATTATGAAAAGTTCTTTTCGCAGTATGAGTTGTATGATGAAATAACCCCAAAAACAATAAACAAGAATGACCAGAAAGTTACAAGAATTTATAATGCATTTCATAAAGAAACAAGTTCTACGCGAATTTTGAAAATATGCGAAAAAAATAATTTATCAACAGTTTGTGAATCTTTGAAAAAGGTCAGACATCCTAATGTGGCAGTGGTGTATGATTATGTTTATTATAATGATGATACGTATATTCTGGAAGAAAAATTACACGGCTGCACTCTTGCGGAAAAACTGGATATAAAAGGAGAATTATCAACAAAAGAAGTAGCAAGAATAGTTATGGCGGTCTGCGATGGATTGAGTGTCCTGCACGAAAAAAAGCCACCTATTATACATAATGATATAAAGCCGTCTAATATTTATATTTGCGATGATGGTAATGTTAAAGTGTTTGATTTTGATATATCCAGAACATATAAGGAAAAAGCGGTACAAAACACAGTGTTGATGGGTACTGAAGATTATGCCTCACCCGAACATCATGGGTTTGGTGGTCAGACCGACCAGCGTTCAGATATTTATTCTTTGGGTGTTACAATGCATAAAATGCTTTCAGGGAGAACTTTGAATGAAAAAAGAAAAACCACTTATACCGGTGAATTAAGTAGAATTATTGATAAATGTGTACAAAAAGAGCCTGATGAAAGATACCAGTCAGTAAAGCTTTTGAAAAAAGATTTAGAAAAACAGATTTCTCATAAAAGGGGTAAACTTGTAGCCACTTTGTGTGGAGTTGTTCTTTGTGGTGTACTGGTTTTTGGTGTAGGTACATCCATAAAAAAGGCTACAAACGATAAAGAAACTAAATCACCTCTGCAAGAAACTGATGGAAGTGAGTTTTTTACTGAGAGCAATGCAGTTTCGACAACGGAAAAATCCTACAAAACAACCAAGCCCACCAGGAATGATACCAAATCTGTCAAGGTTGTGTCGAAGTTAGCGGGTGAAGTTGCTTCTATGGTTTCGTTAAATGATGGCACGATTGTTTACATAGAATCTGTTTCAGGTGAATGCCATATTAAAACATCTGCAGGAATTGATAAGTTGTTAAATGTGCAGTGTGAAGATTGTCATTTGCTCTATAATACTTATACAGATGAATTATATTTGCTTTCAGATGATGGTAGCGGAATGGCCCAGATTTATTCCTTAGATGAAAACTTCGATATAATTAGTGAGCCTCTATATAGCAATTCAAGCATCGGACATATTGGTGAGTTTTGCAGTTTCTTTTTATCTGATGGAACTTTATATTGCAACAAATTTTATAGCGAGCTTATTGACTCTGAACATTGGGTTAAAATCGGTACTGCGGATTTTTCAGCGACAACTCAGTTTAATGATCGGATGTTTTATATGAATTCTTATACGCTTACGGAAGAACTGGGTCATGGTGCCGAAAGCGTGTCTTACGATGTTCCGTGGGACTATTTACTTGATGGAAAATACTGCACGACTAATGAGGGCATATATTTTATTGCAAAAACAGACCACAAAGACTATATTTATAAATTTGACGGTGCTGCTTTTACTGAATTGTTGTGTCTTAACGATTATAAATATTATACACATTCTTCATACGAGAAGTTTGGTGTTACTAAGGATAAAATCTGGTTGTGTGATGCTACAGCAAACACTATTAAAGAATTACCAATTGAATAAACATACACCTTGAACTGGTGGTTACAGGTAAAATCCTGTAACCACCCTTTTGTTTTTTTATGAAATCTAAAAAGTTAAAAGTTTCCAAGAAAATTGGAAAATTCTCGATTAGAAAGCTTTATAATCAAGGTACATCAAGACGAAAAAGTGATGTAAAAAATAGTAAAAAATATTTTTTGAAATAGTTAAAGATTCCAAGAAAATTGGAAAAAACTAACATGACACCGGATATAATTAAGTCAAAAGATAAGCCGAAAGGCAAAACCCAAAAAACAATTTATTGGAGGTACAAAAAATGAAAAGAGTAGCAGTTTTTTTAGACGGAGCAAACCTTTTCTTTACTCAGAAGAAAATGGGATGGAATGTGGATAACGAGCGTTTGCTGGAGTATTGCAAAGAGTTCGGCGACATTGTTGAAGCAGTATATTATACAGGTATAAATCAAGATGATAAACAGAAAAAATATCGTGATAAGCTTGCTTACATCGGTTATTCACTTGTTACTAAACCCATAAAAACAATTTATGATACCACAAACGGAAGTACAACTCAGAAAGCAAATCTGGATGTAGAAATTGTTCTTGATATGTTTAATATGGTTGATAGATATGATGTAGCGATTTTAATAAGCGGTGACGGTGATTTTGAAAGAGCACTGCAACAGCTGAAAAGCAGGGGAAAGGAGGTCAAGGTTATTTCAACAAGAGGTCTGGTTGCTAACGAGCTTGTGTATGCAACAGGAGTGAATTATATAGATCTTTTATCTATCAAGGAAATCGTAGAGCGAAAGGCACTTGAAGAAGTTGCTTAATGTGTTTAGGGAAAAAGGCAAGGAGGTGAAAAGAATGGTATTTTGTTTAACAACTGCAACAGTAATTACAGTTGCCAAAGTAGCGGCAACTGTAGGCACAACTCTTATTGCTCTTGCTCCTTTTGTAGATAAGGCAATCGAAAAAAGAAAAAACAAAAGCAAGTGAGTTCTGATATGATATAAAACAACTGAAACAGAAAGGCGGTGAGTATATGCTCGCAGTAATTGGTACCGTTGTTACCGCAGCTGCAAGTATTGTATTAACGATACTTAAAGCAAACTGATAAATTTGAAAAAACAAAGCGAAAGGACATTGAAAATGCTTTTTAGTCGGAATAAAATCTGCGCTTTTCTAAAACATATATTGATTGGCGGAAGACCATGTACGGGGAAAACTACGGTAGACTTAAAGCTTGCAAGAAAAATATCTGGTTTTCAAGATAGCAACGATACTAACACATTTGTTTTAAGTTTCGCTGAGTAAATAATTGTTAAATTTAAGGAGGTACCGCTATGTTTGGTATTAAAGTATGTAAAGAAACCCCGTATGGTATGGGCAACGGATTTAGTCTTGATGATTTATTGAGCACTATCTCAAACTGCGTGAATACGGTTGCTTCTGCCGGTGAAACCTTAAAGAGCTATAGCGATGGTCGTAAACAAATCCGTCGTACTGAGGCGGAAATACACAGTGATTTGTCGGGTACGGATAAATCACCATACGAATTTCAATATAGTATGGGTGTACCGTTACATGTTGCCATTAATATGGCACAGAATATACCGGGAGTGTACGTGCTATATCTTAACGGCAAGGTTATGAAATGCGGTAGGGCATCTTATGAGTCAGGGGTTGCATGGCGATTGAGACAGTATTACAACCTAAGCTACGATAAACGCTCAAGGTCGGGTGAGCTATGGTCAGTAAACGAAGAAAACAGAGAGCAAATAACCGTTTCATGGCAATGTTGTCCGGTAAGTAAATGCGGAGAGCTTGAAAGCAAGTTGTTTGAAAAATACGGAAAAGGAGAGTGGGCGAAACGCGCTCCTATTTCGCATAGTATTGATAGCTGGGAGTTATTGATATAAATTCAAACAAATTAAAAAAATAAATGAGAGGTGATACGACAGAAATTCATTCAGTTAAGAATAAGACACGGATATAAAATAATTGTGTATATGAAAAACCGAAAAACTTTGACAGTTTTTTCGGTTTTTCATTATTTTATGCCATAAGTGTTGGTAACAGGGTCTTGGAAAAGGGGAATATGAGGAGTCAGAAATGTGAAAATGATAAATAAAAGACCGATGAAGCAGATAATCAAAAAAGCAATATATGGTGATTTGCAACAGTGGTAGTTTTTTAACAAATAGGTTTCAAGAACGAAAACTGTTGCCGCCGAAATAAAAAATATTGCTATGTTAATAAGGTCGGGTGTTTTGCCAAAAATGCCGTTGATAGTATAAAAAAGTATAGGTATTAAAATAAGACCTGCTAAAATTCCTATAAGCTTAATGCACCAGAAATTGCCGAATTCCTTGAAAAAATAGCTTTGAATAAGCGCAAAAATAAACATTGGAAAGAATAATAGCTTCATGTGCTCCCAGGTGGATTCATTTACCGCCGAAAAGGGGGCAGTTAAAACGCTTTTATTGGTCCAATCATAAAGAAAATGAAGGATTGTTCCGCCTAAAGAGGTGAAAACAAAGCCCGCAAAATTCCATAGCAGTAAATCCTTTTTCAAAAAAATCACCCTATGAATGTTATGCTGAAAACTATTGGTTCATACTGTTTTGTGTGATATAATGAAATAAATATTTAGGGGGTGGGTTTATGAACAGAGGAGTTTTAGATAATCATATTAAAGAGGTGTATGGTGTTAGCGCAGAATTTCCTTGGTTAAGCGCGCCATCTTTTGCTGTTTACCGACACAAAAGTAATAACAAATGGTTTGCGGTTGTAATGGAAATACCAAAAGAAAAAATAGGAATAGAAGAAGAGGGGAATATTAATGTGGTTAATCTTAAAAGTGACCCGCTTCTCATTGGTTCGTTAATTCTCGATAAGGGTATTTATCCTGCATACCATATGAATAAAAACCATTGGATAACAGTCTGTCTTGACGGAAGTGTTGAGGAAGAAAAAGTCAAATGGTTGATTGATTTAAGTTTTGAAATGACTGATAAAAAGAAAAAACAGAAAAACTCTCTCGTTGAGTAATCGACGGGAGAGTTTTTTAGTTAATTTAGTTTTGTTCATCAAAAGATACAGGTTTTGTTTTACCTGTCGCAAATGCATCAGGGCCTGGGTCTGACATTGAAAAATACATTTTTGCAGCTTTAGTTGTTCCGAAATCTCTATTAGAGCCTGAATTCTGCACCTTATTAAATGCGTCGCGGAACATCTGATTATGTGCTTCCTCGCGGTTTAAAAGAAAGTCAATTGTTTCGCGAACCTTTTTATCGTCAATCTGGCGGTAAAGGTATTCGTAAACTACCTTTGCACGTTGCTCGGATGCAATATTGCTGAGTAGGTCTGCGCATAAATCGCCCGTAACAGTTACATAGTCGGCAGTCCAGGAGTAACCTGAGGCATTGATTAGTCCAGGATTTAAACCGAGTATAACATGAGACTGAATTTCGCCCGATGGCACATTTTCTGCATCTACATCGTGACCGTTGAGTAAGTTGATTGTCTGCGCAATCATTTCCATGTGCCCCAATTCTTCTGCGGCAATGTCAAGAAAAAGGTCTTTGATTTCAGGGTCTTTAATTCTGAAACTCTGGGACATATACTGCATCGCCGCTTTCAATTCACCATTTCCACCTCCAAGCTGTTCCTGTAAAAGTGCAGCATATTGAGGATTGGGTTTTTCAATACCAACAGGATGAAAAAGCAATTTTTCGTGTTTAAACATTTTATTACCTCCGATATTTTTTTGTTATTTACTTTTTCCGTTTTTGGTTAAGCTATGCAAATGAGGTAATAGGAATTGTATTTTTATTTTATTACAAAAAACTTTGTTAAAATATTGACATTTTTCTCTGGAAAGTATTGCAATATATTCGCACTTGCGCTAAAATAGGCTAAAAGATAGTTTAGTATATGTGCGAAAATAAACAGAGGAGATAAAATATGGCATTGAAAAAATCAGAAAAAACAAAGCGAGATATATTAAAAACTGCGATACAGTTATTTTTTGAAAAAGGTTATTCCAATGTGTCACCCAATGCAATAGCAAAAGAGCTGAATATGAGTACAGGTAACCTTACATATTACTACCCCACAAAAGAGCATCTTTTAAGTGTACTCGTAGCATACCTTTGTAAGTTTCAGAGAAAGCTTATTGATGATGAAACCAAGGAAGGTATAAGCTCAGTAATGGCGGTATGCCTTGAGCTTGTGACAATGGCATCAGCTTGTGAAAGTAATCCTGTTGCAAAGGATTTCTTTATTTCTTCCTATCAGAGCCCTGTCACACTAAAAATAATTCGTGAAAATGATACAGAACGCTCTAAAGAGGTTTATAAAGAATATTGCAAGGGTTGGACGGATGAACAATTTGAAGAAGCTGAAATTCTGGTTTCGGGAATTGAATATGCAACGCTTATGTCACTTGATGAACATGTTTCCCTTGAAACAAGAATCTCGGGAGCTCTTGATAAAATCCTTATTATCTACGGTGTACCCGAAGATTTACGAAAAACAAAAATCCAAAAAGCTTTAAGTTATGATTATAAACATATCGGAGAACGAGTTTTCAAAGAGTTTAAAGAATATGTTGATAAAACAACAGAGGAAACCTTTGAACAAATGCTCCATAATATAAAAAGTAAGTAAATAATGTAAATACATTTCAAGGAGGAAATATTATGAAAAAAACTACAAAGCTTTTAAGCGTATTACTTGTGTTGTCAATGATGTTGACGATTATTTCTGTGTCTGTCAGTGCGCAGGAGGTTGAAACAGTTATTCTTTACACAAACGATGTTCACTGTGCGATTGACGATTATCCCGTTCTTGCCGCATACAGAGCGGAGCTTATAGCTCAGGGAAAGAATGTTGTAACCGTTGATGCAGGTGACGCAATACAGGGCGAGGTTATAGGTTCTATGACTAAGGGCGAAGCTGTTGTTGATATTATGAATGCTGTTGGCTACGACTATGCTGTACCCGGTAATCATGAGTTTGACTACGGTATGGAGACCTTTCTTGACCTTGCACAGAATAAGGCAGATTATGATTATATAAGCTCAAACTTTTGTTATCTTTCTGAAAATTCATCCGTATTTGCACCATATAAAATAGAAGATTTTGGCGATTATCAGGTTGCTTTTATCGGCATTTCAACCCCTGAAACCACCACAAAAGCATCCCCCGAGTATTTTAAGGATGAAAATGGTAATTTCATTTATGGTTTCCCTGTATATCCCGATGCAATGACAAATGAGATACTTTATGAAAATGTTCAGGCGAGTGTTGATAAGGCAATCCTCGATGGTGCAGATATAGTTGTTGCTGCAGGTCACACCGGAATTCTTGAAACAACTGATGGTTGGAAATCAACCGATATTATCGCAAATACAAGCGGTATTGACTATTATATTGACGCTCATTCTCATGAAACAATAGAAAGTGCTGTTTATAAAAATGAAAATAACGAAGATGTAATTCTTACTTCAACCGGTACGAAATTTGCAAATTTCGGCGTATTGACAATAAGCGGAAACGGTTCTGATTTTGAACTTGTTAACCCTGACAATGTTGATGTTAAAGCATTGTCTGTTGATGCAAAATTTGCATATAATTCTGTTAAAGATAAGGTTGACGGATATAATGAAGATATAGCATACCTTTATGAAGAAATCGGCACCTCTGAAGCACATCTTATCGCGCATGATTCCGACAGAACCTGGGCAGTGCGTAAGAGAGAAACCAACGCAGGCGATTTTGTTGCCGATGCTTATCGTTCTGTAACAGGTGCGGATGTTGCAATAGCCAATGGTGGTGGTATCCGCGCAGAAATTGAAGTGGGAAATGTAACAAGAAAAATGCTTATGGATGTTAACGCATTCAATAATGATATGTGTGTTCTTGAGGTTACGGGACAACAGCTTATTGATGTGCTTGAGCATGGTGCTCGTAAGTGTCCTGAATCACTAGGTAGCTTTTTCCAGGTTTCAGGTGTAACATTTGAATTGCATACTTATTTAGAAACACCTGTTGTCACCGATCAGCTTGATAATTTTATCGGAATCGATGAAACTAAAGAACGTCGTGTTCAGAATGTACTTATAGACGGCAAGACCGTTGACCTTGATAAAAAATACACATTAGCGGGCAGTGCTTATGTGCTTCTTCAGGGCGGAGACGGACTAACAATGCTCGATGATGCAAGAGTTATTCAACAAGAGGGTCTGCTCTGTGATTCTGAAATGCTTATAAAATATTTCACCGAAACTCTTGACGGAAGAATAACCTCAGAGCAATATGGCAATCCTGATGGCGACGGCAGAATAAAAATTGTGGATTCACACGACCATTCATTTTCTGAGAGTGATGAGTGTACCTGTGGTGCGAAAAAAGCCGATTACAGTGGATACGATGAATCCTACGAGCGTTTCCAAAAAATAATGGATAACGACAATCTGAATGACGCTGCCATTGAATACGCAAGAGAAAAGCAACTTGAAATGCTAGATGAACATCTTGACGGAAAGTGGCTGAGGAACAACTATTCCGAAGAAGAACAGTATATTCTTGACGGACTTGAAGAAGATTTCAATGATATGTGCGATGCTCTTGAGGAAGGAATAGAAAACGGTACATTTATAAAACCTGATTACACGGATATTGAAGAAAAGATTGCAGAGTTTGAAAACACTCATCCCGGTGAAGAATATGCAGAAATTATTGCTGAGTTGAAGGCGGACCTTGAGGAAATCAAAGCATCAAATCCTGAATCTGCTGCAGAAATTGCGGATGATATTGCGGCTATAGAAGAAAAAATCGATGATGCGGAAAATGGTTTCAACATTGCCAATCAATTCGGAATTATAGAGTTTATATTGAAAATAATAAGCTTTATTTTAGATATGTTATTCTAAGTTGTAATAAAGCTTGTTGTGCGGAAAAGCAAGTGAATTAAAAAAGCAGATTGTTACATATATCAGAAGGATGATGTTATGAAAAATATAAAAAATAAACTTTTTATACCTGTAATACTCGTTGTGGTTATAATCGCCGGAGTTATGCTTTTTAATACGGATTTAGAGCATATTGAAGATACAAACGGAGCAGAAAATTTTGAGCTTCAGACAATTACCGATGAAGATATTGCAAAAATTGAAATGGGTTCATTGAATGTTGCCACAAGTACTAACAGTATCACAAATATGACTGAAATTTCATCAAGCAAATTCACAGGTGTATATGAAGTTCTTTACACCAATTTAATTGGTAAATCGGATTTTCTGTTAAATATCTATGATTTTAAAATAAACGGCGGTAACTTTAAAATGGTTGTTGTTCACAACGGAAAAATTGTACATACACTTACACCCGAAAATGCAGAAGAATATCTTCTTGAAGATGTGAACGGAACAGTGTCACTTGTTATTGCCGGAGAAAGTGCAGATTTCTCTTTTGAAATGGCTAAATTTGAATATGATAGCTTTTCACATAAATAGTTTGATAACATAATTTAAAAAGGTGCTTTTATGAAAAACAAAACTAACAGAACATTAAGAAAGATATTGAGTATAGCTCTGTGCCTTGCTCTTGTAATGAGCTATGTGCCTATGGTGGGAGTAACTGCAAAGGCTTTGTCGGACGGTGTTACGGACGCTTCAATTTATGACGGCGACCGTGACGGAAGATACGAGATTGGCTCTTCAGAGCAGCTGACGGTATTTGCTAACCTTGTTAATGGAGGTAATACAACATTAAAAGTGGAATTGGTTAGTGATGTTGTTTTTGACGGAGAAACTCCTTGGGTGCCTATAGGTTCAATTTATGACCCGTTTGAAGGAATTTTTGATGGGCAGTTTTACACAATTTCAGGTCTTTATATTAATGATACTACAATGAAAGATGTGGGTTTGTTTGGTACGATTGCTGCTTCAGGTCGAGTGAAAAATGTTGGAGTTATTAATTCAAAATTCATTACTACAAGAAGAGGCGACGGTTATTCTGCAGGCGGCGTTGCAGTATTGAACAGAGGAAGAATTGAACAGTGCTATGTTGAAAATACCACCATACAGGCTAATGGTGCAGGTGGAATAGTATCCGTAAACGAAGGGTATATCAATAATTGTTATACTGATGCAACGATTAAAGGAAATTTTGCCGGTGGTATAGCTAATTCAAACTTCGGATGTATTTATGCTTCAATCGGCACAAGCTCTGTTACCGGTGATACCTTAAGGGGTAGCCTTGTAGCTACTAACTATGAGCGTAATGCGGAGTCAACCGGAAGCGGTTACAGCCTTATTTCTTCATACGGTGTATCCGGAGATGCTTTTGGCAAATTTTACGGAAGTAAAGATGATGTGTCGGGAGCTGTAAGCAGCTCAAAAATGGCTTCGGGTGAGATTGCATATGACCTTCAGTCCTCTAGTAGTGCTTGGGGTCAAGCGTTGGGTGTTGATGAACATCCTGTTTTTGGTGCACCTAAGGTATATTACAGTCAGTCGGCAAACTCATATTCAAACTATGAGCCTGCAGTGTATAACGACAGTGGTATTTATGAAATAGCAAAAGCAGAAAATTTCATGTGGTTTGCTGAGCAGATGAATAAAGGTAATCTTGGCTCATCAGTAAATGCAATTTTAACAGATGATATTGACCTTACAGGCTACAGCTGGAAACCGATAGGCAACGCCTCCACAAAATATAAGGGTGTTTTTGACGGTCAGGGTCATACAATTTCAAATTTTAATATGACAATCACAGGTGCAGGTAACTGGGGCTTGTTCGGTTACGCCACGGGTGAAGGCACGGTAATTAAAAATTTCTCAATCAGCGGTGATGTAACCACAGCACTTACCTCTAACGTGGATGTTCAGTATGGTGTTGTGGGTCAGGCAGATGGTACGGCTGAAATAAGAAACGTTCATTCTTCGGTTAATCTCACCTCAAATGATGCTTATCAAAAGAAATATTTTGGTGGTATTGTTGGCAGAACAGGTAATATTACTGTAGATAGTTGCTCCTTCAGGGGAAAGCTTTCGCTTGGTAGTAATACCCTTGACTGTGTAGGTGGTATAGCTGGTTATGTTTACAACGGCAAAACTGCCAAAATTACAAACTGTGGCTTTTACGGAGATATTGACACTACATATTCAGAGGGAAACGTAGGCGGAATTCTCGGATATTATAACGGCGAAAATGCAAAGGCACTAACTATATCAAATTGCTTGAGCGTTGGCACACTTCCTGAAGGTAGGGGTGCTATTGTTGGTACCTTGAAAAATTACGGTTCAACAAACGCAGGCTCAAATAACTATTATCTTGATGGCGTGACAAATACTGTTACTAATGTTACAGCAGCTGTTGCTACACAAACACAGCTCGCAAGCGGCGAAATAGCAATTGCTTTAGGTGATGCCTGGGGACAGATGAGCAATATAGAAGGTTCACTTCCAATTATTACAGATAATGAGCTTTACAAGGTTGTAACAGTAGGTGAAACAGGCAACTACTCCGTTGCAAATGTTGGTGATACAAACGGTGACGGAACAGTTGATGTAAATGACTATCAGGTACTTGTGAACGCTATTTTGAATGAAGACCCTGAGCAAGAAGCTGTTAAACAAATAGAAACTGCAAGCTATGATGATATAGTGAAATATGACCTTGACGGTGACGGCTATCTTGATGTTATTGATGCATATCTTCTACACCTTTTCATAAACGGCTTTACAACTGTTGATGTATATGCAGTTGGTGACTATGACTTAAACGGAGTTGCATTTGAAGAAGCAGATATTAAAGCAATAAAGCATGCTATCGAAAATCCCGAAAAGCTTGCTACATATAAAAAATATGCTTCCGATATTAACGGTGACGGTAACCTCGATGAAAATGACTTAACTGCACTTACTTCAAAATACGGTGAAGTAACAGGCACAGCGTGTGCAGATAATGTAGAAGTATATTACAGCTGGGGTAACAAATACTCCACCTGCACAGCAACAGCTATGTGTACCCTTTGCGGTAAAAAGGTTGCAGTAGAAACTGTTAACAGTGTTCAGAATGCTGACGGCTCATACACGGCAACATTTACAAATACTCTGTTAGGAACAAAAACCTATAGTAGCAAATAGCAAACAGCGGATAGCAGATAGTTTTCAATTCTATTTGCTAATTGCTAACCGCTAATTGCTCAATAAGATTCATTTTCTTTCCAAATATAAAAACAACAAGTCGGCTGAGTAAAATCAGTCGGCTTGTTGTTTTTGATTAATATGTAAAAACTTTACTGCATAAGTCA
>JAZUSD010000094.1:0-2386 GCA_045606545.1 Acutalibacteraceae bacterium | reverse complement strand
TTCCGTTTGCGTGATAACAAGTTGTTTTTCAGGGAATAATCCAACGAAAAACATATCAATTGCAAACACAACGGATAGCAAAAATGAAATGATTTGTGTCATACGTTTCTCCTTTTATATCTGTTCCGCAAATTCTTATTTGGTCGAGATGATTATAACACACCTGTCCCGAATAAATCAACCGCATACATGCACTCGTCAGATTTTGACGGGTGTTTTTTTATATCCAAAATCCAAAAGGAAGGAGGCACGCTCTATGCAAAAATTAAAACTGAACCCGCAGTCGTTTGATAAGGTGGTCAGCCTTATTAAGGCTCAATGCTGTAACTGTTATGACAGTAACTGTTTGCTGCTTGATGACGGAGAAACCCACACTTGCCCACAGCTCATAACGCCAAGTCACATTATCTGCAGATACTTTCTTGAGTCCGTACTGCCCGGAAACAAAACGCTGATGAAGCGAATAATTGACCCTTAAGACTTGCTGTTTCGGCAGGTCTTTTTTTATCGGATTTACCGTTTGTTCGATAGAAATTGTTTTGTTGAACAAATCATCGTTCAGTAAATTTCCATTCGATAAATGCTCAAAAACACGGAGTTAAGTCCGATAAAAATACGCCTAAAACGGTACACTAAAAAATTTTTGAAAGGAGGAAAGAAGTATGGCGAGGGTAAAAGAAAACCATTATTGGTATCCGGTAGGAGATGATGAAATGCAGGTTGAAAGCTACTGCAAAGAGCTTAACAAGAAGATTCTTGACTTACACAAGGAAGCACCTGATGCGATTTATATTATCGACGATGAACAGCCGGGATTTCTTCGTGCGGCGGTTAAGCTTGAAAACATAACTTTCAAAATCATCAAGCCACATACCGAAGAAGCAAAGGAAGCGTTTTCAAAAAACGGTAAACGAAACCGTAAGAATCTGAAAAACCAAAGCAGCAATTAAGAATGCTCTCTTGTCGGACGGTTATTAAACGAGGACGATACCTTACTTATATTTATTTATGTCCGAAGTTTAGCGAGCATTGGATTTTGGTACCACAAAATCCGTTCGGGTGCATCTGCCCCGAAACTAACCAAAGAAAAGGAGGTGAAACATTCCGTGAAGGAAAACAAAAAGGACAGGCTTGTTAAAGCATATCTCAGCGAGAAGGAGTATGAGCATCTGTGTTATCTTTGTGAGAAATCCGGCTTTTCCAAATCGAAGGTAATTCGGATGCTGATTAATTTTAAAGTGCTAAAAGAAGCACCGACGGTTGATTATGTAACTCTGATAAGAGAGATGCGTGCCGCAGGCAACAGCTTAAATCAGCTTGCGGCGGTTGCAAACTCAAGGGGTTGGAGTAACGCAAATGAAATACGAAATGCGATTCTTTCTCTTCGTGAAACCGAAAAGAAAATCTCATCACAGTTTTCTTCAGAGGATAAAGAAAAATATGGCAGTAACTAAAATATGGTCGATTAAAGGAACTCTGAAAAGCGTTGTTGATTACGCAATGAATCCCGATAAAACGCTTAATGATTATTACAGCAACGACGAACTGCAAACACTTAAGGATGTTATTGATTACGCTGTTGAAAGCGAAAAAACCGAGATGCAATATTTCGTAAGCGGTATAAACTGCAACCCCGAATTTGCCCGTGACCAGATGACGGAGACGAAAAAGGTTTACGGAAAGCAGGACGGGATAATTGCTTTTCACGGTTATCAGAGCTTCAAGCCGGGCGAGGTTACGCCTGAGCTTGCTCACGAAATTGGGAAAGAGCTTGCAGAAAAATTATGGGGAGACCGACACGAGGTTGTCGTGGCAACTCATCTTGACCGAGGTCACATTCATAATCATTTTGTTGTGAACAGTGTCTCAATGGTTGACGGAAAAAAGTTCAACGCCTGCAAGCAGAGCTATAATGAAATGCGAAAAGCATCCGATGAGCTTTGCATCAAGCACGGCTTATCCGTTGTTGAAAAACCGCACAAGGCACCGAGAAGAGTGCAGTACCTTGCCGAGAAAAACGGCGAAAGCCATCAGTACGACCTGTTGAAGTTTCATATTGATTCTTGTCTTTCACGCAGCTCCACATTCAGAATTTTCGTGTGGAATATGGAAAAGATTGGTTATCAATTTGATTTCAACCGACCCGAGCCGACTATATATCACAAGAGATTCAAACGCCCCGTATGGCTTTGTGACCTCGGCGAGGGCTATTCCATTAACGATATTGAAGATGTAATTATCACAAGACGGCACTCTTCAAGAAGAGTTGTTCACGATTCAATCACACTCAAAACCTTGTTCTTCGACGGCAATCCTTTCAATTACAAAAGCGGTATCAACAGCTCCTACACTTGTCTGTGTAAGGGGCTGTCAATTTTTAAGAAGC
>JAZUSD010000093.1:0-10710 GCA_045606545.1 Acutalibacteraceae bacterium | reverse complement strand
AAAGAGTTGTTCGTGAGAGAATGAGCCTTCAGGCACAAGAACCCGAAAAGGCAACTCCCGCTGCTCTTATCAATATCAGACCTGTTATGGCGGCAATTAAAGAATTCTTTGGTTCTTCGCCCCTTTCACAGTTCATGGATCAGACAAACCCCCTTGCTGAGCTTACTCACAAGAGACGTCTTTCTGCACTTGGTCCCGGTGGTCTTTCCCGAGACAGAGCAGGTTTCGAGGTTCGTGACGTTCACTATAGCCACTACGGCAGAATGTGTCCTATCGAAACTCCTGAAGGTCCTAACATCGGTCTTATTTCCTACCTTGCGTCATTTGCAAGAATTAACAAATACGGCTTTATTGAAGCACCTTTCCGCAAAATCGATAAGAAAACAGGTAAGGTTCTTGACGAAGTTGAATATATGACAGCAGACGTAGAAGATAATTACTGCGTTGCTCAGGCTAATGAGCCTCTTGATGAGAACAACTTCTTTATGAATGACCGTGTAACAGTTCGTTACCGCGACGAGTTCCGTGAAGTTGCTCCCGCATACGCTGACTATATGGATGTTTCTCCCAAAATGGTTGTTTCTGTTGCTACCTCAATGATTCCTTTCCTTGAGAATGATGACGCAAACCGTGCACTTATGGGTTCTAACATGCAGCGTCAGGCAGTTCCGCTTCTTAAAACCGATTCTCCCATCGTTGGTACAGGTATGGAATACAAAGCAGCTGTAGATAGTGGCGTTGTTGTTCTTGCTAAACGCGGTGGTATTGTAAATAAAGTAAGCGCTAAGAAAGTTGAAGTTATTGCTGATAACGGCGAAACAGATATTTACGAGCTTATTAAATTTATGCGTTCCAACCAGGGTACTTGTATCAACCAGCGTCCTGTTGTTGAAGTTGGCGAAAGAGTTGAAGAGGGTAGCGTTATCGCAGACGGTCCCGCAACCTCTCAGGGTGAAATTTCACTTGGTAAAAATGCTCTCGTTGGTTTCATGACATGGGAAGGTTATAACTACGAGGACGCGGTTCTTCTTAACGAAAAGATGGTTCGTGATGATGTTTATACATCTATCCACATTGAAGAACATGAAGTAGAAGCAAGAGATACAAAGCTCGGACCGGAAGAAATCACAAGAGATATTCCCAACGTTGGTGAGGATGCTCTTGCAAATCTTGATGAAAACGGTATCATCCGTATCGGTGCTGAGGTTCACTCAGGTGATATTCTTGTTGGTAAGGTTACTCCTAAGGGTGAAACAGAATGCACTCCCGAAGAAAGACTTCTTCGTGCTATCTTCGGTGAAAAGGCAAGAGAGGTCAGAGACTCATCTCTTCGTGTGCCTCACGGTGAATACGGCGTTGTTGTTCAGGTTGAAGTGTTTACAAGACAGAACAGCGATGAGCTTAATCCCGGTGTTAATAAAGTAGTTCGCTGCTACATCGCTCAGAAGCGTAAAATCAGCGTTGGTGACAAGATGGCTGGTCGTCACGGTAACAAGGGTGTTGTTTCAAGAATTCTTCCTCAGGAAGATATGCCCTTCCTTCCCGATGGTACTCCTCTTGACATCGTTCTTAACCCTCTCGGTGTTCCTTCTCGTATGAACATCGGTCAGGTTCTTGAGGTTCATTTAGGTTATGCTGCAAGAGCTCTCGGCTACAAGGTTATGACACCAGTATTTGATGGCGCCCACGAAAGTGATATCCGTGATATGCTTGCTGAAGCAAACCTTTCAACTGACGGTAAAACATGGCTTACAGATGGCCGTACAGGTAGAAAGTTCGATAACCCTGTTACAGTCGGCATAATGTATTACCTTAAACTCCATCACCTTGTTGATGATAAGATTCACGCCCGTTCTACAGGTCCATACTCACTTGTTACTCAGCAGCCCCTCGGTGGTAAAGCACAGTTTGGTGGTCAGCGTTTTGGTGAAATGGAAGTTTGGGCTCTTGAAGCATACGGTGCAGCTTATACTCTTCAAGAGATTCTTACAGTTAAATCAGACGACGTTGTTGGTAGAGTTAAAACTTACGAGTCAATCGTTAAGGGTTATAACATCCCCAAACCCGGCGTTCCCGAATCATTTAAGGTTCTTATTAAAGAACTTCAGTCTCTCGGTCTTGACGTTCGCGTTCTTGATAAAGAGAATAATGAAATCGACCTCAGACAGAACTTCGATGATGAAGTTGTTCTTCCTGTTGTTGATAATTCCGATTATGACGAAGCATTCTCCAATGTTAATGACACTGAAGATGCAGCGGGTTGGTCTGTAACAGATGAAGAATCAAAAGACGATTTGTTCTATGAAGACAGCGTTGGTGCAGAATTAAGCGACGATTTCGGTGACGATTTCTCAGACGAAGAATTTTAATGAACAAACGACTTACATCATTGAATAGGAAGAAGGGTTAATCATATATGGCATACGATTCAGTTAACGTACCTGTTGAAGATAACAACATTGATTTTGAATCGATAAAAATTGGACTCGCTTCTCCGGACCTTGTTAGAGAATGGTCTTATGGTGAGGTTAAAAAGCCTGAAACCATTAACTACCGTACTCTCAAACCTGAGAAAGAAGGTCTTTTCTGCGAGAAAATTTTCGGACCTACAAAGGACTGGGAATGTCATTGCGGAAAATATAAGAAAATTCGTTTTAAAGGCAAAGTCTGCGAACGCTGCGGTGTTGAAATCACCAAAGCTAAAGTAAGACGTGAGCGTATGGGTCACATTGAGCTTGCTGCTCCCGTATCACATATCTGGTACTTTAAGGGAACACCCTCAAGAATGGGACTTATGCTCGATATTTCACACCGTGACCTCGAAAAAGTTCTCTATTTCGCAAAGTACATCGTTGTTGATCCGGGTGATACTCCTCTTGAGAAAAAACAGATTCTCAGCGAAAAAGATTACGAGGAAATGGTTGAAAGATATGACCGCGATTCTTTCAAAGCTGCAATGGGTGCAGAAGCAATTAAAGAGCTTCTCTCCGAAATTGATGTGGATGTTCTTTGCGAAGAACTTCATAAAGAGCTTGAAACTGCTGCAGGTCAGAAGAAAATCCGTATTCTCAAAAGACTTGAAGTTGCAGAAGCATTCAAAAATTCAGGTAATCGCCCTGAATGGATGATTCTCGACGTTATCCCTGTTATTCCTCCGGACATTCGTCCTATGGTTCAGCTTGACGGTGGCCGTTTCGCAACTTCTGACCTTAATGACCTTTACAGAAGAGTTATTAACAGAAACAATCGTCTTCAGAAGCTTCTTGAGCTTGGTGCTCCCGGCATCATCGTAAACAATGAAAAGAGAATGCTTCAGGAGGCTGTTGACGCTCTTATCGATAATGGTCGTCGTGGCAGACCTGTTACAGGTCCTAATAACCGCGCACTTAAATCACTTTCCGATATGCTTAAAGGTAAGCAGGGTCGTTTCCGTCAGAACCTTCTCGGTAAACGTGTTGACTATTCAGGTCGTTCCGTTATCGTTGTTGGTCCTGAGCTTAAGCTCTATCAGTGCGGTCTTCCCAAGGAAATGGCAATCGAGCTCTTTAAGCCCTTCGTTATGAAGAGACTTTGCGAGCTTGGTAAAGCAAATAATATTAAATCTGCAAGAAAAATGGTCGAAAGAGCAAGCGTAGAAGTTTGGGATGCTCTCGAGGTTGTTATTAAAGACCATCCCGTAATGCTCAACCGTGCTCCTACTCTTCACAGACTTGGTATTCAGGCTTTCGAGCCTGTACTTGTTGAAGGTAGAGCTATCAAGCTTCATCCTCTTGTATGTACAGCCTTCAACGCTGACTTCGACGGTGACCAGATGGCTGTTCACGTACCTCTTTCTGCAGAAGCACAGTCTGAAGCAAGATTCCTTATGCTTGCTGCAAACAACCTCCTTAAACCATCTGATGGTAAGCCCGTTGTTGTTCCCACACAGGATATGATTCTCGGTTCTTACTACCTCACACTTGTTAAACCCGAAGAACAGGGTAACGGCAAGGTGTTCAGAAATGTTGACGAGGCTATGATGGCTTATGAAGAAGGCGATTTAGGTCTTCATGCTCCCATCAAAATCCGTATGTCAAAAGAGGTTGACGGCAAAGTTTATACAGAACTTCTCGAATGCACTCTCGGTAAGGTTATCTTCAACACTCCTGTTCCTCAGGACCTTGGATTTGTTGACAGAAGCAAGCCTGAAAATATGTTTAAGCTCGAAATCAATGAGCTTGTTAACAAGAAGGTTCTCGGTAAGATTATTGAACGTTGTATCAGAGTTCATGGTACTGCAAAGTCCTCAGTTGTTCTTGATAACATTAAGAAACAGGGCTACAACTACTCAACACGAAGCGGTATCACAGTTGCTGTTTGCGACGCAACAATTCCCGAAAAGAAGAAACAGTTCCTTGCAGAAACTGAAGCTCTTATTGATACTATTGAAGAAGATTACCAGATGGGTCTTCTCAGTGAGCAGGATCGTTCACGTAGTAAAATCAAAGCTTGGGAAGTTTGTACAAAGAATGTTTCTGCGGAACTTCGTAATGCAATGGACCCCTATAACCCCATCTTTATGATGCTTGACTCCGGTGCCCGTGGTTCTGACTCTCAGCTTCGTCAGTTGGCAGGTATGCGTGGTCTTATTGCCAATACTGCAGGTAAAACTATTGAAATTCCCATCAGAGCTAACTATCGTGAAGGCTTGAATATCATCGAATACTTCATTTCTTCCCGTGGTGCTCGTAAAGGTCTTGCTGATACAGCGCTTCGTACTGCTGACTCAGGTTACCTTACAAGACGTCTTGTTGACGTTTCTCAGGAAGTTATTATCCGCGAGGAAGATTGCCATTGTAGTGATGGCCTTGAGGTATATGATATTAAAGATGGTAACGATATTATCGAACCCTTAAGCGAACGTCTTACAGGCAGATACCTTCTTGAAAACTTCTGTGACGATGCAACCGGCGAAATCATTTGTGACACTGACACAATGATTGACGATGAGCTTGCAAAGAAAATTGCAGCAATGGTTAATGCCCGTCCAAATGAATCAGACAGAAAAATCAAAATCCGTTCACTTCTTACTTGTGAATGTGACCATGGTGTATGTATCAAGTGTTACGGTTCTAACCTTGCAACAGCAGGTCCTGTTACAGTTGGTGAAGCAGTTGGTATTATCGCTGCTCAGTCTATCGGTGAACCCGGTACACAGCTTACAATGAGAACCTTCCACACCGGTGGTGTTGCTTCTCAGGCTGACATCACACAGGGTCTTCCTCGTGTTGAAGAGCTTTTTGAAGGCAGAAAACCCAAAACACTTGCAATGCTCAGCGAAATTGACGGTAAAGTTTCATTCGAGGAAATCAAGAAGAGTAACTACGTTGTTATTACTAACGACGAAGATGTTAAAAAGTATCTTATTCCCTTCGATGCCAGACTTTGTCAGGAAATTCAGGAGGGTGCATACGTTAAGAAGGGTCAACATCTTACAGAAGGTGCAGTTAACCCTCACGATGTTCTTGCAGTTCTCGGTGTTGACGCTGTTCACAACTACCTTATCAAAGAAGTTCAGATGACATACCGTATGCAGGGTGTTGATATCAACGACAAGCATATCGAGGTTATTGTTCGTCAGATGATGAGAAAGGTAAGAATAGAGGAACCCGGTTCAACAAACCTTCTTCAAGGCACTTCAATTGAAAAACGTGAGCTTAATCACGCCAACGCTGAAGCAAAGGCTCGTTGCGAAGCAGAGGGTATGCCTTTTGTTCCTGCAACAGCAGCTCCTGTTCTTCTCGGTATCACAAAAGCATCACTTGCAACAGAATCATTCCTTTCTGCAGCTTCCTTCCAGGAAACCACCAAGGTTCTTACAGATGCAGCTATCAAGGGTAAGGTTGACCCACTTCTCGGTCTTAAAGAGAATGTTATTATCGGTAAACTTCTTCCCTCCGGTACAGGTATGAAATGCTACAGCGATGTTGATGTTGTTTCAACCAAAGCTCCCGAGGAAACATTCAATTCAATAGAAATTCCTATGGAATAATTCGTGATTTCTCATCCGCTTGCTGATCAAGTGGATGAGAAATTTATTTTTGTGAAAATGAATGAATTTTTATAAAAAACTTTGGTAAAACTGTTGACAAAAGGTTTCTAAAATGGTAAATTATTATTCGGTGCGTATGGGATAGGTATGCCCTGTTCTGTATTTAACCTATATTAATATCGGAGGTGAAAATACTTGCCAACATTTAATCAGCTCGTTCGCAGCGGTAGATCAACTCTTGAAAAGAAGTCAAAAGCTCCTGCTCTCGGTAAAGGTCTCAACTCTAAGAAGAATGTTTTAACAAACAACAATTCTCCTCAGAAACGTGGTGTGTGCACAGTTGTTAAGACTGATACACCTAAGAAACCTAACTCAGCTCTCAGAAAGCTCGCCAGAGTTCGTCTCACAAACGGAATCGAAGTTTCTGCTTACATTCCCGGCGTGGGTCACAATCTTCAGGAGCACAGCGTGGTTCTTATCCGTGGTGGTCGTGTAAAAGACCTTCCCGGTGTGCGTTACCACATCATCAGAGGCACACTTGATGCCCAGGGCGTTGCAAACAGAATGCAGAGCCGTTCAAAATACGGTGCAAAACGTCCCAAAGCCGGTAAAAAATAATTTTACCAAAAACTGATTATTCAAGGACAAATCTTCTTGCAGGCTGAATTTATTCAACCAATGGTGAGTATTTTTATAACTATACAGAGTTGTGAAAGCCATTGGCGCCACGGGAAGCATAGTCACTCGAGTACCTAAGATATCATTTATATGAAGGAGGGAAGCGAAGTGCCAAGAAGAGGCAAGATTGCAAAACGTGATGTTTTGCCAGATCCGCTTTACAACTCAAAGCTTGTTACAAGGCTTATTAACAACGTAATGTTAGATGGTAAGAAAGGTGTCGCACAGAAAATTGTTTACGACGCATTCGATATCATCAGAGAACAGACAGGCAAAGAACCCCTTGAAGTTTTCGAAGCTGCAATGGAAAATGTTATGCCCGTTCTCGAGGTAAAGGCTCGTCGTATCGGCGGTGCTACTTACCAGGTTCCGATCGATGTTCGTCCCGAAAGACGTGAAACACTCGGTCTCCGTTGGATCACAGTTTATTCTCGTTTGCGTTCAGAAAGAACTGCAAAGGAAAGACTTGCTAACGAAATTTTAGACGCTACAAATTCTGTTGGTGCTGCATTCAAGAAAAAAGAAGACATGCACAAAAACGCAGAAGCAAACAAAGCATTTGCACATTTCAGATGGTAATTTTAACCGTTTGAATATTCTAACTATAATTCGGAGGATATTATGCCAAGACAGGTATCTTTACAGCAGACCAGAAATATCGGTATCATGGCTCACATTGACGCTGGTAAAACCACAACAACTGAGCGTATCCTTTTCTATACCGGTGTTAACCACAAATTAGGTGAAACACATGACGGTGCTGCTACAATGGACTGGATGGCACAGGAACAGGAGAGAGGTATTACGTTTACTTCTGCTGCAACAACTTGTTTCTGGAACGGCAACAGAATCAACATTATCGACACTCCCGGTCACGTTGACTTCACAGTTGAAGTTGAGCGTTCACTTCGTGTTCTTGACGGTTCTGTTACAGTTCTTTGTGCTAAAGGTGGCGTTGAGCCCCAGTCAGAAACTGTTTGGAGACAGGCTGATAAATACAAGGTTCCGCGTATGATTTACGTTAACAAGATGGACATCTTGGGCGCTGACTTCTACAATGTTCTTAACATGGTAAAAGACAGACTTAAATGTAACGCTGTTCCGATTCAGCTTCCCATCGGTGTTGAATCTTCTTTCAAAGGAATTATTGACCTCGTTGAAATGAACGCGGTTATGTACTATGATGACCTTGGTAAAGACATCAGAGTAGAAGAAATTCCCGAAGATATGAAGGAACTTGCAGAAAAATATCGTGCCGAACTCATCGAGCATGTTGCTGAGCAGGACGATGAGCTTATGATGAAGTATTTCGAAGGTGAAGAACTCACTATCGACGAAATCAAAACTTGCATCAGAAAAGCTACAATTGCTAACGACATGGTTCCGATTGTTTGCGGTACATCCTACAAAAACAAAGGTGTTCAGAAGCTTCTTGATGCGGTTGTAGATTATATGCCCGCTCCCACAGATATCGAAGCTATTAAGGGTATTAACCCCGAGACTGATGAAGAAGAAGTTCGCGAATCAACCGATAACGGTCCTTTCGCAGCTCTTGCTTTCAAAATTGCAACTGACCCCTTTGTTGGTAAACTTTGCTATTTCAGAGTATATTCAGGTAAAATCGAAACAGGTTCTACCGTTTATAACTCAGTAAAAGACGATAACGAAAGAATTGGTAGAATTCTTCAGATGCATGCTAACGACCGTAAAGATATTGACTGCTGTTATGCAGGTGATATCGCTGCTGCTGTTGGTATCAAGAGAACAACAACAGGTGACACTCTTTGCGATAAGAATCACCCCGTTATTCTTGAATCTATGGAATTCCCCGAGCCCGTTATCCGTGTTGCTATTGAACCCAAGACCAAAGCAGGTCAGGAAAAAATGGGTATCGCTCTTGCAAAACTTGCAGAAGAAGATCCCACATTCAAATGCTACACAGACGAAGAAACAGGTCAGACAATCATCGCCGGTATGGGTGAGCTTCACCTTGAAATCATCGTAGATAGACTTCTTCGTGAATTCAGAGTTGAAGCAAATGTAGGTAAACCTCAGGTTGCTTACAGAGAAACTATCACTCAGGAAGCTGCAGCAGACACCAAGTTTGCTCGTCAGTCCGGTGGTCATGGTCAGTATGGTCATGTTAAGATTCGTATCGAGCCCAACGAAGGCAAAGGTTACGAATTCGTTAACTCTATCGTCGGCGGTGCTATCCCGAAAGAATTTATCGGTCCTGCTGAGGCAGGTATCAAGGGCGCAATGCTCTCCGGTGTTCTTGCAGGTTACAACGTTGTTGACGTTAAAGTTACTCTTTATGATGGTTCTTACCATGAAGTTGACTCATCAGAACTTGCCTTCAAGACTGCAGGTTCTATGGCTTTCAAAGAAGCTATGAGAAAAGCTGCTCCTGTTCTTATGGAGCCCATTATGAAAGTTACTGTTGTTGTTCCCAATGACTACATCGGTGATGTTCTCGGCGACCTTACTTCTCGCCGTGGACTTCCTCAGGGTCAGGAAGACAGAAACGGTGCTGCAGAAATCATCGCTCATGTTCCGCTTTCAGAAATGTTCGGTTACGCTACAGACCTTCGTTCCAAAACACAGGGTCGCGGTCAGTACGTTATGGAACCCAGCCATTATCAGGCAGTTCCCAGAAACATCGCTGAAAAGATTATGGACGAAAGAGCTAAGAACTAAAACAACAAGGTTAAACCCTTGGTTTTTAGTAACAATTTTAAAAAAACTATTGAATTATTACGATATATTTGGTAAGATTATATCGTGCAAAATTTGCTAATTTCTATTTTTAAGGAGGAAATTTCCAATGGCTAAACAGAAATTCGAAAGAAATAAGCCCCACGTTAACATTGGTACTATCGGCCACGTTGACCACGGTAAAACAACTCTTACAGCTGCTATCACAAAAACTCTTTCTCTTAAGGGTTATGCACAGTTTGAAGACTATGCAAACATCGATAAGGCTCCCGAAGAAAGAGAACGTGGTATCACAATCAACACAGCTCACGTTGAGTACGAAACAGACAACCGTCACTATGCTCACGTTGACTGCCCCGGCCATGCTGACTACATCAAAAACATGATCACAGGTGCTGCACAGATGGACGGTGCTATCCTTGTTATCGCTGCTACTGATGGTCCTATGGCTCAGACAAAAGAACACCTTCTTCTTGCTCGTCAGGTTGGCGTTCCCTACATCGTTGTATTCCTTAACAAATGCGACCTCGTAGATGACCCCGAACTTCTCGAACTCGTTGAAATGGAAGTTCGTGAAACTCTCGATTCTTACGAATTCCCCGGCGATGATACTCCCATCATCAAAGGTTCTGCATTCCAGGCTCTTGATTCTGCTTCAACAGACCTCGCTGATCCTGTATATGCTCCCATTATCGAACTCATGGATGCAGTAGATAGCTACATCCCCACTCCCGACCGTATGGCAGACCTTCCCTTCCTTATGCCCGTTGAAGACGTATTCACAATCACAGGTCGTGGTACTGTTGCAACTGGTAGAGTTGAACGTGGTCAGCTTCGTGTTGGTGACGAACTCGAAATCGTTGGTCTTAAAGAAGAAAGCAGCAAGACTGTTTGTACAGGTGTTGAAATGTTCCACAAGCTCCTCGACTATGCAGAAGCTGGTGACAACATCGGTGCTCTTCTTCGTGGTGTTGACAGAAAAGGTATTGAACGTGGTCAGGTTCTTTGCAAACCCGGTTCAATCAAACCTCACACAAAATTCAAAGGTCAGGTTTACGTTCTTTCTAAAGATGAAGGTGGCCGTCATACACCTTTCTTCAACAACTACAGACCTCAGTTCTTCTTCAGAACAACTGACGTTACAGGTACAATCTTCCTTCCCGAAGGAACAGAGATGTGCATGCCCGGTGATAACGTTGAGATGACAGTTGAGCTCATCACTCCTATCGCTATCGAAAAGGGTCTTCGTTTTGCTATCCGTGAAGGTGGTAGAACAGTTGGTTCAG
>JAZUSD010000092.1:0-59949 GCA_045606545.1 Acutalibacteraceae bacterium | reverse complement strand
ATTGTAGTGGTGGTTTTTTCGACTCCGTCAATAGTTTCTGTATGGCTTTCTTCTTTTTGACTGAAGGAAACCTGAGTTCCCCCACTACTGAAAAACTCATATCTGTTTTCACTTATCTGCGTAATATATTGCAAAGCACTTGGAGCCCAGTTATTTCCGTATGGGAAATATGGTATTGTATTTCCGCCTTTATCTATAATTTCTATAATATCATAATAAGCTTTACAAAAGGCTATGACTGCAGGGTTATAATTAAAGGAAACATCTGCAGGCATTCTTAAGCCATCCATAGCTAAATCTGTTCGATTAACGGAAAGTGATCTTGAAAATGTGTTAACGCCTGCTGTTCCCGCTCTCCCTATGCTTTGGTTAAGATATTCAAAGGAATCGTTAATCCCCGATGTATCAACATAGTCGATAGAGAAAAACGATTCAACATAACTCTTCTTATCGCCCTGAGATATATATCCACCGAGCAGAACACCGCCCGTTACATTGTGATTTTCAGGAAGAAGAGCAAAACCGTTGTTCTGTTTTTCACCCGACAACCATTTACCAAATGGCTCGGTAACATTAAATGTTAAAAAACTCAAGTCAGGTTCTTCCACATTTGCAGAAACACCAGTATAGTAATCTATTATTCCATCTTCACAGTAAGCATCAACTGTTATGTTATCCGTTGGGAAAATCTGCGCGTAAGTAATTGTGGCAGGGTCCCAAGCTGTATTTATTTCTCTGGCAAAAACATTACCGCCTTTAGCATAACCTAATAAACAATAAGTTGCATCGGTAATAGTAATTCCCGGTGCTCTCAATTTTGCGAAAGCATCCATATTGAGCTTAACAAGTATATACGATTTGCCATAAACACCATTTTCATCAGGCAATTGGTCAGCAATTGCACCAAATGGAGAATTCAAATAGTTAGTGTTAGCACTACTCGGGTCATTTGAGGCATAATAAACGAATGTATCTTGAAGAATTTCGTCTTTAGTATTTAACATTGTTATTAATGGGTCAATAACAACGGGATATTCTCTGTCGCTACTGTTAAGCCAATCCTTTGATGGTGTATATGTCAAGGTGAGAACAGATTCTTCCGCATTTTCAACAGATACCTCTATATCATATGAAACGGCATTTGCCGCATCTGTCATAACAGGTGCGGGAATTGTAAATACGATTTCATTTTCGTTGTTCTTAAAAATAAGGTTATTTTCGTTATCAAGCTCTGCTGAAAGATTACCTTTTTCAATATCAAAGGAATAATTTTCTTTCAGGCTTTCTTTATTGCTTACAATAATATTTTCTTTAACATAATTGGACGAAACAACATACTGTATATCTGTGTTTTCGTCAATATTTTCATATGTAATCTGAGAAACAGTTTTTTCTAAATCCTGTTTGATTACATCTGTTTCGGCTGTTTTTTCTTCAACAACACCCTCTGAATTTTCGATTCCGTTAACAGAAAAGGCTATACTTTCGCCATTATTTGTTACTTTGATTTGCTCGTTTTCAGAAATGGTTTCAGGAAATTCAACATCAAAAGCGCCATCAACGTTAGTAATAACCTTGTCATCAGCTTCTAAGGTGTTGTTAATCTCTTCCCATTCTCCGTTTTCCTGCTTATGAATAGGTGTTTTTGAAACCACAGAGGTAAATGAACCGTCTGCGCGTTTATATGTTTTTGAAAACTCATCCCTTTTTTCAGGGATTTCGCAAACAATTTCCGAAAGCTCGCTTTCGGATTCTACGGCTTCTGTCAGCAGATTTTCCTGATATGCTTTGTTATCGGCATATTGGTTATAGTCTTCTGCAAAAACCGTTGTTGCACAAGAGAATATGCCGATTAATGTTGCAATTGTCAGCAACACCGCTAACACTTTTTTACTTGTTTTCATAATTTACCTCCTGTTTTTTATTTCTATATTTTGCGAAACGGTAAAGGGGCAAAGGGAAAAATGAAATTTGATGAAAAAGTGAAAAATGAGCTTTGCAACATAAAACAACCAAAGTGAAGCAAAGTTTAACGCCCGCTTTACCGTTCCTACTTGTATATGGCTAAAAAAACAAAAAAGTCACAAAAAAACCTGAGTTTTTTTGAAAAAATTTATTTATTTTTCATTTTTTGTCGCAAAAACAGGAAATTTATGGTAATATGTATTAGAATTTCGATATTTAATATATATTTTTAAATAGGGTGTTAAATAAAATGATAACCGATGAAAGAGCCGAAGAACTTACAAAATTATATTATGAGAAGATTTTTCGTTATTGTATGGTTATAGCTAAAAACAATTATGACGATGCTTTAGAAATCACTCAGGAAGTGTTTTTAGTTTTTTCAAAAAAATATAAAAATTTAGAGGATGATAAAATTGAGCATTGGCTATTTGCGGTAGCAAAGAAAAAATCTCTGGAATATTTCCGCAGTATAAAAAATGATGAAATGGTTATTTCCCTTGAGGATTCTTTCACTTCAGCAGAAGAGGTGCTCTCCACCATCACTAAATATTACAGTATCAGCGACGCAGATATCAGAATGACCATTGATGCTATCACAAAAATGCTGACAGAAAATGAATATAACCTTTTTGTTAAAAAATTCATTGAAGGAAAAAACCAAACAGAAATTGCAAAAGAGATGGGAATCTCTGTTTCTAACGTAAACTCAAGAACCGCAAGGTTAAGAAACAAAATTGAAAAGCTGGGCTTTTTCTGCTTTACTTTTATTGGTCAGATTATCATCAAAAACTTTTTTTGAAAAAATTTTTTAAAAAATTTAAAAATTTTTGTGACTTTTTCTTTTCTCCCGTCATATACAAATGAAGGGAGAAAAATTTTTTCGGGAAATGGAGTTGCTTTCTATGGAATTAACAATGCAGGAAAAGCTCAAATTAATCAGCTTTTTTGAGCTCCTGTTGGATAATGAAGTATCAAAACCCTTGGGCGAAATGGATTCCAAGTCTGTTGATGCTTATATAAAAATCCTTATGAACCTGCAGGACATGCACATAGAACTCAGCCCAGAATTTATTGATGAACAGGTCAGAAAAATCTTCCATAAGGAAGAGAAAACCGCCCTTCCCGAAGCGGTCAAAACAACTAAAAAATATTTCAATAAGAAAAAGGTATGGCTTGTTGCCGCTTGTATTGCAATTCTTGTGGCATTGTTCAGCATTGTTTCAGTTGCTTCCGATTGGGACATTTTTGATTTCCTTACTAAAAAGTTCGGATTGGCAGTTTATGCACCAATTGAAGAAAAACAAGATTTCAATGGTATAACAGTAATACATCATGGTAAAAACACAAATTACTCAACTGTTGAGGAAGCTTTGAAAACCGTAAAACTAAATATTCTATATCCATCTGTTTTACCAAAAGATTTAACAGTTACAGATATTGTTGTGTCTGAAGAAAAATCCTCAGAAAAATTATATTTCACTTTCAATGACCTTGAACTATTTTTTGATATTTCTTTCCACACATTGTTATCTGAATCTACAAAACAAGACGCAACAGAAACGCTCGTAATCAACGGAATAACTTGTTATGTTTGTAACATGTCCGATACCAACTGCACACAAATAGAATTTGAATACAATGGAAACGCGTATTATTTAAGCCATCCCAATAAGGATACTCTTATTAAAATCATTGAACATTTAGAGGAGATAAATTATGAAGATTAAAAAAGTTTTTTCACTTATATTGGCTTTGGCAACCTTACTTTGTGCAGTAATTATTCCTGCAAATGCTGCAGAAGCAGAAACTCATGAGCATATTGAAATTTATATTGAAAATGATAACATTTCAGAAGAAACAAGAGAAAAAATCATTGCATTTTATACTAATGGTGGCGAAGAAAAAGAAGGCGTTGCTACATACGGCTTAACCTGTACTCTTTTCGGTCATAAACTTGAAAGCTCTACAATATCATCGATTAATCATAAAGTTCGCTCAACTTCACCTAGATGTTTAAAAAAGACTTATGACTACGAATGTTGTACACGTTGTGATTATGAAAGTTCAACGCTCATATCACAAAAATACATCTCTTGCTGCTAATAAATAAATTAATGCCTGACAGGTTCTCCCTTCCTGTCAGGCATTTTTTATATATTCAATAAATAACCGAATGCGCTCTCAACCTTGCCGTTTTTCATATAAACTCTTGTTACGCGGCTGTTGATATTGCAAATTATTTCATAATTAATTGTATTTGCTTTTTCAGCAATTTCGTCAACGGAAATTGTTTCATTTCCGTCCGTACCGAAAATTGTTGCAGTGTCCCCCGCTTCAACCTCAGGTATTTCTGTTACATCCACCATAAACTGGTCCATACAAACTCTGCCGATAATTTTAGCCCGTTTGCCTCTTATAAGCACTTCTCCGTTATTGGAAAGCACTCTCGTTACTCCATCTGCATAACCTGCGCAAAGAGTTGCAACTCTTGTTTCCTTTTCGGTAGTAAAGGTGCAACCATAACTGATGCTTTCCCCTGCCGGTAAAGTCTTCACCTGAACAACACGGGTTTTCATAGACATTACCGGTTGCGGAGCCTTTATATTGTTGAACTCAACCTCGTCAGATGGTCTTAACCCATAAAGAATAATTCCTTGGCGCACCATATCATATTTCTTCTCTAAATCTGCAATAGCAGCTGAATTATAAAGGTGCTTTATAGGGGCATTAACACCCTCTTCGGAAAGCGTATTTACAAAATTATCAAACTTTTCAATCTGCTTTCGGGTATAAGTCTTATCGCTCATATCTGCAGCAGCAAAATGACTGAAAATGCCTTCAATCTCTATATTCGGGAGGTTGTTAATTGCCTTAATATCTTTAACGCTTTCCGGATTTAAGGGAAATCCGATTCGGTTCATACCTGTGTCAACTGCAATATGCAAGGGTGCAGTAACACCTGCTTTAACCGCTGCTTTTGAAAGAAGCTCTGCTTCATAAAAATCAGAAATTGTCGGGGTAATTTTGTGGTTTACAATATTATCATAATCACCATAAGGAATGTGACCCAAAATAAGAATAGGGCAATTCACTCCGTTTTTGCGAATTTCCAATGCTTCATCCGTTGCGGCAACTGCAAGGTAATCCGCCTTATCCTCAAGAAATTTTGCAACGCCAACAGCACCGTGACCATAAGCATTTGCCTTGACCACAGCTAAAATTTTAATATTTTCAGGGAGCATTTCCCTGACAGCGTCAAAATTGCACCCCAGTGCATCAAGATTTATCTCCACCCAAGTGCGCAAGGATTTAAAAATTTCGTTCATTAAAATTTATTTTCCTAAAAGTGTATTCATAAGTGCTGAATCGTCTGTTATAAGACCATCAACACCATATTTTATAAGCTTTTTTGCAACACTTTCTTTATTAACTGTCCAAGGGTTAACCTGAATGCCTGCTCTATGAGCTCTTTCAACATAAAGGCGCGTTACAAGCATATAGTAAGGATGCAAAGCATCTGCACCGATTTCCTTTGCAAATGCAACGGGTCTTGGAGCAATTTTAACTCCGATTAATTTATCGGGTGCATAAAGAAGACCTGTTTTGCAATTTTTATCAATCTTTTTGCAAACAACAAGAATTGCAGGGTCAAAGCTTGAAATGAGAAGTTTATCAAAAAGTCCGTGATTCTTAACAGCATCAATTGTTTTTTCTGCAAGCTCTGTTCCCGCTTCTCCGAAATGCTCGCTTTTAAGCTCTATATCAAGAACTTTCATTTTATCGCCCATAGCTTTACTGAGCTCTAAAAATTCGTCTAAGGTAGGGATTTTAACACCTGCATATTCAGAACCTTTATAGCTTCCGAAATCAAACTCGCGCAATTCTTCTAAGGTCATATCCTTAATTGCACCTGTACCGTTTGAAGTTTCATCAATAGTAAAGTTATGGCAAACCACCGGAATGCCGTCTTTAGTTAAATGAATATCTGTTTCAAAACCGTCGCAACCGATTTCTTCAGACATTTTAAATGCTTCAATTGTATTCTGAGGTGCAATAATATTAGCACCTCTGTGAGCAATAACATTACATCCTGCCATTGTGATTTCTCACTTTCTATATTCTTGCAATAATTATACTTTAAATTCTTATTTTATGTCAACTTATTTCAACAATTTAACAATTCCTGCAGTTATAGCACCTAAACCTATAACCCCACCTGCAATGAGAGCAACCTTCTGTTTAAGGAATCCGTCTGCATCCCAGATAAATGCAAGCTCATTTAAAACGCCGTTACCCATAAGCTCTTTATATGTATAGAACTTTGTTTCGTAATTTCCGTTTTCATCAATATCAAAAAGTCTCACACCGCGGTCTCTTGTACCATAGCAACGGAAAGATGCACATGAGGTCTGAATAAAATTAATTCCATCTACAACACCCTCAAAGCAGTTACAATGGTCGTGACCGAAAACTACACCCTTAATATCACCGCATTCCTTCATTGCTTCAAGCTGACCTGTTTTTTCGTCAACAACGCAAGGATACTCTCCCATAACACCTTTGCAGGAGTCCTTTAATTTAATATATTTACCATCGGGAGTTTTTATTGCTCCCTTGGTATCCTTTGAACATTCTTCAGTAAGCTCAAAGGTCTCCATCAAAGGAATATGTTGAAACATTAAAGAGGGAACAGGCTCGCCACCATTGTTTTCTTTGAGCTCTGCGCTTTTCTTTTTATACCATTCAATTGCTTCAGGTTTAACAAGACTAAAGCATTTTTCAAGCTCTTTATCTTTCCAGGCAGAGTCCATCATCCAGAGATTGAATTTAATCTTTTCTCCATCTTCGGAATAAATCGGGAGATTATATGTTGCAACATCAGGAGATGCTTCGTCATCAAGACCCAGACAGCAACTGTATTTTCTATACATATCTGCCTGCTCGTCTTTAGTGAGGCGGTTCATATCATCATGATTACCGTAAATCATAGCAAAAGGAATTTTTCTTTCCTCAATGGGTGCAACAAGCTTGTCAATAGCAATTTCCATTGCCTTTGCTTCGCCATCTTTATCTTTAATAACCAATCTTGAACCAATCCTTGCATCGCAAAGATGGTTGCCGAGAATATTGTCACCCGTAAGAACAATAAGGTCAGGATTAAGAGTATCATAAGCCTTATTAAGCATACGAATCATTGTAGGCCTTACAAACTGTAAATCCTGAGGGTCGCTGACCTGCATTATTCTGATTTTACCGTTCTTAAATCTGATTTTCATAAACTACCTCATAAAGTTTGAATTACATTAACTCAGGCAAAATTGCTTTTGCAATACCAAAATATACTATAAGCGAAACGCCATCAACAATGGTTGTAATAAAAGGACTTGCCATAACTGCAGGGTCCAGCTTCATTTTCTTTGCAATAATCGGAAGAACGCAACCGATAAACTTTGCACAAATAACAGTTAAACATAATGTAAGTGCCACAACAAGAGCTACATTATTGTTAATGCCGGGAGTTTTAAGAAGAAGTCCATCTATTAAAATAATCTTCACAAAACAAGCTACTGCAAGAGACACACCACAAAGAATGGAAACTCTGAACTCTTTCCACATAACCTTGAATATGTCTTTAACATCGACCTCACCTAAGGAGAGACCACGAATAACTGTAACTGATGCTTGGCTACCTGAGTTACCACCCGTACCCATAAGCATAGGAATAAAAGCAGTTAGCACAACTAATTTTGAAAGGGCATCTTCAAAGGAAGAAATTATCATTCCCGTAAAGGTTGCCGAAAGCATCAAAAGAAGAAGCCAGGGTATTCTGCCTTTCCAAAGCTCCCAAGTTGAAATTTTGAGATAGGGTGTATCTGTATTGGGAGCAATAGCCGCCATTTTCTGGAAGTCTTCTTCCGCCTCTTCCTGAATAACGTCAATAGCATCATCGAAAGTAACAATACCGACCATACAATTTTCGTTATCAACAACCGGAATTGATACCACATCGTATTTATTGAACATCTGAGCAACTTCTTCTTTATCGCTCAATGTTTTAACTGTTATGGGATTTTCTTCCATAACATCTGTAAGAATTTCGTCATCATCACAGGTTAAAAGATCCATTGCAGTTATTGTACCCAACAACCTGTGTTTTTCAATAACATAACAAACGTTAACCGTTTCGGAATATTCTCCTCGGGATTTGATTTTCTTTAAAGCGTCACCAATTGTCATAGCAGGATGCAGACTTATATATTCCAAAGTCATAATACTGCCTGCGCTGTCTTCAGGGTAATTGAGTATGGTATTTATAGCAGTTCTCTTATCCCCCGCCACACGAAGCATTCTCTCAACCACGTTTGCAGGCATTTCTTCGATAACGTCAACGGTGTCATCTATGAACATATCGTCCATAATAAATTTCAATTCGCTATCTGTAAAAGCTTCAACTAGCACCTGTTCCTGCTCGGGCTCCATATAGGTAAACACCATTGCGGCGTTTTCTTTGGGAATAAGTCGGAAAAGCATAACCATCTGCTTATCTTCAAATTCCGGCAAAAGTAATGCTGTATCAACGGGATTCATTGTATCAAAAATACTTTTTATTGCTTTATATTGCTTTTCCAACAATAATCTTTCAAAAACTTCTTTTGTCACTATTTTTCCTCCTTTTTCTGTTTTGCAGAATGGAAGGCAAATGCAAATAAAAAAACCGAGTCATATATCCAAAAGAAAATTAAACAGAAGATGATGTTCATTTTTTCTTCGGATGCAGCTCAGCGACAAAAAGACACCTTAGCAGAAAAGGACACCTTTCCCACTATCATATTACTGCCACGCAGTTAAAATGTGTAACAATCTGCAATTTCATCAGACTGTTTTATCGCTGTCTTAATATCAATGCAACTTCGCCCATGCCCGCTACTGCCTGAATCCATTACCATGTCACACTCCTTTAATATTATGTTTAGAAAGTAATAATAAATCCACATTTTAATATAAACCAATATATAATCTTTGTCAAGAAAAAACAGTGTTTACTCAACAAAAAAGAACTCCCGAAGGAGTTCTTTTAAATCGAGCAAAATATTAATTAAATTTTTATAGTCTATATCAGCCAAGAGTTATACCAAATATAGCAAGAATCTCGATAACAGTAGGGAACAACCATTCCCAGAATGAAAGCAAACCTGTATATTGAGAAGTTCTTACATGACCACATACAGAACAAACTTTTTCATTTGCAGTAGCACTTCCACCGAGGTGTGTATGACCGCCTTTGTCAGCCTGACCGCCACAGTCATCGCAAACTCTCCAATGGTCTGTACCGCTGTACTGATAATCACCGATGGGATTATGCTCTACTCTTACTGAACATTCGTTAGAGCGTTCATAATTACCTGAGTAATCCACAGCATAGTATCTTAAGCCTATAACATCATCACCAATGCTCTCTCCATCATATGGGAGCCATATGCCATCAACAGTTTGAATTTCCCAACCGGAAACTTTGTAATAACCGCTAACTTCAGGTGCCTCAATAACATCATCATTAATAACCTTACCGGGACAAATTCTTATGCTTGAAACGATATCTTCTACATCAAGATTTGATTGTGCGCCTGCTACGCAAGCCATAACACTAAAAAGAAGGCATACTGTAAGTATTGTAGCCAACACTCTTTTTTTCATATTTCTTCCGTCCTTTCAATGACAGTTTTTTATATATTACCATTATTAACAAAAAAATGCAAGTGTTTTGAGAAAATCAAATAATTTTATTCGAAACAAATCACTTCATTTTTATCTGACGACTCAACAATCGCTTCCATAAGCTTCATAAGTCGTCTTTGTTGGTCGTGGGTAATTAATGGTTTTGCACCATTTCTTAAAACATCATATATATTTTTATAATAATCTGCCCATTGAACATTTATTACTTCAAGAGGGAATTTTTGAATTGTCTCAGGAGTCCTTGGCGCCATTGTTTTTGTTATACCTGCGCCCATCTGCACAGGAACAGCATCCATTTTTTCCCAATCCTTGATTTTAACAATCTCGCCTTCTATATCCCATGTTCTTATAATAGCTGTACCATTCTCACCCGCCACATACCAACGAGGTGCTTCTATAAAGTTATTTGTAAGAACTTCAACAAGACATTCCGGACCATTCTCAAATTTAATAATTGCACGAAATCCGTCATCAACCTTAAGAGATGTAACATTAGTTAAAGTACCATACACGCTCTTGATTTTCTTACCCTCATTGAGCATAAGTACCTGGTCTAAAAGGTGAACACCCCAATCAAGAAGCATACCACCACCGTGCTCTTTTTCCGCACGCCAACCCTTAGGTACACCGCGGGAACCATAAACCTTTGATTCCATTGAAAAAACTGGACCTAATTCATTTTTATCAAGAATGTTTTTTATTGTACGGTAGTCATCATCCCAACGTCGGTTCTGATGAACGGTGAATAACTTGCCTGTTTCATTTGCAACAGCAATTATCTCTTCCAAATCCTCAGAGCAAAGCGTAACGGGTTTTTCAGATATAACATTTTTCCCTGCTCTCATAGCACGGATTGCTATATCTTTATGCACATCATTATAAGTAGCGCAAACAATAAGCTCAACCTTTTCATCCTCAAGAACCGCTTCAAATGATGGATAAGCATAAAAGCCCTTACTTTCTGCAAACTCGCATCTTTCAGGCTTTATATCATAAATACCCGCAAGATTAAAGTTTTCAAAGCTATCTATTCTTTCAGCGTGGTAGTTACCCATTCCGCCGTAACCGACCACAACAACATTAATTTTATCCATAATAACATCCCTAACAGTCAAATTATATCAAATACAAAAACCGGGTAAATCCGACTACAAGTTAGGAGTTAGGAGTGAGTAGTTAGGAGTGTTGGGGAAGCTTCGCTTCCAATCATTATTAAAAGCTTCGCAAACCAAAACTTTTTCCGCATAGTTAACCTCTTTTGAAAAATAGTCAGAGTAAAAAAGGTTAAATTAAAATTTACAATGCCGACCGCAGGTCCCGACACTCCTCACTCCTCATTCCTCACTCCTCATTTTTTAAATCCACCAGGCTGCTTCTAATTTCTCTTTGATAATGCAATTCTTAAGAAGTGCAACTGCTTTTTCAAGACCTTCGTTCTGACTCATAAGTGAATCTTCGTGTTCAATGGAAATAGCATAATCATAACCAACCATACGAAGATTGCTGATAACATCGCGCCAATAGGATTCACCATTACCAAAACCAACTGAACGGAAAATCCAGGAACGGTTGATTTCGTCTGCATAGGATTTTGTATCAAGAACACCGTTAACTGCAGTATTGATAGCATCAATTTTTGTATCTTTGGCATGGAAATGGAAAATCGCACCCTCTTTACCCAATGCACGAATAACCGCAATGGGGTCCATTCCCTGCCAAATAAGGTGGGAAAGGTCAAGGTTTGCACCGATTTCCTTACCAACTGCATTACGAAGCTTCAAAAGGCTTTCTGTGTTATAAACGCAGAAACCGGGATGAAGCTCAAGAGCGATTTTATCAACACCATGAGCAGTGCTGAATTTAACAAACTCTTTCCAATACGGAATAAGCACTTCATTCCACTGATATTCAAGAATTTCGCCAAAATCATTGGGCCAAGGGCAAGTTACCCAGTTGGGATATTTGGAATTTTCACAGTCACCGGGACAACCTGAAAATGTGTTAATTTGATGAACGCCCAATTTTTCTGCAAGAAGAACTGCTTTTCTCATATCCTCATCAAAGGATTTTGCAATTTCTTTATTTGGGTGAACAGGGTTACCGTGACAGCTTAAAGCACTGATTTCAACATCATATTTTTTAAGTAGCGCCTTAAACTCTTCCAATGCTTTTTCATCATTAAGAAGAATATCAGGGTCTGCATGGTCTTTGCCGGGAAACCCGCCACAGCCGATTTCAACCATTTCAAGACCGAGTGATTTAAAATATTTCAATGCTTCCTCAAGGGAAACAGAACCTAATAAATTAGTAAGAACACCAAGTTTCATAAATCAATAATCCTCTTTATATTTATTAAAAATTTTTCTCTAACCAAGCATAGCTACGAGTGATGTCTTCTAAACCGGTGGGAACCGGGTCGTCATTTTCAAGAATAACCCATTCGAGACCGATTGCATTTACACCCTCAATTACTTTTGCCAAATCATTTTCGCCTTCACCGAGAGCGGTGGGTTTATGGTCAACACCATCTTTAATATGAATAAGCACTATTTTTTCTTTGTTTTCGGGAAGATATTTGCTGTTATCGATACCTGCGCAGAAGCTCCAATATGTATCAACTTCAAGCTTGCATCCGTTTTGGGAAATAATGTCCATAGCATTTTTGCCGTCTTTTAGGTCTTCAAACTCTTCTGTATGATTATGATAATAAGTATCCATACCCATTTCTCTTGCCTTAACACCTGCGGCACTGAGAACATCACCTGTATTTTTAGCCTCCTCATAAGTAGAATGAGGTGCACCGCCAACACCAAGATATTTCGCACCGAGTGCCTTGCCGTATTTAAGCGTTTTTTCAAGATTTTCAGGAAGATAATCATCTAAACCAAGATGGCTACCAACAACCTCAAGGCCCAATTCTTCACATCTTGCGCGAAGTTCTTCGGCGGAAAGGTCAAAATAACCCGCAAACTCAACGCCGTCAAAGCCGATTTCTTTGACCTTGCCAAGAATTTCTAACATATCGTTTCCGTTTTCGATATGGTCACGAACAGAATAAAGCTGTACTGCAAATTTCATTTTTTATATCTCCTTATTAGTCGTTAAAATACACAGGTGCTCCGGTCTTTGCTGACTCGTAAATTGCTTCAAGAATACGAGTTACGCAAAGTGCCTGACGAGGTAAAACAACAGGGTCTGTATCTGTTCTGATTGCATTGATCCAGGAAGATGCTTCCATTTCTGCGGGAGAACCATCCTTCTGACCCTCGAAGAATGCAGCACCGCCTGCTTCAAGGTTGGGCTCTTCAATACACTGACGCTGATGCTTTATGTAGTTAATTCTTGCTTTATCATCAAGAGTATCTGCACCGCCCTTATCACCACAAACCATATATGCTGCTTCGTGATAATCTGCAATATTAAGTGCCCAGCTTGACTCAAGGTTAATAACCGCACCATTTTTCATTCTTATGAAACCGAATGCAGAATCTTCAACTGTATATTCCTTCGGGTCCCATTTACCCCAGGCATTGCCCTGCTCTTCCTGGTCTGCAAGCTTGCGGAAGGTCTGGCCAACAACCATTTCAGGCTCATAGTTATTCATAACCCAAAGAGTCATATCAAGAGCATGGGTTCCGATATCAATAAGAGGACCGCCCCCCTGCTCATATTCGTTAAGGAAAACACCCCAGGTAGGAACTGCACGACGGCGAAGAGCAAGTGCTTTACCATAGTAAATTTCACCAAAATCTCCGTTATCAGCACATTTTTTTACATAGAGGTTCTGTGGTGTCTGACGATTCTGATAGCCAATAGAAAGCTTCTTTCCTGTTCTTTCTGCAGCTTCGCACATTGCCTTTGCTTCTTCATAGGTTTTTGCCATTGGTTTTTCACACATAACGTGCTTTCCTGCTTCAAGAGAGTCAATAGTAATGAAACTGTGAGAACGGTTAGGGGTGCAAACATGGATTACATCAATACTTTCATCCTTAAGAAGCTCTTTATAATCCTCATAAACCTTTGCATCGGGAGTACCGAATTTTTCTGCAGCTTTTTCTGCTCTTTCCTTAATAATATCGCAGAAAGCAACCATCTCTACACCCTCAACCTTTTTAAGAGCGGGCATATGTTTTCCGTTAGCAATACCACCGCAACCGATGATACCGATTTTTAAAATTTTATCCATAATTTTTACCATCCTTTTAGGGTGAAAGGAGTTATCCGAACTGTGTTAACTCATTTCACCCTATAGAAATCTTCATATTCTATTATATTTCTTTTACCGCATATTTCAACAATTTTAAAACAATTATACTACCAAAAAAACGCTTTGATATTTGGGGATTTTTCACATACAAATTCAGTTGCAAACCAATGTTTTGTATTATATAATTTCCGTATATTACCATTAGGAGATGTGGTTATGGGAAAGAAAAAGATTTACACAATTGCAACAGCTCACCTTGATACAGTCTGGAGCTGGGATTTGGAAGAAACCATTGATGAATATATAAATGATACTTTCGAGCAAAACTTTAAATTACTTGAAAAATATCCTACATATAAATTCAATTTCGAGGGTGCTTACAGATATGAGCTTATGGAAGAATACTACCCTGAGCAGTTTAAAAAGATGACCGAATACATTAAAGCCGGTCGTTGGAATGTATGCGGTTCTGCTTATGAAAACGGAGATGTAAACGTACCCTCCCCCGAGGCACTTTTCAGAAATATTCTTATAGGTAACTCCTATTTCCGTAACAAGTTCGGAAAAACCTCATGCGATATTTATCTGCCCGACTGCTTCGGCTTCGGTTGGGCATTGCCAAGTATTATGCACCATGCAAACCTTAAAGGCTTCACCACCCAGAAATTAAGCTGGGGCGGTGCTTTTGGTGTGCCCTTCGACACAGGCAGATGGCGCGGAGTTGACGGCAATGAGGTATATACAACCTTGAAATTAGGCTCTTACAGTAAAGCTCTTGATAAATTGCGTGAATGGGATTTCATTGAAGAGAAATTTAAAGAAAACGAGCAATATGATTTCCCTTGGACAACTGTTTTCCACGGAGTTGGTGACAGAGGCGGTGCGCCTAAAGAAAAATCTGTTGCTTATGTTGAACAGGAAATCAAGAAAAATGATGATAGTGATATTGAGATTATTGCTGCAACTGCAGACCAATATTATAAAGATATTGACGAGCAGCTTACACCCGAACAGAAAGCAAAGCTTCCTCTCTGGGACAATGAGCTTGTTATGAGCGAACACGCTATCGGTGGCTATACCTCGAGAATTATGAGCAAACGCTGGAACAGAAGATCAGAAGAGCTTGCAGATGTGGCAGAACGCAGTTCTGTTCTTGGTGATTGGCTCGGTACATACGACTACAACAGAGAAAGCCTTACTCGTTCCTGGAAAAGAGTTCTTTCTCATCATTTCCACGATGATATGCCCGGCACATCCTGCCAACGTGTATATAAACGTTCCTGGAACGACCTTTATGTTTCAATGAACCAGTTCCAAAGTGAAATTGAGGGAGCAGTTTCATCTGTTGCAAAGCTTATGAACACCGTCACCTGCAAAGGGACCCCCGTCACTGTTTATAACCCCATTGAAGCAAACAGACACGGAGCGGTTACAATCCGCCTTGATAGTATTAAAAGTGAATATGTAAAAGTATTTGACGGAGAAGTTGAAATTAAATCTCAGTGCAAAAAGCTTAACAATGGTAAAGTTGAAATCACCTTTATTGCAGATGTTAAAAGCCTTGGATTAAAGGTTTACGATATTCGCGAAAGCAACTCTCCTTGCTCTGTTAATGGCGAAATCTCCATCGGCAACAACACTCTTGAAAACGGCAAATATATCGTCAAACTCAACGATAATGGCGATATTTGCTCTATCATTGATAAAACATTAGGCAATAAAGAAATCCTTAAAGCACCTGTTGAAATCGGTCTTTTCAATTATACTGGCTCTTGGGATTGGCCCGCCTGGGAAATGAACTTTGATGAGGCAAATAAAAAACCTGACAGGAAGCCTAACCTTGTGAAAATAGAAGTGCTTGAAAACGGCGTTGCAAGAGTTGCATATAAGGTTACACAGAAAGATGACAGAAGCACATTTACGAATATAATTGCTCTTACTGATGGTGGCGAGACAGTTGAAGTTTATTCCGAGATTGAATGGCAGTCACTTCAGACAATGGCTAAAAATGTTTTCTCATTTACTGCAGACAACGAAAAGGCTCTTTACGATCTGGGTCTTGGTGCAATCAAACGCGGTAATATGACAAAACAACTCTATGAAGTACCTGCGCAAAAATGGGCAGATATTACAGATAAGAGCGGTGAATTCGGTGTTTCTGTTATCAGCGAATGTAAATATGGCTGGGACAAGTCTGACAACAACACCCTCCGACTTACAGTTGTTCACACACCTAAAGGCAACTACCGTATTGACTCAATGCAGTCTATGATGGATTTGGGTCTTAACAGATATTCTTTCGGTATTTTCAGTCACGCCGGCAAGGTTTCGGCAGATACTCAGCTTCAGTCAAGAATGTTTACTCAACCTATGTGCACAGTAGTTTGTGATAATCACGAAGGTGCTCTCGGCTCTGAATATTCTTTCGGTAGCATTTCAACAAATGACATCATTATACGCGCTATGAAAAAGGCTGAAGAAAGTGATGAAATTATCGTTCGTCTTGGCGAAGGTACAAATAAAAATGTTGAAAACTTCACTCTTACATTAGGTGACGGAATTGAAAGCGCAAGAGAAGTATTCGCAAGCGAAGAATACCGCGGTGAAGCAAATGTTGTTGACGGAAAGCTTGTCACAGATTTCAAACCCTATGAAATCAAATCCTTTGCTCTTACACTTAAAAATAGCTCTGTGAATGCAGAAAAGGCACTTTCAACGCCCATTGATTTGAAGCCCAACAAGCAGTTGATTACAAAGCAGGGTAAACTCGGTGATTTCAAATACACAATTCCTTACGAAATCACACCCGACATCATCACAATTGGTGGTGTTGATTTTGAAATCAAGAAAGACGGCAAAAATGCAATTGTTTGCAAAGGACAGAAAATTTCTGTTAATAACAACGTAAATAAGCTTGTTCTTCTTTGCAACTCCATTGACGGAGATAAAAAAGCTAAATTCAAAGTTGGCAAAGAAACAGTTGTGAAATTTATCCCCGATGCTTTCCAAAGACCTGCTCGTTGGGATATGTATGATTTCAAAGAAACCGCAAGAATTAAAGACTGCAAGGTGGCTTTCGAATTCACCCATTGTCACAAGGATTTCGCAGATGTTACCGCAAAATCAATGTATTTCTTCTTGGTTGAAATTGAGTTGAACGGTGAAACAGAAATCACTCTTCCCAAAGACAAAGATATTGTTATTCTTTCTGCAACTGAAATTAACGGTACTCTCGGTGGTCTTGTAACACCTCTTTGCGAGGAAGTTAAGGAAAGAAAATTAAAATTTAAAATGACCCGTAAAGAGAAAAAGCAGTATAAAAAGGAACGAAAGAAAAAGAATTTGCACGATAAAAAGTTCTATAACAGAAAGAATTGGGGAAAAGACTATTAAAAAAAAGACGGCGAAAGCCGTCTTTTTTAGTTAGGAGTGAGGAATGAGGAGTTAGGAGTGTCGGGACCTACGGTCAGCAATTATAATTTGTGATATGTAATTCTAAAATTACAACACAATAAAAACAACCAAAATTTATTACTTTTTACATTAATGCTTGAAACAATATCAATATACGTAAAATGTAGTGGTTAGCGAAGCCTTTAAAATGATTGGAAGCGAAGCTTCCCCAACACTCCTCACTCCTCACTCCTCATTCCTCACTCCTAACGTAACTAAAATATTTTGAGAAATATTTTAGTTATAACAAACCCTATTATTCCACATCCCGGAAATGTTAAAATCCAAGTCAATCCAATTTCTTTTATTACCAATGGGTTCAGAGATTTTATATTTTTTGCAGTACCTGCGCCCATCATTGCAGTGGTTTTTGCGTGGGTGGTGGAAACAGGAAAACCCAAAACTGTGCTGACAAAAAGAGAAAGAGAGGCTGAAAGGTCTGCGGAAAAGCCTTGATATTTTTCTAATTTCACCATATCCATTCCAACAGATTTTATAATTTTCTTACCACCGCACATTGTACCCAGAGCCATAACAACGGAGCAAAGGAGAATTATTCTCCAATCACCGCTCATTTTCTCCCCTTGGGCATTTCCCGAAAAGCTCATACAAAGCATTAGAACAGCAATAAATTTCTGTCCGTCCTGAGCACCGTGCATAAAGCTCATTCCTGCAGCGGCAAAAATTTGCCCGTATATAAAAAAGCTTTCTGCTTTTTTTCGTTTTATGTTTTTAAAAATAATAACTATCAGTTTGCATATAATAAAACCTACAACGAACCCAAACAAACAAGAAGTAAAAAGTCCTTTAACCGCCTTAATCCACTCTTCACCATTTATACCCGAAAGCCCGCCATTAATTGCAATAGCGCTACCGGTCAGCCCTGCAATGAGAGCGTGACTTTCGCTGGTTGGAATGCCAAAATACCAGGCTAGAACCGCCCAGAAAACAATGCTGAAAAGGGCTGCCGAAAGAGCGACTGAAGCGGAATATGTATCACTCCCAAAATTCACTATATTTGCAACTGTTACGGTAACAGAATTATTTACAGCACTCATAACCGCAACACCAAGAAAATTGAAAACCGCAGACATTATAAGAGCAGATTTCAATTTCATACACCTTGTAACTGTTACGGTAGAAATGGCATTTGGAGCATCAGTCAAGCCATTCACAAAAACAACAGCAAGAGTTAAAATTATTGAAGTTAAAGTTAATGGAGAAAACGAAAACAAAATAATACATCCTTTTTTGAACTATTTGTACATTTTATTCCGCACTTTTTCATTTAATATATGAGAAAACATAAAATCCCATAAATTTTCAAAAAATATTAAAAAAACACTTGCAAAATTCCAAAGGTTGTGATATCATATCTTTCGCTATCTGGGTGTGGCGCAGTTGGTAGCGCGCTTGACTGGGGGTCAAGAGGCCGGAAGTTCAAGTCTTCTCACTCAGACCAAAAACCTGAAGTTTCGACTTCAGGTTTTTATTTTGTGTTCGCAAGAACACAACTTCATTTTGCGGTTTCAACCACAAACTTCATTTATCTGTTTCAACAGATAACTTCATTTCAAAGCTATTTGAACTTCACTAATCTTACGAACACAAAAATGAAGTTATGCTGTGCATAAATGAAGTGCTTTACAATGAAGTACTTCGTAATGAAGTTGCCTTCGGCAAACGGAATTTCATTTTTTACATAATATAAAAAGCAGCTAACTCGTTCAATGAGTTGTTCAATGAGTTACCTGCTTTATTTTTTTTGCGCATTATCTTACTGTATATGTGTGATTAAAAGCTCTCACATCAAGACTTTTTTCTTCATTTTCAATAATCTCTTGTGGAACAGCAACGAGCATTGTGAAAGTTTTGGTGTCACTTGTTACTTTCTCCAAAACAAACCCACCTGGACAATTCTTGTAACTATCATTTGCAGTATGATAAAACAGTAAATCTGATTTGTATGTAACACCATCATCGTAATCTACAAATACTCTTTCAGGGTACACAGTAAAATCTTCTTTTCCTATATTTTTAATTGTAAATTCAATCTTTACAAAACCATCATCTTCGTAATCGCCTGATATTCCATAACCAGCTTCAAATAAATCCAATTTGTTTTCATATACCGAAATATCATTTACAACAAACTCAGCAATATCGTTATATTTAACATTTTCTCCGATTTCTGCTTTTTTAGGAGTAGTGATAAGTTTAAATCCAACGACGATAACAGCAACCACTACTAAAAGAACAAGTATTTTTTTAAGTAATTTTTTCATATTTTCCTCCACCATTATAATATTAAAATGATTTTTCACATATTAAGTCAATCGAAATTGTTTTCACCTCCACAAAATAAAAAAGTGTGTGCAACCGAAGCTACACACACCGAAAAATGCGGAACTTCGATTTGCTTTGGTATAAATTTAAAATTACCCCATATAATATACACCATATATGGTGTAAAGTCAATACACCTGATGTAGTGTAATATACAATTTAACTATCACAACTTCAGGAGATAGTTATATGAAAAATTATGTTGAAATTATCCGAGATTTGCGAGAAGATAATGACAAAACACAAAAAGAAATAGCCGAATATTTAGGCACAACCCAACAGGTTTATTCACGATATGAAAAGGGTGAAAATGAAATACCCGTAAGGCATATTATTGCTCTTTGCAAATATTACAACGTATCTGCAGATTATATTTTAGGTTTAAAATAAAAACACAGCACACCTTACGTTTCATTATAGTTGAAGCTTACGCTTCAAAGACGCTCCTTCAGTCGCGTCAAGAACTCTCCACCGCCCGACAAACTTTATTCTTACATTTATAAATCCCACGTTTGAAACTGTATTTAAATTAACAACAACCAAAAAGGCGGTCCCCCTCTCTTCGAAGAGAGGCAGGACTGCCATCAACTTTATTGTTATACGGCGCATTTTTGCGCCCCAAAACTTGCCACTTTCCACTTCCAACTTGCCACTAACAAAAAAGCAGTCTGCCGAAACAGACTGCTTTTTTATACTATCGGAACTTCAAACTCCACAAACTCGCAATCGCCTTTTATGTATTCGCCTTTCATAAAGTTACGGGCAACGAAAACGATTTTGTTATCATAAACCTCTGCATAATAACCCATACCGCATGGCTTTATACCGAAGTTGTTTTCTTTTCTGTAACCGGGAACGCTCAAGGAGCAAACATTATTTTCTTTGTTGAGCCATTCAAAGGTTTTTTCATAAATACCGCCGTGGAGATGTCCGTTAATGAAGATAACATTTTTATATTTCTCCATAACTGCTCTGACAAGGTCGGACTGTTCACCCATATCTCCTGTTTTCCAGACCTCAGGAAGACCGTGGGTTTCAAGGAACGCCTGATGGCACATTACGAAAACAGGTTTACCGTCTTTTGTTCCTCTTTTAAGTTCTTTATCAAGAAAATCAATCTGCTCCTGTGTTATATGAGCTTTTTCGAGAACTCGTTTTTCAGTACCGATAACAATAAATGTATAGCCATTTATATCATAAGAATAATAGCTTTTGCCATTGGTATTGATTTTAAGGTATTCGTTCACCTTGTCCATTATTATTTTCTGGTTTTTACCATAGAAAAAACGAACATCGTGATTACCCATTGTAACAAAATTATATGGAATTACCTTTTGATTATCTGTAACCCTGAAAAATCTCTGATATTCTTTTTTCAGTCCGTATTCGGCAATATCCCCTGCCATAAGGAAAGCATCAAATTTTTCCTTTGAATTTCCTATATCCTCGAAAACATTGGCGAGGTTTTTTTCCGCAATTTCATTGTCAATCAAATGTGTATCGGCAATTGCTGCAAAGGAAAGCCTTACATTCCGACTATCCTTAAATACAATTGGTTCATCCTTTGAAACCTCATAAACAACATCATATTTAGGATTAACTGCCTTTAACTGTGCTTCCCATTTAACAATAAAAGTTTTTAATGACATAAATTTTACTCCACTTACTCAATAATACCTAAAAATCTGCCTAACCAATATATGAAAATAAAGGACATACCATTTTCATAGGTTATTCCGTTCCCTCCATCAACCTTAAAGGGATTAATACCCAAGGTTGCAAAAGGTCTTTCATCCCAGGCGAAAGGCACTTTTATATGGGTTTCCTCATACCATTGAAGAGGCTCATTATCCATTTCGATATTTCTGCGGTTGCTGTTATACATTTTTCTGTTTTTCATATCGCAAGGATAATCCTTGAGAGCCTTTACGCAACTGTCAACATCGCAAGGAGCACCTGTAAAGCCTTTGTAAATAAAGGCATAATAAGGGTTGCCCTCTATTTTTTCATATTCATAATGAGAAGCAAGTCCCATAAGAAGATACTGGCGGATGGCAGGGTCTTTTTCAACAAGCAAATACGAAAGCGTGTTAAGCATGGCAAGATTATCATCAATGTGGCAGGAATGACCGTCCGCTCTTTTATGGAAAGCTGCATTAATAAGGAAATGATGGTCTTTTATAAGGCTCTGGTATTTCTCATTATACCTTTCATCGCCTGACATATGGTAAGAAATTTTAAGGAAATTGAGCATTTCAAGAGAGTTTACGCCTTTTTCCCACATCCACGCATTATCAAGGTTAAGAGCACTTTCATTCCAACAAGCCCATGATGTTGGTTTGCCGTCTTTATCAATAAGATATCCGTCGTTGTCTAAAATATGGTCTGTAATATTGCAAACTGCTTCACAGATTTCTTTCTTTTCTTCCTCATTGGCACATAAATCATAATAAAGATAAAAACCTGCATAATGACCTGTCATTTCGTCACTTGAGGTTTCACCAAGCCATTCATAACTGCCGTCAGAAGAACGATGCCACTCGCAACCGGGGTGGTCTGATTCAAGGTTTGTTCCCCACTCTTCTTCGTCAGGGAAGCGAACAGCACGAGCGGTAAAGCCCTTGATTTCAGGAGCTCTTGTAAGGAAAAGCATTGCATCCTTTGTTCTTCTTGCGGCTTTAAGCACCTGTTCATCCTTTGTAACCGCATACCACATTGCAAGACCTGCAAGATAACAATGTGTCCAGAGACCGTCATTATCGGTTGGATGTGAACAATCCTTTCCGTCAAGAGATTTAACCCAAGTAACATAGCCTTGTTTTCTTGGGAAATTTTTCTCAGTGAGTTCAAAAAGATGTTTTGATTTATCTTCCATTGTCATAAGTTTTTCGCTTATTTTGACAATTCCGCCTTCGGATGCGGTATAAAGCACTCCATCTGAACAAGCAAGCGCTGTTACATTGGTGCTGAAAGCATAACGGGTTGCAGGTAAATACTTTGCCATTCCGTTTTTAATATGTACCGCACCTGCATCTGTGCCTACAAGGAAACTTCCATCGTCACAAACGCTAATGGAATAAACGCTTTCGCAAGGCAATGCAGAAATTTCAGCATTACCATACCAACCGCTCTTATAGTCATAAATGAAAAGTCCTTCATCAGCACCAACGAGAAGATATCCGATTTTATCAAAAGCTATAACATTTATGTGAATTTCGGGCATTGTGGAATAGGCAGGGAAAATGCAACGCCATGTTCTGCGCTTACCTTCCATTCTCTGCAAACAAGTTTTACTTGCAACGCAAACCTTATCACCCTGAACAGCGAGAGAAAGTTCATCCTGATCCATTTCCTGAAGAGTGAAAAATCCATCATTCTGTTCAACATGGAGAGTGTGCTGAGTGAGAACATAAACTTCATTCTCACCAGATAAATCAACAATTGGAAACTCAAATTCGGCAACCTTATTTGCACCATCACCTGTTATTTCGTAGAGAACTTTATCAAGAGCTGCAAAAGCTCTTCCCTTTTTGTCGCAATAAACCTTAGAGAAAATGCCATCAGAAAAAAGCTTATGCCATTCACCGTCTTTAAAACGGTAAAGACCTTTTTCCGAGCAAGCATAAATTTCACCATTTGTCGATACTGCAATTGAAAATATTTTTCCTGAAAGCTCAATGTGTTCCGTTATTCTTTGAGTAAATTCACCTATTCTGAATTTTTCCAATTGTAAACACTACCTTTTTTTGTATCGTAATATTTTAATATTTTAATTTTTCGTTAGCGGCTTTCATAACCTCGGGTGTAATTTTGATAATCTCGCGGTCATAAGTAAGAAGACCATTGCATTCGTCTTCAACGTCACTTACCTCTGTATAAATAATTGCGGAAAGACCTTTGTTGACCATACAGTTATAAATTCTGTTTTCATAAAGGTTCTTGATTGCCTTATCAAAGCTTTCCTGATTATAGTATTTTCTGTAGCCAAAGAATTTATCTTTATTAAAGCTATGCTCTTTTAACTGCATTGAATAACCACCGAACTCTGTAAGAGCAATGGGACGTTCATCATTTTTATCATATTTGGGGAAAAGGAAGGGTGTGAAATAGATATGGAAGCTGTTTACATCACCTGAACCGTGATCTACCCAACCGCTTGCATGGTCAACAAGTCGAGTGGGGTCTTTTTCTTTATAGAATTCACAAGCCTTGACACTGTCAAACTGACCCCAACCCTCGTTCATAGGAGTCCAGAGGGCAAGAGATGTAACATTATAAAGGAGCTCAATCATTTTTTCGGAATCCTCATAGAATTCCTTTCTGCCCTCTTCATTCTGTCTTGCAAAATATCTGTAGTGCTTGGGTCCGTCAGAAACCTTACCTACATGCTTGTTATTGAAAATCATTGAAAAAGCAGGTGCAGTACCGATAGCCATAAAGTTATATGCACCGCCACCGTTAATCATATCCTGCCAGACAATCATACCAAGTCTGTCGCAATGATAATACCAACGTAAAGGTTCAATTTTAATGTGCTTTCTCAATGTATTAAAGCCTAAATCCTTCATTGTCTGAATATCGTAAATAAGAGCTTCATCGGAAGGAGCGGTGTACATACCGTCACTCCAATAACCCTGGTCAAGAAGACCGTTATAGAAATAAGGCTTGTTGTTGAGCATAAGGCGGGAAACACCTTCTGCATCCTTACCAACGCTATATTTTCTCATACCGAAATAACTGTCAACCCTATCATTGCCTGCCGCAATTTTAAGGTCATAAAGATAAGGGTTTTCAGGGCTCCAGAGTTCATAATCAGAAAGCTTGATTGTACCTTTACCGTCAGCAAGCTTAACTGCACCCTTAATCTCGCCCTTATCCATAACAACTGCTGCCATTTCGTCCTCAGGCTTGCCGTTGTATTTGATTTCAATATTTATTTCATCATTATCAATATCGGGTGTAAGCTTGATATTTTCAATATAACCCTCGCATACCTCTTCAAGCCATACAGTCTGCCAGATACCTGATTGGGGTGTGTACCAGATACCGCCTCGCTTAAAGGTCTGCTTACCTCTTGCCTGATGACCCTCGGTAGTCGGGTCAGTTACAGTAAGCCTTAAATCATTTTCACCATCAAGGATAAGCGCAGTAACATCAAAAGTAAAGGGAAGGTAACCACCCTTATGCTCACCAACTACACTATTATTGAGAGTTACTGTACATTTATAGTCAACCGCACCGAAATGAAGAAGAACGCGGTGGTTAGTTCTTTTGAAATTGAATGTTTTCTGATAATAAAGAACATCCGTTGGTTTAACCATTTTTTCAACACCGCTTAAAATACATTCGGGGCTGAAAGGTACTGTAATCTTACCCTGATAGCCATTAAATTTTTTGAATTCATCAAGAATTGCATAGTTCCATTCGCCGTTAAGGTTAATGAAGCTGTCGCGTTTCATCTGGGGTCTGGGATAATCGTTAAGAGGTAAATTCTTATCAAGAGTTTTACCCCATCTTGTAAGTAATCTTTCCATAATATACTCCAAATTTTCAAAATTTTTCTTGCATAGATAGATTTATAATATCATAACATTGTACATTTTTCAATAATATATGTCTTCATTTTTTACCAAACTATTACAAATTATCGTTGACTAAATGAAAATTAAGTGGTATAATTTACCCAAAATATAATGAAAAGGTAGGGTCTTTATGCAATACATAGCAGGTTTATTCCAGGAAATTGCTGCACTCTTTTTATCAATCTTGATGATGTTCGGCGGAGTTACAACTCCCGCAACAAGTGATCTTCTCAGAAATTTCTCTGATGATGTTAATATCGATTTCGTATTAACAGGTGATACTCAGGTTTGTGACTATATGCCCGAACGTGAAGCAAATCTCATTTCTTTCTCTGAAGATATGATGAATTCCGAAATTGAGCTTGATGCATTCCTTATTGTTGGCGATATTGCTGAAAACGGCATGCAGGAAGAATATGACAGAATCACAGGTCACATAGCAGACTACAATGTTAAAAACTTCATTATGTGCACAGGTAACCACGATATTCGTCTTCGTGACTTCGAGCAGTCAAAAGAGCGTTTCCTTAACTTTATGAACAATCTTAACTCCGAAGAAAATGCAAAGGATAATGTTTTCTTTAAATACGAAGTTAATGGTTATACATTCCTTTCCATCGCTTCTGATGAAATGCGTTTTGAAGAAGCTCATTTCTCAAATGAACAACTTCAGTGGCTTAATATCGAACTCAAAAATGCTACTGCAGAAGGCAAACCCGTTTTCGTTTTGTGCCATCAGTCATTAGCTGAATCTCACGGTCTTCCTAACACCTGGGGCTCCGCAAACAGCACTCCCGAAGATACAACTCTTCCCACATATGAACGTAAAGATGATTATGACTTTACCGGTAGTATCGGTGAGCAGAGTAACGATATCTATGATATCATTTCAAAATATAAGAATGTATTCTTCCTTACAGGTCACCTTCATACAGGTTTCGGTAAATACACTTACCAAACAATTAGCGATAAAAACAATGTTCAGGGTATTAATGTTCCCTCTGTTGGTATCGACAATAAAGACGGCGTATATAACAACCCCGGTACAGGTCTTTTCGTTGAGGTTACAGATTCTCAGGTTGTTTTCTATGCAAGAGACTTCAGAAATGGTAAATTCATTTCAACAGAAGATTGGTCAAACGCTGTAATGGCATTTGATATTATCTAAGTTTTAAACCTTTCTTAATTAACACAAATACACCTCTCGCATAATATATTGCAAGAGGTGTATTTTTTATGTTATCTGATATTCTTGCTCTGTTTCTTGCAATTGTTGGAGTAGTTTTCATTCTTTTTTCCATAATATTCAAGCTTATGGTTTGGAAAGAGAGTGATGTAAGTATTTCCATCCCTTTAAACTCCGATAACGAAGAAATTTATAATCGAATTACAAATATTCGGGAAATATGCTCTTTTTTAGGAATACAAAAACAATGCACCATAGTTATTGTAAACTACGGTGCATCGGAAATTTTTATGAGTGAACTGAAAAAATATTTTAATCAATATGATTTTCTTAAAATCATTGAAGCAGAGCGACCAATTAAAGAGTTGCATACATAACCGCTTTAATAGTGTGCATTCTGTTTTCTGCTTCCTGGAAAACAACGGACTGTTCGCTTTCGAAAACCTCGTCTGTAACCTCCATAGCGGAGCGATTGAATTTCTCGCACATTCTCTTACCAATCTCAGTTTTCTTATCGTGATATGCAGGAAGGCAATGCATAAATATTGCGTTGTCACCTGCATTTTTCATTAATTCTGCATTTACCTGATAAGGTGAAAGCTCATTAATTCTTTCTGCCCAAACGAGCTCGGGTTCCCCCATTGAAACCCAGACATCAGTATAAATAACATCTGCATTTTTTGTAGCTTTTTTGGGGTCAACCTCGAACTTGAGAGTTGCACCGCTTTCCTTTGCAAGCTTTTTGCATTCATCTACAAGAGCGCTGTCAGGAAAATATTTTTCGGGAGCACAAGCAGTGAAATTAAGACCCATTATAGCGCAACCAACCATAAGAGAGTTGCCCATATTATATCTTGCATCACCCATATAAACAAAATTTATACCTTTGAGCTTGCCGAATTTTTCTTTAATTGTAAGAAAGTCTGCAAGAATCTGTGTGGGGTGGAATTCATTTGTAAGACCATTCCAGACAGGAACTTTAGAATATTTAGCAAGCTCTTCAACAATCTCCTGGCCATAACCACGGTATTCAATTCCGTCATAAATGGAGCTGAGAACGCGAGCGGTATCTGCAATGCTCTCTTTTCTGCCTATCTGAGAAGCATTGGGGTCAAGGTAAGTAACGCCCATACCCAAATCTCTTGCCGCAACCTCAAAGCTGCAACGGGTTCTTGTGCTTGTTTTTTCAAATATAAGAGCAATGTTTTTGCCTTTAAGGGTATCGTGGGGAATTCCGTTTTTCTTTTTCTTCTTAAGGTCTGCCGCAAGATTTATGAGGTATTCCATTTCCTCACTTGTGTAATCAAGAAGCTTTAAAAAATCTCTGCCTTTTAAATTCATTTTTTATACCTCACAAGCTTTTTTAATAATATCTATCGCCTTTTCCAAATCCTCAAAGGAAATGTTAAGAGGTGGTAAAAGTCTTAATTTGTTTTTTGCTTTAATGGGAAGAACACCGTTCTGCTGACAGAATGAAAGAACCTCATTCACATCCTTCTCAGTTTCAATGCCCAGCATAAGACCTAAACCGCTGATGCTTTTAACACCCTTGCAGGAAGAAAGTTCTTCAATAATAAATTGGCTTTTCTTTTCAACATCTGAAAGGAAAGCTTCTGTGAGCCTTTCAACAATGCTTATTGCACCTGCACAGGAAACAGGGTTTCCGCCGAATGTTGAGCCATGGGAACCGGGTGTATATACATTTTCGGTTTTCTCAAAAAGCATTGTAGCACCTAAAGGAAGTCCGCCACCAATACCCTTTGCAGTTGAAACAATATCGGGATTAATTCCGTATTTCATATAACCGTAAAGGGCACCTGTTCTGCCGTTACCGGTCTGCACCTCGTCAACAACAAGAAGAACATCGTTTTCTTCCGCCAATTTTGTAAGACCTGAAACAAAGTCCTTTGAAAGAGGAACAACTCCACCCTCACCCTGCACGGTTTCGAACATAATTGCGGCAATTTTTTCTTCTTTTATATATTTTTCAATTGTTTCCAAATCTCCTGCATCTGCATAAAGAAAGCCATCTGTAAGAGGAAGAAATTCCTTATGAAATGTATCCTGACCTGTTGCGGCAAGGGTTGTTATTGTTCTGCCGTGGAAGCTGTTATTGAGGGTTATGATTTTATAGAAATCTGCACCTTTTTTCTCTGCGGCATATTTTCTTGCAGCTTTAATTGCACATTCATTTGCTTCTGCACCTGAGTTTGAAAAGAAAACCTTTTTCGCACCTGTTTTAGTGCAAAGAAGCTCTGCAAGTTTAGCGCAAGGAGATGTATAGTATAGGTTTGATGTATGCTGAAGAGTTGTAAGCTGTTCAGTTACCGCTTTAACCCATTCTTCATCACCAACGCCAAAGGCACTTACACCGATACCCGTACCCATATCAATATATTCTTTGCCGTCGCTGTCATAAAGCTTACTACCCTTACCCGAAACCAATTCGATAGGGAAACGAGCATAGGTATTAGCTACATATTTAGAATCAAGTTCTTTTGTATTCATCAGTCCATCCCCTTAACAAGTGTACCGGCACCTTCATCGGTGAGAAGCTCAAGAAGAAGTGCGTGAGGTACTCTACCATCAAGAATTGTTACTCTTCTTACACCCTTTTCAATTGCTTCAATGCAACATTCAACCTTTGGAATCATACCGCCTGAAATAACACCATCTGCGAATAACTGACGAGCTTCTTCGGTGGTAACTCTCTTGATAATTGAATCGGGATCAGTAACATCTCTTAAAATACCGGGAATATCAGTCATTGTGATAAGTCTTTCCGCTTTCATTGCACCTGCAATATATGAAGCGGCAGTATCAGCATTGATGTTATAAACATTGCCGTCTTTATCGCAACCAACTGTTGAAACAACGGGAATATATTCTTTCTCAATAAGGTCAAGAATAGGTTGAACATTTACTTTGGTAATTTCTCCCACAAAGCCGAGTCTTTCGTCCTTAACCTTTGCTTCAATAAGGTGACCGTCAACACCTGAAATACCAACTGCATTACCGCCAAATTCACCTAAAAGGTTAACAAGCTGTTTGTTGATTTTACCTGCAAGAACCATCTGAACGATTTCTGCGGTTTCCTTATCCGTAACTCGAAGACCATCAACAAATTCACTTTTCTTACCTACTTTTTTGAGCATATCTGAAATTTCAGGACCGCCACCGTGAACAAGAACGGGCTTAACACCGATAAGCCACAAAAGAACCAAGTCCTCCATAACCTGAAACTTAAGCTCTTCGCTTATCATTGCATTACCGCCGTATTTAACAACAATAATTTTGTTGTGATATTTCTGAATATAGGGAAGTGCCTGAGTGATTATCTCTGCACGTTGAAGATTTGTAATGTTCAGATTTTCCATTTTCTCACGTCCTGTAATCGCCATTGATTTTTACATATTCATAAGTAAGGTCGCAACCCCAGGCAGTTGAAGAATACTCACCAGAATTAAGACCAACGTTTATAATTATTTCTTTTTCTAAAAGAATTTCCTTTGCTTTTTCCTCGGAAAATTCAATACCCGAACCATCCTTGCAAACAGGAATAATACCTTTGTTGGAGTCAAAGGAAACATCAACCTTATTAACGTCAACAAGAGCACCGCTATAGCCTATTGCACAAAGAACTCTGCCCCAGTTAGCATCTGCACCAAACATTGCCGCCTTTGTAAGAGAGGAGCAAATAACACTTTTTGCAACGGTTTTTGCAGTTTTTTCATCAGCTGCGCCTGTTACTCTGCATTCGAGAAGCTTTGTTGCGCCCTCGCCATCACCTGCAATCATTCTGCAAAGGTGAACTGTTACTGTGTTAAGAGCTTTCATAAAGGTATCAAAATCTTCACCCTCTGCGGTGATTTCTTTATTTTCTGCCATACCGTTTGCAAGAACGCAAACCATATCATTTGTTGAAGTATCACCATCAACGCTAACCATATTAAATGTATTCTGAATATCGGAAGAAAGTGCTTTCTGAAGCATTTCGGGAGCAATTGCAACGTCACTTGTAATGAAAACGAGCATTGTTGCCATATTGGGATGAATCATTCCGCTACCCTTTGCAATACCGCCGATTTTGCACTCAACTCCACCGATTTCGAAGGATACTGCAACCTCTTTTTTAACAGTATCGGTTGTCATAATACCTTCTGCGGCATATTCGCTGTTGTTATCACCAAGTGCATTTTTAAGAGCAGGAAGACCGTTTTTAATAGGGGTTATATCAAGAGGTTGACCGATAACACCTGTTGAAGCAACAACAACATCTTCCACTTCAATACCAAGCTCTTCTGCAGTAAGCTCTGCCATTTTTTGTGCTACTTCAATTCCGTCCGCGTTACAGGTATTAGCATTACCGCTGTTGCAGATAACTGCTTGTGCCTTGCCATCCATAAGGTGCATTTTTGTAACCGCTAAAGGTGCACCTTTAACAAGGTTAGTTGTATATACTGCTGCGGCACTTGCTTTCTTTTCACTAAAAATAAGAGCAAGGTCACGTTTTGTTTTATTTTTTCTTATACCGCAGTGAACACCACTTGCAGTAAAACCTTTTGCGGCACAGATACCGCCGTTAATGAGTTCCATAATTATATCTCCAAACCCTTTGTATCGTCATTTCCGAGAACAATGTTAAGGCATTCTACTGCCGCGCCCGATGCTCCTTTTCCAAGGTTATCGTATCTTGCGGTGAGAATGATTCTGTCCTCATTTCCGAAAACGGAAACAATCATACTGTCTTTTCCGGAAAGAAGACCTGCGGAAATGAAGCCCTCTTCATTTAAGTTCTCTTCATATTTTACAAGAGGTCCATTATATTTATTTTTATAAATTTCTTTAATTTTTTCTATATCAAAGCCGTTCTTCAAATCGCTTTTAAATACAGGAACAGTTACTTCCATACCCGAATAGAAATTTGAAACGATGGGACAAAAGGCAGGAGCAGTTTTAAGTCCTGAAATTTTCACCATTTCCTTTAAATGCTTGTGATTCTGAGTAAGTCCGTATTGACGAGGTGCGCCAAGAAGTTCATCCGGTTCTTCCTCGTATTCAGCAATCATTTTCTTACCGCCACCGCTATAGCCCGTAAGGGAAAAGCAGGAAAGGTTTTCTGTTCCGTCAAGAGCACCTGCTTCAACAAGTGGGTAAATAAGAGAAATAAATCCGCTTGCGTGACATCCGGGAACGGCAATTCTTTTCGAAGCTTTCACTTTCTCTCTGTGAGAGGCAGAAAGTTCGGGGAAACCATACGCCCAATCATCAAGAGTTCTGTGAGCAGTTGAGGTATCAATTACAACTGTATTTTCATTTTCTATAAGTGAAACAGATTCTCTTGCCGCATCATCAGGAAGGCAGAGGAAAGCAATATCTGCACTGTTAAGTGCTTCTTTTCTGCATTCTCTGTCTTTTCTTTTTTCTTCAGAAAGGCTTATAAGCTCAATCCCTTGAAAACTTTCAAGTCTTTCATATATTCTCAAACCGGTTGTACCGGCTTTACCATCAATAAATACTTTCTTTGCCATTGATAAACTCCGTTACCTGTTCAATTTGTTTTTCTACTGATTTATAACCTGTTGAACCTGCGGAAATTCTTTTTGAAATGCAGGTTTCAAGTGAAATTTCATTATATAAATCCTCGGTGAAAAGCTCGCTGTGTGCTTTATATTCTTCCATTGTAAGTGTATCAAGCACCTTGTTTTTTTCAATGCATTCTGCAACAGTCTGACCAACAATTTTATACGCAGTTCTGAAAGGCATACCCTTTTTAACAAGGTAATCTGCAAGGTCAGTTGCATTAATAAAGCCTTTCTGAGCCGCAGAATACATATTCTCTTTAAGAACTGTCATAGTTGCTATCATAGGAGCGAAAATGCTCAGGCATTTTTCAACTGTTTCAATGCTATCAAAGATTGCTTCCTTATCTTCCTGCATATCTTTGTTATATGCAAGAGGAAGACCTTTAAGAGAAGTAAGAAGAGCGAAAAGGTCGCCATATACTCTGCCGGTTTTACCTCTTACAAGCTCTGCCATATCAGGATTTTTCTTCTGAGGCATAATGCTTGAACCGGTTGTATATGCATCATCAAGCTCAATAAATTTAAACTCCCATGATGACCAGAGAATAACCTCTTCGGAAAATCTTGAAAGGTGCATCATAATAACAGAAAATGCGCTCATAAGCTCAACACAGAAATCTCTGTCGGAAACACCGTCAATACTGTTCTGCATAATTCCGTAGAAGCCTAACTTCTGAGCTTCAAATTCTCTGTCTGTATCATAGGTTGTGCCTGAAAGAGCGCAAGAGCCGAGAGGAGAATAATTCATCCTCTTGACTGCGTCATGAAGTCTTCCGCAGTCACGCATAAACATCTGGGCATAAGCGAGTAAATGGTGAGCAAATGTGATAGGCTGTGCTCTTTGAAGATGAGTGTAACCGGGAAGAATTGCATCCTGATTTTCAGCTGCTTTATCTCGGATAACCTCAATAAGACTATAAAGCAAATCATTTACCTTTTCTGCTTCATCGCGAAGGTAAAGTCTTATATCAACTGCAACCTGGTCGTTACGACTTCTTGCAGTATGAAGACGCTTACCAACATCACCTTTTCTCTGTGTCAATTCGCTTTCGATAAACATATGTATATCTTCCGCGTCGCTGTCAAAGGTAAGCTTTCCGCTTTCAATATCTTCAAGAATACCCGAAAGACCGTCAACGATTTCCTCGCAATCCTTTTCGGTAATTATGCCTTGTTTTGCAAGCATTCCCGCATGTGCTATTGAACCGCCTATATCCTGACGGAACATTTTGCAGTCAAAGTGAAGTGATGAGTTAAAATCATCTGCTTCCTTATCAAGAGCTTTTGTAAACCTGCCTGCCCACATCTTATCCATAGTATTTATACCCTTTCAAAAATCACTTTTGCACATTCGGAAAAAGCACCGAATGTGCAAAGTACATAATTATTGATTGAACAATTTAATTTATAATTGCGTCGCAGACCCTTAGCTCTGGCATCTGGCGACTGGTAGTTAAATAATTATTTATCGAGAGAATCAAGACCTGCTTTTTCTCTCATATTTGCCATAACCTTGATGGGAAGACCATAAAGGTTAATGAAGCCTGCGCTGTCCTTCTGGTCATATACTTCGTCCTCATCAAATGTTGCCATATCAGCATCATAAAGTGAGTAAGGAGAGCAAACGCCTGCGTTAATCATATTACCTTTGTAAAGTTTGAGCTTAACATCACCTGTAACTGTTTCCTGAGTTGAATCAACGAACGCAAGAATTGCTTTTGTGAGAGGTGTGTACCACTGTGCATTGTAAGTGAGCTCTGCAAGCTTCTGAGCAACAAGTGCTTTATAATGAGCTGTTTCCTTATCAAGGCAGATTGTTTCGAGAACTGAGTGTGCTTTATAAAGGATTGCTCCACCGGGAGTTTCATATACACCACGGCATTTCATACCAACGAGTCTGTTTTCAACGATGTCAAGAAGACCGATACCGTTTGCACCACCAAGCTCATTAAGCTTTGTAACAAGCTCAACTGAGCCCATTTCAACACCATCAACTGCGGTGGGAACACCCTTTTCAAAGTGAATTGTAACATAAGTGGGTTTATCGGGTGCCATTTCGGGAGAAACGCCCATTTCCAAGAAACCTTCTTTATTGTAAAGAGGCTCATTCATTGGGTCTTCAAGGTCAAGACCTTCGTGAGAAAGGTGCCAGATATTTTTATCTTTTGAATAGTTTGTTTCTCTGTTGATTTTAAGAGGAACATTGTGTGCCTCTGCATAAGCAATTTCTTCTTCTCTGGATTTGATGTCCCATTCTCTCCAGGGAGCGATGATGGGCATATTTGGAGCAATTGCTTTGATTGCAAGCTCAAATCTTACCTGGTCATTACCTTTACCTGTGCAACCGTGGCAGATAGCATCTGCACCTTCTGCAATAGCGATTTCAGCAATTCTTTTTGCAATGGGAGGACGAGCAAAAGCTGTACCGAGAAGATACTCTTCATAAATTGCACCCGCTTTAACACCGGGGAACACATAATCTTCAAGAAATTCTTTTGTAAGGTCTTCAATATAAATTTTAGAAGCACCTGTTGCAATTGCTTTTTCTTCAAGGCCTTCAAGCTCACTTGCCTGACCAACGTTACCTGAAACTGCAATAACCTCGCAGTTGTTGTAATTTTCTTTAAGCCAGGGGATGATGATTGATGTATCAAGACCGCCTGAGTAAGCGAGAACTACTTTCTTAATGTTTTTCTTATCCATTTTTATTTCCTCCAAATTGCAAGTTTTGCAAAAATATTCATTCGATATGCATAGTTATACACCTTTAGTATAAAAAAGTCAACCTTTTTGAATAAATAATTTCGTTTTTATTTATTTTTGACCATTTGCAACAAAAACCCTTGTTTTGTTTATGTTTTTTGTGTATTTTTTCAGCACACTTTATACAGATATTCTTTATATTTATAATGTAATATACAAAACCATATGCAACGCTCTGCATATTTTTGCATATTATTCATTTTTTATGCATTAAATACAATTCTTCCAATTTATAATGTTTGGAGGCGAAGCTTCCCCTAACCTTTTCACTCTTCACTAAAAAAAGCACCGCTTTTTCAAGCGATGCTTTTTATCATAATACATATATAATAATATCTCTTCTGCCCCAGGTTCTGCACTGTGCCTCGGAATTCATATACAAGTCAACTGTCCAGTCAACGTCGTAGATGTAGCTACCTGTGTCAGCGGCAATACAATAGCCGTAAACATACTGACCGTCTGCAGAAACGATATACATTTCTGTACCATAGGGAATTTCTTTGGGGTCAACTGCAATATAGCCTGTTTGCGCTTTTTTACCTGTTGATGTAATACCACCGGGAATGCAATATGCAGTTGCCTGAGCATTGATAACTGATTTGTAGTTAGTGGGCAAACCATTTGCACCAATTTTAAGGTATGAAGGCTCTGCCATTTCGCTGATAGGTGTTCCGACAGGAAGACCTGTTGTTACAGCATTTACCTTTGTACCAACCTGAACAAGCTCTCTCTCAGGATTTTCAATAACTTTTTCAGATTTCTTTTCACTGCTGAGAAGCTCACCATTTATATAGGTATCTTCATAAACAATAGCTTTTGTACCCTCTTTACCGCTTTCAAGAGTTCTTGTGCGGTTTCTGTAAAGAGAATCGGAATAGGTATATTCTGTTTCGTAAGGGATTGCTTCCTCTTCTGTTCTCTCTTTAGTTTCAACTCTGTAAACCACAATTTCCATTTTGTTTTTGAGTTCTTCTTCGAGAGCAGGTACTGTGAAATCTTCACCCTTCAATTTAACATCAAGAACACTCAATGCATCCTCAACTGTTTTACCGGAAACCTTTTTAGTTAAGGTTTTTCCGTCAACTGTAAGAGTTATTTTATAAATATCATAGATTTCGATTGTCATACCGTCTTCTAAAAGTGTATCTGCAGAGTAGTTAAGAGCAGTACCTTTTTTGAGAGTAATTTCTGCTTTTTCGAGAGCATCTTTAACTGTGCCCAAAGCATAAACGGTATTTTTTGTTCCGTCAAAGCTTTCAATTGTAACTTCAACGGCTCTTCTGATAAAAATGGCACTTCCGTCTTTTCCATTAAAATTTGAAAGGTTAACTTCGTCACCTTTTTTTTCGCTGATTTCGATTCCCTCTTCTTTGAGAATTTCTTCAGCATCAATTTCAGATGTCAAAACTTCTGTAACCGAATTACCGTCGTAAATTGTAACATTGTACATTACGGGCGGTACGGCGAACGCTGTAGCTGAAACGAAGAATACAACCGCTAAAATCAAAAGAGCAATTCTTTTGAGCGGCGAATGAACAGACGTTTCGCCTATTTTTCTGACTGTCATGGTATAAATATCTCCTTAGACAAGCAACTTTTCTTTCTATAATTTTTATAATAAGTTTTTGGCATTTCTGCCGTGAAAAGCTGCCGTTGTAGGCGTTTTTATCAGCAATAAAAAGTTGAATTGTCACCGTTTCAACTTGATATTACCAGTAAAAATGCCGTAGTTATCCGATGGCATTTGGTATTATAACCAACTTTCTTTAAAAGTCAAATAATTTAAAATGTGCTTTTTGTTGACTTTTCACAAAGGTTTTGAACACAAATTTAAGCTACCCCCTACATTTTGTGGCGAATTTCGGGAGAACCACAATTATTTACTCAATTCTTTTGGCAAAAGTGCAGAAATTACAATCTGTAACTTTTGCCCCTGTTTTTGACCCAATTTTTGCCATTTTATTATCAAATTGTAATTATTTGTTGACAGAAAACCCATTTTTAACCATAATATATATACTATATATAATTACCGTGCGTAGCACCCGACATTTTGCATTTTGCACTTTGCATTTCAAAGAGGTTCTCTATGACTATATCTATTCCTGACAATGTAAAAATAATACTCGAAAGATTAAAAAACGCAGGGTTTGAGGCTTTCTGTGTTGGCGGAGCTGTGCGCGACAGTATTATGGGCGTTATCCCCGGCGACTGGGACATTACAACCTCTGCCCGCCCTGATGAAACAAAAGATCTTTTCAAGGATTTCAGAACTGTTGATACAGGTCTTAAGCACGGAACACGCACTATTATAATTAACAGAACACCTTATGAGGTTACAACATTCCGTATAGATGGTGAATATGGCGACAACCGCCATCCCGAAAATGTTACATTCACAAGAAAAATCGGTGATGACCTTGCAAGAAGAGATTTTACAGTAAATGCTCTGGCATATAACGAAGAAAGCGGTCTTGTAGATTTATTCGGCGGACAGGCTGATATATATAATGGTATAATAAGAACTGTTGGCGATGCTGACACCCGTTTTCAGGAAGACGGACTTCGCATTATGAGAGCCTTGCGTTTTTCTGCGACTTTGGGATTTAAAATTGATGAAAAAACAAAAGAATCCATTCATAAAAACAAAGATTTGCTAAAAAACATATCTGCCGAAAGGCTTAATGTTGAATTAACCAAGCTTATATGCGGTAAAAATGCTTTTAATATTCTTATGGAATACCCTGATGTTCTTTCGGTATTCATTCCCGAAATAGCACCTGCGGTAAACTTCACACAATACGGAAAAAAACACGCTTATGATGTCTGGGAACATATCTGCCATACGGTTGATACAATTCCTCAGGACAGAATACTAAGACTGACAATGCTTTTGCACGATTTGGGAAAAGTGCCGACTCACAAAATAAATGACAAGGGTGACAGCACCTTTAAAAACCACGCTTCAATTGGCGGTGAAATGGCACGAGAAATTCTTCTCCGCCTTAAATTTGATAAAAAAACTATAAACAGAGTTTCGTTCCTTGTTGGTTGCCATGATTTTGAACCACCCGAAACAAAAATTGAACTAAAAAAACATCTTAAAACCAAAACTCCCGAAGATATAAAAACGCTTCTTGTTATCAAAAAAAGTGACCGAGGTGCTTTAAGCGAGAGTTATCGTGATATAAGCGAGGGCACGGCGCAGACTTTAAAATGGTTGGAAGAAATTGAAAGCAATAACGAATGCTGTACAATTCCACAACTTGCAATAAACGGCAAGGATTTGGAAAAGAAAGGTCTTAAAGGTGAAGAAATAGGAAATGCTCTTAACAACCTTTTAGATGCAGTTATCGAAAATAAAGTGAAAAACACTAAAACAGATTTGTTGACATATATATTATAATAGTATAGAATAAAATGTATATAGACTTAAAAGAAAGGGTGTTAAAATGCGTACTGCACATTCTCTCAACTTTGGTTGGAAATATTCTCCCGAATTTTCGGAAGATATGATAAAAGCTTCTTTTGATGACAGTAAATTTGAAACTGTTGATATTCCTCATACTAACAAAGAATTGCCCTTGAACTATTTTGACGAAAAATGCTACCAGTTTATAAGCTGTTACCGCAAAAGCTTTGACATTGGCAAAAAGACAAAAGGGAAAAGATATATTCTTCATTTTGAGGGCGCCTCTCTTTATTCAAAGGTTTATCTTAACGATGAATTCATCGGTGAATACAAAGGCGCATATAATGCTTTTTCCTTTGATATTACAGATAAAGTAAAAGCAAAGGGTAATTTGCTTGTTGTTGAGCTTGACTCTAACGAAAGAAAAGAAATTCCGCCCTTTGGTAATGTTGTTGACTACCTTGTATATGGCGGTATTTATCGTGAAGTATGGCTTGAAGAGGTCAGCGAAACTTATATTGACAATGCTTTTGTCAGAACTCTCAATGTTCTTCAACCTAAAAAGGTTCTTGATATTGATGTAACTCTTTCCGAAAGCGCAAAGGGTGAACTTACCTTTACCCTTTTTGATGGCGATGAGGTTATCGGTGAAAAGAAAACTGATTTCAGCGGACGAGTTATCAATGCTAAATGGGCAGTAACCGATGTTGAACTTTGGGACACAGAAAACCCCAAGCTTTATACCCTTAAAGTTAAGCTTAACGATAAAGACGAGATTTCTGTTCGCTTCGGTTTCAGAGAATGCAGATTCTTAACAGACGGTTTCTATCTTAACGGTAAAAAAATTAAAATCCGCGGTCTTAACCGCCATCAGAGCTATCCGTACGTTGGCTATGCAATGCCTAAAAATGTGCAAAAAGCAGACGCTGATTTACTTAAATATGAATTAGGCGTTAACCTTGTAAGAACCTCTCACTATCCCGACAGTATCCATTTCCTTGACCGTTGCGATGAAATCGGTCTTTTGGTATTCACAGAAATGCCCTCATGGCAACATCTTGGCGAAGGAGAATGGAGAGATATCTGCCTTGATAATGTTCGCAGAATGGTTCTTCGTGACAGAAACCACCCCTGTGTTATTCTTTGGGGCGTTCGTGTTAACGAGGGTCTTGATTGTGATGAATTCTATGAGCAGACTAATGCTCTTGCAAGAGAGCTTGATAACACCCGTCAGACTGGTGGCGTAAGAAACATGCCCTTCAGCCACCTTCTTGAAGATGTATATACAATGAACGACTTTATTCATTCAGGTAGCTTTATCAATCTCTTACCCCCTGCTTTTGTAACAAAGAGCCTTACTGCTCCTTATCTTGTAACAGAGCATAATGGTCATATGTTCCCAACAAAGAGCTTTGATAAAGAGGGTGTCAGAGCTGAACACGCCCTCCGCCACACAAGAGTTCTTAACTCTGCTTATGGTAACCCGAGAACCAGCGGTGCTATCGGCTGGTGTATGGCAGACTATAACACTCATAAAGACTTTGGCAGCGGTGACAGAATTTGCTACCACGGTGTTACAGATATGTTCCGCGTTCCCAAAATGGGTGCGGCAATCTACCGTTCTCAGCAGGATGACAAGCCTTTCCTTGAAGTAACCTCTGCTATGGACATCGGCGAGCATCCCGGCGGAACAATCGGTGATGTCTGGGTATTTACAAACTGCGATTATGTTAAGCTTTATAAAAACGGCAAATACACAAGCACAATTTACCCCGACAGCTCTAAATTCAAAAATCTTCCTCATCCTCCAATGATTGCATCCGACTTTATCGGTGATTCGTTGGTAACAGATGACGGACTTGACCCGAAATCAGCAGCACTTCTTACAGATACTCTTATTGCCGCTCAGACAAAGCAATGGAAATTGCCTCCCTCAAAATTTGTTAAGGCAGGAGCTGCAATGGTTGTTGGCAAAATCCCATTCAGCAGAATGTTTGACTTTGTTACAAAATATGTTGGCGGTTGGGGTAACGAGCAGATAACCTACGCTTTTGAAGGCTACAAGAACGGCGAATGTGTTGCAACAATTGTGAGAACTGCTGTAACAGAGCTTCATCTCGACGTTAAAGCAGATTCCTATGTACTTAAAGAAGAGGACACCTACGACGCAACAAGAATCGAAATTGTTGCCAAGGACCAGAACGGTAACAGAGTTCCCTTTGCAGATAGTTCTGTTAAAGTTACTGTTAAAGGTGCGGCAGAAATTATCGGACCTTCTGAATTCCCACTCATCGGTGGCGACAGAGCGTTCTGGATTCGTACTAACGGCAAAAAAGGCGATATTTCAGTTACCATTGATGCTAAAGGCATTGAAAAGGTTAAACTTGACTTAAAGAGCGAATAATACTATACTATAAAATCTAAAAAACACCTCTCCCATTCGAGAGGTATAAAGGAGATAAATCGAAAATGAAACAGCCCTATTACATTACCACTGCAATTGCATACACCTCAAGAAAACCCCATATCGGAAACTCTTATGAAATCGTTCTTTCCGATGCTTTAGCAAGGTTCAAACGAATGCAGGGCTATGACGTTTTCTTCCAGACAGGTACTGACGAACACGGTCAGAAAATCGAGGAATACGCTGCTGCGGCTGGTGTTTCCCCTAAAGAATATGTTGACAAGGTTGCAGGCGAAATCAAGGATATCTGCGATTGCCTTAACACAACCTATGATAAATTCATTCGTACTACCGACAAAGAACACGAAGAATCTGTACAGAAAATCTTCAAAAAGCTTATTGATAAAGGCGATGTATATAAGAGCGAATACGAAGGTTGGTACTGTGTGCCCTGCGAAAGCTTTTTCACTGATTCTCAGCTTGTTGACGGCAAATGTCCTGACTGCGGAAGAGAAGTTCGCAAAGAAAAGGAAGAAGCATATTTCTTCAAAATGAGCAAATATCAAAAACAGCTTGAAGAATATATTGAAGCAAATCCCAACTTCATTTATCCTGAAAGCCGTAAGAAAGAAATGATAAATAACTTTATCAAGCCCGGTCTTCAGGATTTGTGCATTTCTCGTTCCACATTCAAATGGGGTATTCCTTTCCCCGGTGATGAAAAGCACGTTATCTATGTTTGGGTAGATGCTCTTCTCAACTATATTACAGGTCTTGGCTATGACCCTGAAAACAATTCTGAAATGTATAAGAAATACTGGCCCGCTAATGTTCACATTATCGGTAAAGATATTCTTCGCTTCCACACTATTTATTGGCCAATTATGCTTATGGCACTCGGTGAGCCTCTTCCTAAGCAGGTATTCGGTCACCCCTGGCTTCTTTCAGGCAATGACAAGATGTCAAAATCCCGTGGTAATGTTATTTATGCTGACGACCTTTGCAACCGCTTCGGTGTTGACGCTGTGCGTTACTATCTTCTTTCCGAAATGCCTCATGCTCAGGACGGAACAATCACCTATGAAACAATTATCGAGCGTTTCAATTCCGACCTTGCTAACACTCTCGGAAACCTTGTTAACCGTACAGTTGCTATGAGCAACAAGTATTTTGACGGTGTTATTCAGTCACCTGATGCTAAGGAAGAAATTGACAACGAGCTTGTTAAAATGGCTCTTGATACTCTTCCTCAGGTTACAAAGCTTCTTGATACCTATAAGGTAAGCGATGCACTTTCAAAAATACTTGACCTTGCAAAACGTTGCAACAAATATATTGACGAAACAATGCCCTGGGCACTTGCTAAGGACGAAGAAAAGAAAGACAGACTGGGCACAGTTCTTTATAACCTTATTGAAGGCATCCGTTTTATTGCTGTTCTTCTCCAGCCCTTTATGCCCGAAACAAGCGTTAAAATCCTTGAGCAAATCGGCACAGATATTAACACTCTTGATTCTCTCGCAGAATTCGGTGCAGTTAAAGCAGGCGATAAGGTAGGAATTGCAACTCCCCTCTTCTCCCGCCTTGATGTAGAAAAAACTCTTGCAGAAATAGAAAGCTCTCTTCCTAAGGTTGAAGAAGAAACCGAAGAGGAAGAAAAAGAGATTGTTGGTCTTGCTGAAATTCAGTATGACGATTTTGCAAAGGTTGAACTGAGAGTTTGCGAAGTAATTGACTGCAAACCCATTAAGAAAGCTAAAAAGCTTCTTGAGCTCACCCTTAATGACGGCACAAAAGAACCCCGAACAGTTGCATCAGGTATTGCAAAATGGTATAAACCTGAAGAGCTTATCGGCAAAAAGGTTATTGTTGTTGCAAACCTTGCTCCCAGAACTCTCTGCGGTGTTGAAAGCCACGGTATGATTCTTGCAGGTGAAATCACCGAAGAGGATATTAAAGTTGCATTCGTTGATGGTCTTCCCGCAGGTACACAATTGAGCTGATTGTGGCGAAGCCACATCGATATAAATCCTGACGGATTTTCGATATATCTTTCGATTCGATATACCTTCGGTTCGATATGTGCCATTAGCACGAAATTATAAGGTTTTATATTATATCGAATTCAGCATCGCTGAATATATCGAATTTTGTGAAACAAAATATATCGAACAAGCTTGCTTGTATATCGATAAAACCGTAGGGTACAGGCTTGCCTGTACCGCACAACAAAGTAAAAGTATTTTTAATTAACTATGTATAAAAACATTTTTGATTCACACGCACATTACACAGATAAGGCGTTCAATGATGATCGCGAAAATATGCTCGACTCTCTCAAAGAGTCGGGCATTTGCGGTGTTATAAACTGCGGTGCGGATTTAGAAAGCTCAAAAGCATCCTTGGAACTTGCAGATAGATATGATTACATTTATTTCGCCTGCGGTATTCATCCCGAAGAGGTTGAAAAGCTTCCCGAAGACTATATTGAAATATTAAAAGATATGGCAAAGCACAAAAAATGCGTTGCAATCGGTGAAATCGGTCTTGATTATTATTGGCGACAAGATACAAAAGAAAAGCAGAAAGAGGTTTTTGAAAAACAGATACTTCTTGCAAAAGAGCTTGATTTACCCATAATCGTTCACGATAGAGAAGCTCACGGAGATACACTTGAAATTCTCAAAAAGCATAAACCCAAAGGAGTTTTGCATTGTTTTTCAGGTAGCGTTGAAACTGCAAAAGAGGTTTTAAAGCTGGGAATGTATATAGGCTTCGGCGGTGCACTAACTTTTAAAAATGCACGAAAAGCCGTTGAAGTGGCAGAAGCCCTCCCCCTTGACAGACTTCTTCTTGAAACAGACTGTCCTTATATGGCACCCGTTCCGATGAGAGGAAAAAGAAACGATTCAAGCCTTATTCCTTATGTTGCCGAAAAAATGGCAGAAATAAAAAACACCGATGTACAATCGGTGCTTGATATAGCTTGTAACAATACTAAATTATTATTTAATATATGAAATAACCCCGACGAGAAAAATTTTCTCGTTGGGGTTATAAATTTTATTCTGCAACCTCGGGGTCTGTGGGTTCCTCGGGGTCTGTAGGTTCCTCAGGCTCTGTAGGTTCCTCAGGCTCTGTGGGTTCCTCGGGTTCTGTAGGTTCTTCAGGCTCTGTTGGTTCTTCAGGTTCTGTAGGCTCCTCGGGATCTACAGGTGTTTCAGGCTCTGTGGGTTCATCAGGGTCTGCAGGTACTTCAGGGTCTGCAGGTACTTCAGGCTCTGTGGGCTCTTCAGGCTCCGTTGGTTCTTCAGGCTCTGTTGGTTCTTCGGGTTCTGTAGGCTCCTCGGGATCTGCAGGTGTTTCAGGTTCTGTGGGTTCCTCAGGAAGTGCCCATAAGAAATCAACACCAATTTCATTTATAGCTTCGCCTCTCAAAGGAGCAGAAACTTCAATTGTATATGTGTACTGAACACCTTGAACAATTGTATCATCAATATATTTAAGTTCATCACCTACAAAAACAAAACCTACGAACTCCCATTCAGTATCTGCAGTTTTTCTTAAAACTTTATAATACTGACCGTTAGCAACCTCATCCCAGGTAATTACTGCAACTGTTTTATCTTCGATAACCTCTGCTTTTGCAATAATTCCTGCAACAGGCTCAACAGGCACTCGAACAGTAGCAGTTTTACCCTCTTCATTATAAATGCTGTCTCTGTCAGATGCTACTGCTTTAACTGTATAGTAATATGTTATTTCGGTATCAACATCTTCATCTGTGAAAGCAAATGTTGCTTCTGTAACATCACTTGCGCTGACTGTGCCAACCTTTTTCCATGCATCTTCACCGGAAGCTTTTCTGTAAATTTCATAATTTTCCGCAAATTCAACCGGAGCGAAGTTTACTGTGACATATGAGCCATCTTCACTATATGTGGGCATCACATCAAATTCTACAGGAACAAGAGGAGCATGGGGGAATTTAGCACTTGCTGTTTTCTCGGTAGAAAGCTTACCGGACTTAACTGCCTTGACTGTATATGTGTACTCAGTACCAACAGCAATATCCTGGTCTTTGTATTGTGTAATACCCATTTCGGCATCAAAAATGCCTAAGGAAACCTTATCTTCACCTATGCTCTTAAAGAGTTCAACTTTTTCTATTTCAGAATCGAAACTCCAATTAACCATTATGCAAGGCAAATCAGTTTCAGTTGCAGGAATAAATTCTGCTGTAAGATTTGGTGTTTCAACAAAGTTCTTAAGACCTGTTGTATCGTAATCGCTCTTATAACCGTCTGCTTCTGCTGATACAGTATAATAGAAAGGTGTTGTTTTCGCTTCTTCAGATGCGTCAACAAAAGAGTTAAGAGAATATGAGCCGATAACATCCCATTTTCCACCCGGTGCTTTTCTATAAATGTAATAAGTATCTGCACCTTCAATAGCTGTCCATTTAAGAGCAACTCCGCTATCGGCAATCTCAACGCTTTCCATAACAGGTCTGTTCAAGGCAATTATATAAACGGATTTGTATCTGCTTATTGTATTGCCATTAACTGCTCTTATGGCATATCTGTAATTAACATTATTCTTTACTGATGTATCGTAATATGTTGTTGAAGTAACGTTTTTAGCAAGGCATTTAAGCTTTCCGCCTGAAGCACTTCTGTAAATATTATAGCCTGTTGCACCCTTTATGGTTCCCCAGGTTATTTTCACATTTGTTGCACCCTTTTCAGATGTAACATTACTGAGCTTCACCGCAGGTTCTGAAAGATATATGTTCTTAATGCCTTTTTTGTTATAGTAGCTGGTGGTCTTATCATTAACTGCTTTTACAGTATATTTATATGTTGAACCGGATTTTTTTGCAACCTTATCACGATACGATTTCTTTGAAGCTCCTTTTACTGTTGCAATTTCAGTCCATTCATCATCTGAATTAATCTTTCTGAAAACCTTATAGCTTGTTGCACCCTCAACAGTTGACCATGTAACCTTTGCTTTCTGCTTTGAATCAAAAGTAACAGTTCCTAATGCGGGCATTGCAAGATAGTTTGCTTTGATACCTTTCGATTTATATGCACCAACATTGTTTTTACTTACAGGTTTAACAGTATAGGTATAGGATTTACCGCTTTTGGCAGTTTTATCGACGAAAGATTTTTTAGTTGTAGAACCTAATTTTTTCCAACCGGATGAGGTTTTTCTGTAAACATAATATTTTTCTGCCTCTTCGTTGGAATCTTTCCAGGTGATTTTAACTCCGTCTGTATATGAGTACGCCTTTTTTAAAATTGGCGCTCTCATATAGTTAAAATCAACACCATCTGTGTCATAAGTACTCTTATTAGAACCATTAACTGCTCTTACTGAATAAGAATAATACCAATCGGTTTTAGTTGCTTTTTTATCAACATAGGAAACAGTCTTATTCCCTTTAACAGTAGCAATTTTCTTCCAATCGGAATTATTCAATGAACCGCCCTTGCGATAGATTTCATAAGTTTTTGCACCTGTAACCTTTTTCCATGTTATTTTTGCATAACCCGAGGATGTTGTTCCGGTTGCATTGATAAGCTTCGGAGTTGAAAGATATGTTATTGAAAGACCTTTTTTGTTATAAAGGCTCTTATAATCTCCGTCATAGCATCTTACTGTATATTTGTAAGTTTTACCGCTTTTTACAGAGGAATCGGTGTGTGTATAAGCACCTTTGCCGAGAGTTGCAACAGTTTTCCATTTCTTTTCACCCTCTGCTTTTCTCATAACCTTGTATTTGGTTGCGGTTGTAAGAGGTGTCCAGGTAATTTTAACGCCACCGGAAGAATTTTTGACTGATTTGAGTTCAACTGTTTTTTTACTCAAGCGGTCAATTTTGATTTTGAATGTTTCAATTGAATCGGTATCAATAACATCACCATCATCTCTCGAAACATATGTATAACATTTTCCGTAATAAGTTCCGCTGGGAGTGCTTTTAAAATTCCAGGCAATTGCCAAGGGGGTATTACCCTTTGAAGAATCAAACTCACCTGACATACTTCTGATAAGTTTTTTACACGCCTTGTCAGAATAAATTTCAACAGCATAATTGGCATTATTTTTACCCTCACTTATTCGCATAAAGTAAAGGTTTGCCTTATCGCCATAAAACTTAAAACTTGTTTTACGGGCTTCAAGCTTTGAATCTGTAGGAACGATTTGTCCGTACTTATTGTCATAGGATGCGGTTTTGTCAGCAGCGAAAGAAACCACTGCTGTTGCTCCTATTACAAGTAATGCAACAATAAGTGACAAAAGCACTTTTGTCTTTAAACCTGCTTTTTTCATGGAATAACCTCCGATGATGATATAAATTTACATATTGTATTATAATATATAAATCTTTCTATTTCAATAACATTTTATGAAATAAATGTAACCAAAATAGCGAGGTTTTCTATCAATTTTGTGTTTATTAAAACAATATTCACAACGTTAATACATTGTTAATATGTTTTATAAACACTTACCAAAAAACTGCTTTTATTTTTGTTGCCATAAATCTTTGCTTTTGGATTGATTTTTATATCCGGAAATGTTATTATGTTCTATATAATTGGGTTAATTATGAGGTGTAAAATGGCTACAGACAAAACCCTGAACGGAAACGCACCATTATACAAAGCCGCATTTGATAAAATACCTAAAGAAAAGCATGACAGAATTTTAAATGTCGCTATTGAAGAATTTGCAAACAACGGATTTGAAAACACATCAATCCAACAAATTGCAAAAAAGTCAGGTATCAGTGTTGGTTCTGTATATAAATACTTCGAGAACAAAGAAACTCTTTTTTCAATGGTAGTCCAAGAAGGGCTTTCTTCTATTGAAAATCTTTTGATGAGTCTTGCAGATTCTTCTGAAGATATACTCATAAAAGCAGAAAAAATCATTCGTTCTCTTCTTGAATATTCCAGAGAAAAGCCTGAACTTGTCAAGCTTTATTGCCAATTAACCACGGGCGACAATTCAGAGTTCCTTAATTCTTTATCTCAACGAATTGAAGCAGTTTCCGCCTCCGTTTATACTGTTACAATCAGCAAAGCTCAGGAAACAGGCGATGTGCGTAACGACATAAGTCCTGCCTTCTTCGCCTTCCTGCTGGACAACATTTTTATGATGTTGCAATTTGCAACGGCTTGTGACTACTACAAAGAAAGATTTTTCATCTACACAGGAAAACAAGCTACCGAAAGCGACGATTTAATCGTTGAACAAACCCTCAAGTTTTTGAAAGCGGCATTTGAGTGAGTGTGTTCGAACCACATATGGTTTAATACAACCACTCTAACTTCAAATAAAAAGGTGATTTTATGAAAAAATTAATTAGCGTTTTACTTATGATATCTCTCCTGTTTTCTGTATTTTCAATAAATGCATTTGCACTTACAGGCAACGATATTGTCAACGGGTATGATTTCGCCCTCAATGTTGCTCAGAAAGACCAGAACAACAATATCATCGGCTATACAAGCGACGGTAAAGTTACTCTTGAAGATGCAAGAGCAGTTTTAAGAGTGTCCGCCGGTATCGAAGCGCCTCGAGAAGGCCTTAATTATGACGTTGATGGTGACGGCTTTGTTACTGTAACCGATGTTAAAGCCATCATTTCAATTGTTTTAGGAATTGATATCACAATTTCTGATGATGAATATCTTCTTTCCCTTTTCAAAGCAGAGCTTAACAGCGTAAAAAGTGCTCGTCCCGGTTTCACAAAAACTGCAACAACACAGTGTCATTCTATGCGTGTTACAACAAAGAACGCTCCCGACCCTTCTCTTAATGTAACAGATGAAGAATTCAGCGTATATACCAATAGAACCTGTGATTATATGGAAGACATTCTGAGCAAAGCAGGAATTTTTGTTCCGGCTGCAGAGAAGGCTGAAATGAAAGCACAGATTGCAGAATTAAGAAAACAAGCTGCTGAGCTGTATGACCTTAAAACATCAACAAAAACCATCAATCGTTACGGCAGTCATTATTATCACTTCCCCGTAAACAATCTTGGTAACTCCTGCTATCTTGAAATTGAAGATATTAAGAGTATTGAATGTTACGAAGAAGATGGCTACATCATAAGAAAAGTTACGATGAACGAGGATACATATATCGGTGACGAATTCCCCACAGGTAATGAAGGTTTTTCACAGCGCTGGAAAACAATTCCTTACGGCAAGGTTTTCAATATTCCGGATTTTGATGAAACCGAAGGTACAAAAGAAACCTCTATTCTTAATAAAGTAACCTTTAAAGATGGTGTTATAATTTCAAAGGTAGATAAACTTTCAGGTATTCCCGTAAGCGTTGAATATTCATATTCTTATGTTGCAGATGTTTCCGCAATTCCCGAAGTTGATAAAGAGGGAAATCCGGGATTACAAATGGATTCTGTTACATCCGCAACAAACACAGAAAGCTTTGTTATTAACCCCGTAACAGTATATTAAGGAGAAAAAATCACAATGGAAAACATTAAAGTAACTATGGAAAACGGCGAAAGCTTTGTTATTGAGCTTTGTCCCGAACAAGCGCCTATCACTTGTGAAAACTTTTTAAAACTTGTTAAAAGCGGATTTTATAACGGACTTACTTTCCACCGAGTAATTGACGGTTTTATGGCGCAAGGTGGCGACCCCGAAGGCACAGGATGCGGCGGAAGCGATGAAAACATCAAAGGTGAATTCGCAATGAATGGTGTAAATAACACTCTTTCTCACACTCGCGGTGTTATTTCAATGGCTCGTTCTCAAAACCCCAACTCCGCAAGCAGTCAGTTCTTTATCTGCTATGGCGACTGCACTTTCCTCGATGGTCAGTATGCCGCATTTGGCAAAGTAATTGAAGGTATGGAAACTGTTGATAATTTCCTTAAAATCGACCGCAGAATGAGCTTCGGCGGAGAACGTTCCACACCTGTTGAACCCATCGTTATGAAAACTGTTGAAGTTTTATAATAAATAAATTTTAAGGAGAAAAAGGAATGAATTCAAAAATCAACGGATTGCTTCATAAGCTTTATGGTACAACACCAAATGACGGCAATCTCCAACCCAAAGAAGCCCTTGCTTATGGCATTGCAGGCTTTGGTCAGAACTTTATATGCACCATCATCGGTTCATATCTGACAATTTTCCTCACAGACGCACTTCTTTTCGGTGCAGATGGTGTTACTATCGGTTCTGTTGCAGGTTCAATGGCTGTTGCATACCTTATGCTCGGCACACGTATCTTTGATGCTTTCAACGACCCTATTATGGGCTCAATCGTTGACAGAACACGTACAAAATGGGGTAAATGTCGTCCCTATCTTAAATGGATGGCCATTCCCATTGCAATTATGACAATTGCTTGCTTCCTTCCTGTTTTCCAGGCAAAAGCACATTGGTCCTTTGTTGTTGTAGCAATTATTTACGTTTTGTGGTCAGTTGCTTACACAGTTGCAGACGTTCCCTACTGTGGTCTTTCAACCTGTATGACAAACGATACAGTTGTTCGTGGTAATCTTCTTACTGTTACCCGTCTTCTTTGCACATTAGGTGCAGGTATCGTTACCGTTTTCCTTCCTATCATCACAGGTGCTATTACAGCTAAATATAAATACCCCGATACAGCAGAGGGTATTGCACAGATTATGGCTGATAAAGGCGTTGATGCAGAAGCAGCTAAAACCTTTGTTGGTACTGTTATTGCAGGTCAGGAAATTGCAAACGCTGACACTCTTAAATGGACATATTTCATTGCTGCAGTTATTCTTGTTGTTGCCGCAGTTCCTATGTTCTTCTATGGTTTTAAGCACACTAAAGAACGTTTCACAGCAAATGATAATCCCCCAAGCCTTGGCCATAACCTTAAGCTCCTTTTCAAGAACAAAGAGCTTCTTCTCATTGTTCTTTCCGGTATCCTTGGCGGTGCAAGAATGGTTTATACATATACCGGTGGTCTTTACTTTGCAAAATATGTTCTTCAGAACGAAGGTATGTATAGCCTTATCACTCTTCTCGTTGTTCCCGGTGGTCTTGTGGCTTCTGTTCTCGTTCCCTGGATGAGTAAAAAATTCACAAAGAAATGGGCATATATCGCAGTTCACCTTTTCGGTGGTATCGTAATGGCAGTTATGTATTTTGTTGGTTACGATGCTCCCTGGAAGCTTATTGTTGCCGCAATCGCTCTCGTTCTTCTCGGTATTCCTCAGGGTGTTAACAACATCATCACCTATGCTATGATTGGTGACACTGTTGACTACCTTGAATGGAAAACAGGCGAACGCGGTGAAGGTATCTGCTTCGCTATGCAGACCCTTATTAACAAAATCGGTATGACTGTTGGTGCTTTCATCGGTGTTATTTCCTTTGCAGCAGCAGGTATCAATGCAGAAACCGGTTTTATCTCTGCCGAAGGTAAACAAACACTCTGGAATATGCTTGTTCTTTCAGGCGTTATCAGTATGTTTGCTTGCGCAGTTCCTATGTTCTTCTATACAATTACAGAAAAACGTCAGGCAGAAATGGTTGCCGAGGTTGAAGCAAGAAAAAATAAATAATCCTTTATACATTTCAAGGCCCTTAATGCAAAAATCGTTTGCATTAAGGGTCTTGCTTATTTTAATTTTAAATAATTTATTGCATAGCTTGTTTTTCTTTCAGGATATGCTTTCATACTCAAGCTTTCAACAACAAACAAAGCTTTGGAAATCTTAAAATAAGGGAGCACATAAACTAAAGGAAATATAAAACCGCAACTTAAAAACCAACCCAAAAATGAGCTTTCCAAAAGCACACTTTCCCTAAGAAAACCATCAGTATAGTTAATGCTCTTTTTTATTGCATCCTGAGGGCTTATATCTCTATTCAAACAAACATAATAAGGTGCGGCATTATACCTGAAGAAAGCTATACGCCACATATAAATGCAATATGATAAAAGAAGTGAAGAGCCTGCCAACAAAATGTAAAAAACAACGGGCAGAAGATTGCCTCGTGAATATAAATAGAAAGTCAGACCATAGCACACTATACAGGGCAAAAGGAAATATAATAGCCAACTAAATTTTAAAAAAGTTAACCGAAAATACAAAGAAAAAGCCCTGAAGCTTTTTTCAAAAGTGAAAAAACTGAAAAGAAGACCTGTTCTGCCATTACCACCGGAGGCTTTTATAAAATATAAAAACTGTTCCCCTAATTTCAATGCACAGATAAACAAAAATAAAACCGCCGTAACAAAAGCAATATCAAAGAAAACCACTGAATAAACGAGCGCATCATTATAATTAGTCAAATAAACATTCAATATACCTCTTTTAAACAAATTCACAATGCAATAAACCCAAATGGCAAAACTGCCACGCCTTGCAATAAAACTGAAAAGTGAAACAAAAAACAATCGCAAAGTATCTCCTTTTATTATAGTTTTGCTTCCTATTTTTATATTACCGTTCATAATTTCACCCAAAATAAAATATCTGCACACAAAACGTGCACAGATATATTTTGGGTGTTTTTTTAATTTTTAATCACTGACGGCGAAGAATCCCTTTCATATTTTCTAAAACATAGTATGGAATTCTTAAATCTCCTTTACCTGTCCCTAATGATATATGAGGCTTCATTCCACCATGAAAATCTGAACCACCTGATAAAGAAATCGAAAGTCTTTCTGCTAAAGCCCTATATTCTGCAATATGTTCTGGTGTATATTCAGGGTAATAACCCTCAATACCATTTAATCCGGCCTCTTTAAGTTGAATTAACAACTTGTCAAGTTGTTTTATATCATACCCCGTCTGATTAAGATGGGCAAGGTAAGCAAGTCCACCAGCAGCACGAATGGATTTCACCGCCTCAACCGCGGAAAGCTCATTTTTTTCTGCATACGCAGGCCTACCGAGACCGATATATTTATCAAAGCATTCCTTGACTGTTTCACAGTAGCCTTTTTCAACCATAAGCTTAGCAATATGGGCTCTGCCAACAAATTTACCACCTGCAAGCGCTAAAGCTTCGTCGTGGGTAATATCAAAACCTAAAGACCTTAGTTTACTGCAAACCTCTTCCATACGCCTTTTTCGGCTTCCCTTAAGCTTTTCAATGGTCTTTAGCAAGGTTTCGTTATCAGGGTCAATAAAAAGACCTATAATATGGGTTTCGGTATTTTCTGCGGCAGAAAACTCGATTCCCGCAATAAACTCCATTCCGATTTCTTCTGCTCTCTTCTGAGCTTCCTTAATTCCGTCAACACTGTCGTGATCTGTAAGAGCAAAAGCTGAAAGACCGCATTCTTTTGCATGCTCTACAAGCTCTGTTGGGGTCATAGTACCATCGGAACATGTTGAATGGGTATGGAAATCAACTGTTCTATCATCAAAAACAACATTTTTCACCTCTTGGAGATTTTCAACGGTATATGCATTATGCTCTTCGAGAAGCTTTCTACCCTGATGACCATAAGCAACAAGAACGCAATCTATACCCAAAGCATTAGCAGTTTCAAGGTCATGAAGAGTATCGCCTATGAAAATGGCATCACGTCTGTTTATACCCTTCAATTCAAAAAAGGCTTGGGCTCTTTCTATTTTACTTTCTGCAAGAGTATTATCTGCCCCTAAAACCTCGTCAAAAAGGTGATGAATGCCAAATTTTTTCGTCAACTCAAGGGTTTCACCAATAAAATTTGATGTAATTATGTATTGATGAACTCCATTTTCTTTTAACTCTTCAAGCAAATCTTTTGCACCTACTGCAAGTGTTGTTTCATCTAAGTGACGGGCATAATCCTCATGATAGGCTTTTGATATTTCCGAGAAAATAACATCTTCAGGTGGCAATATTCTATAATAAAAATTCACAATGGGAGTTTCAACATAGTCATAATATTGTGTAAGGTTAATCGGCTTCATACCTTTTCTTTCAAGCATATCATTAACACAAGAAAGAGCATTATGAACATCATCAATAATCGTACCGTTAAAATCCCAGAATATGTGCTTATATCTCATATTGCATCACCACCGTTTTTAATTTTACCACAATGTAAAATAATTAGCAACTCATAAAAGAGTTGCTGAAGCAAGTCCGACCGCAATGCCTGATACAAAAACGGCGGTGAATATTATTATTTTTTTCATTTTATCATTTTTATATTTGTAATTTCTCATAGGCGGTTTTCCTGCGTTTTCAATTTCCTTTCTGGCACTTTCTTTAAGCCTGCCCTCACCCATTCCGCTATATTCGGGCTTAACAAAAAATATGGCTTTTTCAAAAAATCCATTCTGAGTTTCACTAATTTCTAAAACCTGTTTATTAACACCTTTTATCATTTTTTCTTTCTCCTTTTTCAAAAACATACAACTCTTATTTATAGTGTGAAATTATTCTGTATTTTATTCAAAAATTAACAAGCTTTCACTGACAAAAACTTTTCATATTTTTTCACAATCTGTAATAATTTATTGCTGAAAAAGAATATAAAAATCTTACGATTTCAGTAAACATTTTTAGCTTTGGCGAAAATGACAAATCGAAAATTATACAATTTGTATATTCATCTTTTCCGTAAAAATTGTTCAAAACTATGTTCAAAATGTTTACAACCCGACCTACAAACCCTATATAACAATAGGTTTTCGACATTTTTAACACTTTTTTTGACAATTTTTGGCGGATTATAAAATATACTATTTGTTGTACTGACTTTACTGATTATACAAAACGGAAACTAATTTCAATAGATAAAAATAAATGTTCGTTGTTAAAAATACACAATTACAAAAGGGCACAAAACCGCCTTAAAAATACTGTTAAAAACGTAGAAAAAATTTAATTTTCTGAAAACAGGTTGACAAAAAACTTTACTGTTTTTATGAAATATGTTACTGTTATTTTGGTGATGATATGGACATAGAATTTTTTGAAGGGAATCTTATTTTAAGTAATACCCAACATCTTAATATTCCTCTTTGCCTTGATTGCGGTCAGGCCTTTCGATGGAAAGAAATCGAAAACGGAAGTTGGCAGGGAATTGCCTGCGGTAAATTTCTTTGTTTAAAACAGGAAGAAAACAAAATCACATTCTTCAATACAACAAAAGAAGATTTTGAAAAAATCTGGCTTAAATATTTCGATTTAGAAAGAGATTATGAAAAAATTCTTTCTTCATACAATGAAGAAAATCTCATAACCGCTTGTAAAGCCTATCCGGGAATACGCATTTTAAAGCAGGATGAATGGGAAGCAATTTGCTCTTTCATAATCTCTGCCAACAATAACATTCCGCGTATTAAAGGTATAATCCAACGTCTTTGCGAGAATTTCGGCGAAAAAATAGATGGTGGCTACAGTTTCCCGACTCCCGAAAAGCTTGCAGTTCTTGAAGTTGAAGATTTAGCTGTTATCCGCTCAGGTTTCAGAGCAAAATACATTATTGATGCCGCAAGAAAAATCTCAAGTGGCGAAGTTGATTTAGAAAAAGTTAAAACAATGGATTTTGAGGATGCCAAGAACGAGCTTTTAAAAATTAAAGGCGTGGGCGAAAAGGTTGCCCAATGTGCGCTTCTTTACGGATTCGGCAGAATGGAAGCCTTCCCTGTTGATGTCTGGGTTAAAAGAATTGTCGCCGAGCTTTACCCGGACGGATTACCTGAATGCATTAAAGGTACAGAAGGCATAGCTCAGCAATATCTTTTTCATTGGAGAAGATCATTATAATAACAATGCACTTTACGAGAAACGCAAAGTGCATTGTTATTAATTTATTGATTTCAATATCTTCTCTCCAATCTCATTTATCACATCAAAGTCCGTTGCTTTGATATAATAATCTTCAAGCTGGTCGTGAATATTTTTAGCAATTGAAAGCTTTTTCACTGCTTCATCAATCAATTCTCTTTTCGCTCTTTTCTGAAGAGCGAGTTTTTCTTTATTGGCATAAAATGTATCTTTATCATAAAAACGTGTAGCATGAACCAAACGTTCACCATCATCAATTGAATAATGATAACTGTTCTGAGTGAAAATCGCAGTTTTAAGTTGAGGAATAATAATATGCTCAATTTTCATATTCGGGAACAATGGGCAATAGCATTGATATACATCATAACCCATTTCCACAGCACAATTGCTTATATATTCGGCAATAAAGGGTGAAATAACAGAAAACTCATCTTCAATTGTGATAATTTTCTCCGACAAAGCAACCACAGTTTCATATTTTACATCAATTCCATCAGGTGAAACTGCACTTAAAAATCTTTTATAAATTTTGCCCTTTTCATCACTTTTCTTTTCAGGGATTATTCTGTTTGCAAGGCGTTTAACATAACGCATAAGCTTTTCTTCATCAATGGAATTAGTGCATATTGCCGTGCTTTCCACCTCAATTGCAGAAGCCACCCTCAAAAACTCAACGGTCTTTTTGTGTTGAAGAGCATTTTCTTTCATAAGTTTTCCTATTTCATCAATATGAGAATTCAGATATTTTCTGTCCCACGCCACACTTAAATCAATAATATGCTCGCTTACTCCGGGCATTTTAGGGTCAAAGGTATGGGGAGCGGTACCATCACAGATTGAAAAATTAATTTCAGGAACCAACACCACATCAAGAGAGCTTGGATCCGCGCTGCAAAAACCTCTTTCAACATAATAGCCCTTTATTTCTGCCTTTTCTGCAACCTTTCTCATAAGGGTAGATTTCCCTGTACCGGGACCGCCTTTAAGTATGAGATGCTTTCCTTCTATGTATGGGTCGTAAAGGGTATTATAAAGGGAGCAATACCCTGATTTATTATTCGCACCAAAAAAGAATGATACGGGAAGAACTGTTTTTTTCAAAATATCAACTCATTTCTCCTGAAACTTATATCTCATACTATGATTTTTTCCATTTTTTGTTACTCTCTTCATTGACTTTTCATTTCGGTAAATATATACTATTTGTGTATGTAAACTTTTACTGAAAAGAGGTTTTCTAATGTCAAGATATGAAGAAGCAAAGAAGATTTATTCTTCTTTTGGCGTTGATGCAGAAAAAGCCCTCGAAACTCTTAAGGATGTGACAATTTCTGTTCATTGCTGGCAGGGTGACGATGTTGTTGGCTTTGACAGTAAAGAAAGTCTTTCCGGCGGTATTCAGACAACGGGTAACTACCCCGGTAAAGCAACAACTCCCGAGGAGCTTATGGCAGACCTGGACAAGGCTTTTTCTCTTATCCCCGGAAAGAAAAAGCTTAATCTTCACGCAAGCTATGCTATTTTTGAAGACGGCGAATTTGCCGACAGAAACGCTCTTAAACCTGAGCATTTCAAAAAATGGGTGGATTTTGCAAAGGAAAGAAATATGGGTATTGACTTTAACCCTACTTATTTCTCTCACGCTATGGTTAAAGACGGTCTCACCCTTTCTTCTCCCGATGAAGATGTAAGAAAATTCTGGGTTGAGCACGGTAAAGCTTGTCTTAAAATCTCCGAATATTTTGCAAACGAAACAGGTGTGCCCTGCGTTATGAACATCTGGATTCCCGATGGCTATAAGGACATTCCCGCAGACAGACTTTCCCCAAGAGCAAGATTTAAAAAATCTCTTGATGAAATTCTTGACACTCCCTATGATAAATCAAAGGTTTATGTAACTCTTGAATCTAAGGTTTTCGGAATAGGTCTTGAAAGCTATACTGTAGGCTCTGCAGAATTCTGCCTTTCATATTCTGCAAACAAGGGCATTACTCCCCTTATGGACAATGGTCACTACCACCCGACAGAATTAGTTTCCGATAAAATCTCCTCTCTTCTTCTCTTCAATGAGAAAATCGCTCTCCACGTTACAAGAGGTGTTCGTTGGGACTCTGACCATGTTGTTATTTTTGATGACGAAACAAAGGAAATTGCAAAAGAAATCGTTTCCCACGATGCACTGGGCAGAGTGTTCATCGCAACAGACTATTTCGATGCTTCAATAAACAGAATTTCTGCTTGGGTAACAGGTGTTAGAAATGTTCAGAAGGCACTTCTTAATGCGCTTTTATTACCCACAGATAAAATGAAAGCTCTTCAGGAAGAAAGCTCATTCACAGAGCTTATGTATCTTCAGGAAGAAATGAAAACTGCCCCCCTTGGTGATGTATGGGCAGAATATCTCGCAAGAGAAAATGTTAATAATGATTACTTTAAAGAAATCAAAGAATATGAAGAAAAGGTATTGGTGAAAAGAGTATGAAAGACATTTTAACAGCTCCCTTTGTGGAAGAAATGAAACGTGCAACCGCTAATATGTACCGTCAGGGTTGGGACGAAAGAAATGGTGGCAACATCAGCTATATGCTGGAAGAGGAAGAGGTTGCAGAATACCTTGACCTTAACAATGTTATCCGCGAAATCCCCACAGGCTTTGACGCAACTTACCTTATCGGAAAAATCTTTATCGTTACAGGTACAGGTAAGTACTTTAAGAATGTTGAAGTTGACCCCGAAACAAACCTCGGTATCATCCGTATTGCAAAGGACGGCACAACTGCAGAGCTTCTCTGGGGTTATAAGGATGGCGGTAAATTCACAAGTGAGCTTCCTGCTCACCTTATGAGCCATATTTCAAGACTTAAGGTTAATCCCGAAAACAGAGTTGTTATGCACTCTCATCCTACATACACTCTTGCAATGAACCACATTCACGAGCTTGATGAGAAAAAATTCACTCACACTCTTTGGGAAATGTGTACTGAATGTATCGTCGTTTTCCCCGATGGTATCGGCGTTCTTCCCTGGATGGTTTGCGGTAACAATGAAATCGGTATTGCAACTGCAAAGAAAATGGAAGAATACAGACTTGTTATCTGGGGTCTTCACGGTATCTACGGTGCAGGTAAAGATATGGACGAAACCTTCGGTCTTATCGAAACCGTTGAAAAAGCAGCTCAGCTTTATATGCTTGCAACTGCAAGTGGTAAGAGAATCAACACAATTACAGACGAAAACCTCTGGGCAATTGTTGAAAGATTCGCTCTCCAAGACCAGTGTAAAAAAGAGTTTTTAGACCTTTAATAAATTAAACCCACGGTTTTTCCGTGGGTTCCTTTTTATGTCAGCATATAAATCAAAGCCATAATCAGCAATTCATCCGCCTTTTCTTCCGATAAAAGCAAAATGAGTGATAACAAAAGTGCCTTATCGCTGTCTATATTCAAATCTCCGAAAACACTTTTCATTTTATCCTCAAAGCTGTTCTGAAATTTTGGTTGATTGTTGCTTTGTTCATTTTTGTATTCTTTTTTATTTTCTTTTTTGGTTTCTTCTTTTTCTCTCGGCTCATTTTCAGTCTTTGAAGAATTAGAGCCGTAATGCTTTAAATTCTCTAAATAATCATTTGGCATATGAACTCTTCGGGGTTCTTCTTTTTTTGCAGTGATGTTTTGTTGGTTTTCCTGTTTTCCCCTTTCAAGTCCTGCACTCTGCCTTGCCCGTCTTTGCATATCCTCTGCTCTGCGAATTGCATCATTCTGCATTTTCATAAGGTCCTGATAAGAATAATCCGCCATTTACATTATTCCCCTTTCCCTTAAAAGCGGTAAAACAGACATCAGCTTAACAAGCTTTGTTGCCTCATCCGCTTTCTTCTGCCGTTCTTCCGATAAAAGCGGTTTTAAAGCATTTATAAAATCCAATCGCTCATCATGAGAATTAAAAGCTTGCAAAATTGGTACTATGGCAGAAAGCTGACTTAAATCAGGCATGCCAAAAGAATTTGAACCGCCTATATTCTTCAACAAATCTTCAATGTCAAACTGATTTTGGTCTTGCTTATTATTTTTTATTTCAGGCTCTTTTTTAGGCGGTTCAATATTTCCCCCACCCAAAACGGATGCCGCAGTCTTTTTTAAATTTTCAATATCATCAGGAGTTAAGGAGTTCAAAATGGCATTCAAGTCAAATTCAGCCATCGTTTTTTCCTCCGAAGAATTTATTAAAAATAGCTTTTGCCGCATCACTGTTTAGAAGTGCTTTGGTTTTCTCTTCATCCTGAAGAAGATTTTTCACTGCACTTGCCTGTTCTTCACTTAAATTATTATTTATAAAATCGTTCAATCCCTCATTAGTATTCAGATTCTTACTATTTTTCGCCTTCTTCATAAGCTCATTCACATCAATTTTCTCATTATTCAAATTGCTCATTGAAATCACCAACCCATAGTATTATAATTAGTACAATATATTGAACCAAGGGGCTGATTATGTATGAGAATACTTGTACTTTCCGATTCCCACCG
>JAZUSD010000091.1:0-45312 GCA_045606545.1 Acutalibacteraceae bacterium | reverse complement strand
ATACTCTCTTGACCGAAGTCTTGATTATATGCTCTCCGTTCGACTTGCATGTGTTAGGCACGCCGCCAGCGTTCGTCCTGAGCCAGGATCAAACTCTCTAAAAAATTGTATCTATACATCTTTCGATGTCTAAACCTTTTTTCAGAGCTTTCTCGCTCATTCTCGATACTCTAGCGTATCGCTTTCAAACTTCTTTCGAAGCCCGAATTTTACTGTCGCAAAATCTCTTTTACGCTCAAAAAAATCTCAAGGGTTTCTTTCTTTTCTCGTTGTTTAATTTTCAAGGTTCGTTACGCTACTCTCGAGGCTCGGAAGTTTGTCCTCAACTCGCGAGTGCCTGAATATAATATCATCTTCGATATCATTTGTCAACAACTTTTTTGCGATTTTTTAGCGTTTTTCCAACCCACCCGGGTGTTTCGCTTTTTCTCGCTCTAAAGAGCATTTTTTCGGTTATTTCCGACGAGCTCTCTTGTCGCCAACGAGACAGAATTATATCACCATGATTTCGAAAAGTCAATACCTAACTTTAAATTTTTTCAACTTTTTTTGCAGTCGATTTTTTCACTATATTTTCATACTGTTTTACATATGAAAAACCCAATACATTCATATCATTATACAACTCTTTAAGCGGTACTAAAACAAAATCTCTTTCTCCTATTAAAGAATGCGGCACAGTAATATCCGATGAATTACTTTCATAATTTTCAAACACCAGCAAATCCAAGTCTATTACTCTCGGACCATTTTTAAATTCACGCACTCTCCCCATTCCTGCTTCAATTCCCAAACAAGCACCCAAAAGCATTTCAGGTGATTTAGTGGTTTCCACCTCAACAACGGTATTATAAAAACTCTGTTGCTCTGTAAATCCCCACGGGTCTGTTTCATAAATTGAAGAATACCTCAAAACCTTCACATTGGGCAACAGATCCAAAGCATCAACTGCATTTCTGATATTCCCCGTTCTGTCACCGATATTTGTCCCGATACCTATTACCGCTTTCATTCTCCTACTATCTCCGCATACTCTTCTCTTGTAATTGTTTCTTCTACTGCAACATAATCAAAATCTGCACTTATAGGTGCTTCCGGCTTTTTAAGTAAAACAGTAACACTTTTAAGTTTGGGGTATGTTTTCATTATTTCCATACCAACTTTATTAGCAGCATATTCAATAAGGTTATAACTCTCAGCAGTAAAGACAGCTCTTGCAGTTTTAATTATCTTTGCATAGCTGACAGTATCGTCCAGCTCATCACTTGCATATGCGCTCTTAGCATCTATAAGAGCGGTTATATCAAGCTCAAACATCTGCCCTTCTATCTTTTCCTCAGGATTCACTCCATGGTATGCTTTTAATCTTAAGCCTTTAATAATTATCTTTTCCATTTTTTCTCCTATATTATAATAGTATATTAATAACCTTCAAAGCATCAACTGTTTCTTTAACATCATGAACACGCAAAACTTCTGCACCTTTCAAAGCACAACTAACCGCAGCCGCCACACTTCCAGAAACTCGGTCTTTTGGGTTTGCTTGTCCGGTTAACTCACCTATCACCCGTTTTCTTGAAACGCCAATTAATAACGGTGAATATCCGGAAAGTCTTTTGCAATTTCGCAAAAGTTCTAAATCATCATCACGACTTTTCCCAAAACCTATACCACAGTCATAGCAAAGACATTCTTCATTTATACCGGAATCAACCGCCTTAGTTTTCATATTCTTGAAAAAAGTTACAACATCTTGGACTACACCATTTTTATATTCGGTTACTTCTTTAGAATTCTTTCCACCTGTGTGCATAAAAATCCAGCCTGCGTTATACTCTTTAACAAGCTCCGCCATAGCAGGATTGAAAGTACCACTTTCATCGTTAATTATACTCACACCATTTTCAAGAGCAAAACGGGCAACTTCAGGTCTGAATGTATCAATAGACAAAGGCGATTTTGCATTTTTAACAAGTTGTGGCAAAATCTCAAGACGCTTCAATTCCTCTTTAACAGATATAATAGTATTATCAGGTGCGGTTGAACAAGCACCAATATCAACAATATCGGCGCCCTCTTCATAAAGTTTATTAAGCCTTTCGAGAGCACTCGAAAGGCCATTGAACTCTCCACCATCAGAAAACGAATCCGGAGTAATATTCAGAATCCCCATTACAAGAGGAGATTTCTTCTTTTCAATTAAAGCTTTGAAAGAAAACATTATTTCCCACCTGTTAACAAAGACATAACTTCCGAACGGGTTCTTGCATCACTTCTTGCAGTACCGCGAAGAGCGGAAGTCTGCGTAACTGCACCTGCAGCTTTTGCACCGCGCATTGTCATACAAAGATGCTCTGCCTCAATAATAACCGCAACGCTCTTTGCACCTAGTTCATCATAAAGGAAATCTGCAATCTGAGTTGTAAGGCGTTCCTGAACCTGAGGACGCTTTGCATAAACATTAACTATACGAGCAAGCTTTGACAATCCGATAATTCTTCCGTCAGCAGGAATATAGGCAATATGAGCTTTACCGACAAAGGGTAAAAGATGGTGCTCACACATTGAATATAATGGTATATCACGAACAACAACCATTTCATCATTACCCGGTTCATTAAAAAGTTTAAGATGGGTATGAGCATCCTCAGAAAGCCCTGAAAAAACCTCTTCATACATTCTTGCAACTCGGTTAGGAGTTTCCTTAAGCCCCTCCCTATCCGGGTCCTCTCCTATTGCCTCAAGAATATCCCTGACTGCCCTTTCTATTTTTTCTCTATCCATTTATTTCACCCTCAAAAGAAAAGACAAAGAGCATTCATCTTTTCATCTGTACTATAATAAACCTTTGCACCAACTAAATCCTCAATAAGACCTAAATCGTGATAAATTGTGTAAACAACACCTGTATTGAAAAGCGTGTCTTTCGCTGTATTAAGTGAATCCATATCTGCAAAGCGAAGCTCAACACATTTATAATTCCGCTGACTTGCATTATAAACCGCATTTTCGACAGCGGTTTCAAGTTGCTCTGTTTCAACATTATTTATAAATGCATTTTCATAAACAAAATAATTATATCTGGTAGCAGTGCAAAGAGGAACACTTTGTTCAATATCACGATGCTCTAAAAGAATATCATCCGTTGTTACATTAAAGAATGTATGACGAAGAACCTGAGTAGCAGTTTTAGGATCATCCCAGGTTACATCAACGAAATAACCCTGACCATCAAGAACAACATAGTTCCACATATGACCAATGTAATTTTCACCATCCTCAGTTGATTCACCCGTAATAAGTCTGTTATCAATATTCAATGCACTTAAAAGATACTGAAAAGCTCTTGAATAACCTTCACAGGATGCTTTACCTTCAACAAGGCAACCATAAATACTATTTGCATTAGCACTTGTTTCGGGGTCAACATAAACTGTGTTTGATACAATATAATCGTGAATATACAATTCTTTTTCATATATAGCACTATATTTTTCAGCACCTTTTAGAATAACAGGTACAACAGTTTTTAATTCATCTTGTTGTTTTTTGTATTCTTCCTTAGTAATTGAATACGTGGGTTCAAAATATGTTTTTAAGCCTTCGGTATAAACCTTGCAATTAACACCCAAACAAAAAAGATCAGGATTATCGTAAGATATGGCTGTAAAAATCTTATTAAGATTACCCGCAATTAATTTGGGAATCTCTATTCTTTCGGGCATATTATAAATGCTATCAAGAATAACTGTATAAATCGCTTGCTCTTCCGCCGACAACTCATAATAACAATGCCTGTAATAACCTGAATCAATACCTGATGCAGGTGCTTGTAAATTCTGAAACTCTGCAGGTTTTAAGCTTGTATCATAAATTGCATAAAGCAGTGTTCCGCTTACAACTATCGCCACCAAAAACACAGCAACTAAGGCAACAAGTATTTTAATTTTTTTATCATTTATCTTCATCATTAATCTCCTTTTCGGAAACATAAACTTTTAATTTTTCTTTTGATGTTTTTGGAATGAGATATTCTATTTTTTCTTTATTATCTGTGTAATCCACAATAGAAATATCACTTTTACAATAATTAATCAGTTTTGAAAAAAGCGAATCGGCAGAATTAAATTTTTGAATATTATAAAACGCTTCAAAAGAAGATACTATTATTTCTGCATTCAGTCTTGAACATTCGTAACCTTTTTCAGTTTCACAGATATATTTCATATACTTAAAAACTTTTTCGGGCGCAATTGTATTCTCGCCTCTTTTAAGCTCTAAGAACATATCCGGTGTATCATATTCAATATCTTTATTAACTCTTACAGTTACATCTCCCAACGCTCTGAATACAGATTTATAACCCGAATCTGTAAAAAGAGCATACCTGTCAACATCAACGCCTCTATCGTTTTCAACTGCAGAAACCAGTTCTTTTACTCCATTTTCAAGTAAAATCTTTTCATAGGTTGATTTATATTGTTTACTTTTTTCCGTATGGTTAAAAGGAAGCACTCTGACGGTTTTTTCACCCAAATTCACATCAATAAGATTAATAAATCGAGTTTCTTTTCCATCATCGGATGTAACTGCCACAAGAAAAAGTGCACCACCTTCATAAACTATGGTATTTGCATTTTCTGTGGTAATAGCAGAAGTTGTACTTTCCTCATCGTTTTTTACAAAAATATTGTTAAAATCATAATTCAAAGAACGCCACAATAAAAATGTGGAAAAAGAGCCTAAAAAAATTACAAAAGCAATAAACAAGCATATAAGAGCAGTTGTTTTTCTTTTTTTATTTTTACGCTGCAAGTCAAAGCCGTATTTAGCCAAACTAACACCTCGTTGATTAATTATACAAATACATTTTAATTATACTAAATCAACATAAAAAAAACAATACCAAAAGGAAAATTCACATTTCCTTTTGGTATTGTTCATATTTGTTTACCGTAATGAGTTGGGTTAAGAATTTTACCGACTCTTGGCACAAGAAAATCAATCCACCAATGGAACCATTTCCCAATTAAAATGCACTTCAGCTTATCTCCAACCTTTTTGGCTTTTTCATCCGTACCCGGAATATAACTGGGATACATTTTAATTCTATTGCCTTTAAATTCAAATTTTAAAACTCTTTCTGCCACTGATGACAATGGTCTTATATGCATAACAAGAGTATCACTATTCTCCCAATATGCATAAGAGCGAACAAGCATTTTGAGTTCGCCTATAATAACTTCATCAAGGCTCGCCTCACCATTCATCGAAAGGTAAATTTTATTTTCAAATCCACCATCTTCTTTCCATGAAAAAGTGCAACCATTCTCTGAAAAACAGAACTTCAAATTATTCATATTACCGCCTCTGTCTTTAGCAAAAAAGACAATAGGCATCGGTAACACACTTATAGGGAAGCCTATAAAATTAACAAATCTGCATTTTTTCAAAGAGTATGTTTTGCCGTTTATAAGCTTTTCCGTTTCAGAACGAGCCTTATTTATAACTGCTGATTTATCAGGCAAAGCTATTACTTGACTTTCTTTTTCTGAATCAGGTTCAATAAAAGCCTTCGGCATATATTCCCATATAACATCAAGAGTTTCTTGCAATCCACTATGCTCCGATGTCATAATAAGAGACGCTCCGTAATCTTCAAAGGAAATACCGTATTGGCAGAACATTCCCTCGCATCTGTAAGTGTTGGGCATACCAGCGCATCGCCAAAAGCCACAACCATAACCTGCACTTGCATCGGACTCTTTCTCGCTGACTGAATTATCTGTTATAAAGCTCGTTGCTTCTTTTGTCCACCATTCAGGTATTACCTGAACATCATTAAATTCCCCTTTATTTTGATAACACAAAATTAATTTTGCAATATCTTCGGTTCTAAGCATCAAGCCCCAACCACCTGCTTCAACACCATCGGGAGAATGTTCCCAGAACGGGACATCAATCCCCAGGGGCTCGAACAAACGAGGTGTAAGATATTCAGTTATAGATTCACCCAAAACTTCACTAAGCATTCTTGACGCTACATAGTAGTTATCGTTTACATAACGCCAGCTTGTCCCGGGTTCAAAAATCCATTTTGCATTAACAAAAAGTTTTAACCAATCGTCACTTTTGCTACCCCGAATAGAAGTCTGTTTCCCTGCGGTCATACACAAAAGATGATGAATTGTAAGCTTTTCCAAATATTTATCTTTCTTTTTATGTAACTCGGGAAACAAATCGACAAGTTTAGTTTCTCTTGTTATTTTCCCTTCATCCAAAGCAAAACCATAAGCAGTAGCCAAAAAACTTTTACTTATAGAATAGACCATATGTGGCATTTCAGGTTCAAGCGGTTTGCTCCATGCTTCACAAGCCACCTTATTATCTCTTAAAATCATTAAGCTGTGAACATTTATGCCTCTATATGACATTTCCTCGGTCATCTTTGAGATAACCGAGGAGTCTATACCTACTGATTCGGGAGTTTTAGCTCTTTCAATTGATTTATTCAAAATCTTCATAATCTTTTATATGTTCGGATTCGTAACCTTTGTAGATATCAACACTACGAATATGCCACTGAACGAATCCGTAATCATCTGCCATTCTGTCGGCAGTATCTTTCCATTTTCTTGCTACATCAACTGTTTTTGCGAAAAGCTCTTCAACTCTTTCAGGGCTTTGTAAATCAGTTGATTTTGCACCACTTTCCTGAACCATTTTCTTAATAGCACCGGGATTATCCATAACCGGACAAGCACGAAGCATATTATCTGAGAAAGGCTGACGAGCTTTATAAGCCATAAAGATAGGGCTCTTAAGAGCGTCAAGAACATGTTTATCTTTATCTTTAATATTCACATTAGAATAGTGAGCAAATACGCAAGGCTCACAGTCACCATTTGCACTGATATGGAAATACTGCTTACCGCCGGCAACGCATCCGCCAACATATTCACCATCATTAAAGAAGTCGATTGTAAACATAGGCTTAACTTCTTTAAATCTCCATTTACGGATTTGGTTATACATCATTTCACGTTGCTCTGCAGTTGCCATAAGTTCGGGAGTTGAACCGCAACCAACGGGAACAAATGTAAAATACCAAGCAAAAAGGACACCTTGGGAAATAAGGAAATCTGCATATTCATCAGATGCGATAACATCTGCATTGAGTTTTGTATAGCAAAGTGATGAACCAAAAGGAATACCACGTTTTTTGAGACGCTCCATAGCAGAAATAACTGCTTTATATGTGCCTTTACCACGACGGGCATCGGTTGTTTCTTCGTTACCTTCGATTGAAATTGTAAGGAACATATTACCAACTTTTTTAAGCTCATCTGCAAAAGCATCATCACAAAGAGTACCATTTGTAAAGGTAATGAAAAGGCAATCGGGATTTTCTTTACAAATACGGATAAGGTCATTTTTACGAACAAGAGGTTCGCCACCTGTGTAAAGGTAAACATATGTACCCAGTTCCTTACCCTCTTTGATAACTTTATTGATGTCATCATAAGTCATCTGAAGATGATTACCATACTGAGCTGCCCAACAACCGGTACATTTAAGGTTACAAGCAGTTGTAACATCTATGAGAATTGCCCACGGAATATTGCAGCCGTGCTCCATCATAGCTGCACGTCTTCTGTCATAGCTTTTTACAACACTGTTAATGAAGGGCGGAATAAGCTTTTGGATAACATCGGGATCAGTATCCATAACTATTCTTTTTATAAGAGTAGCCCATTCATTACCGGGTCTTGAAAGTCTCTCTTTAAGACCTCTGAGAACCTTATGGTGAATTTCTTCTTTAACTAATTTATCACCAAAATCAATCAATTTAAAAAGATTTTTATCATAATCTTTTCTAACGTATTTTATTGCTTCTTTAATAATTAAAGCAACTGCTTTTTGTTTAAATGCCATTTAAAAATCCCTCTTTCACCAAGCTATTCGCCATTCTTCTGTTTGCTCACCTTCAAAGGTAGCAGAACCGCTTATAGATCCTTTATGAGCCGAACCATCTATATGGAGCGGTATTTTATAATTTGCATAGGTTACATAACCTTCTGTATTTATTCTCAGTTCAATACTTGAACCTTTATAAACGATATACGCTGAATCCACTTCCATAAAACTCAAATCAAAGTTTGCTACGTCAAGGTAGCCGATAGAAGCAGCATTATGTTTGGGAACATCATACATCCCAACATCTTCTTCAACAAGGTTTATTTTTACAACATATTCATTTCCTGCGCGCTGCACAGAAGCAGATTTGACACCATTTTCTGTTAATGTAAAAGCATTCTTTTTAGGAAGAATAATAGGTACGGTTTCGCCCTCAGAATTAACCGCTTTACCATTTTGGTAAACAAGAGTTTCTTCCACAGGTTTTACAACCCAACCAATCATTAAATCAACAACACTTCTAACAATTCCGCCCGCGCTACATTCCGTAACATTTGCATTAAAACTTTCAGAATGAGTCACAGTCAGATTACCTGTATATGCTTTTGTTTTATTAACAGCATCTTTCGCTTTTGCAACAATCTGAGCGGTTGTCCAACCTGAAGGGTCCGGAAGAGCTTCAACGGAAGCATTCGGCTTATCTATTACAGGCGCTTGTGTATTACCTGTTTGCACAGTTCCAATAATTTCTGTTTCAATCTCATCTTTTTGGTTGCTCTTATCTTCTTTAGTTGGAGCAAAAGTTAAGCCTTCTTTATAAACTATGCTAGTTTCTGCATAATCCGGCGTTCCATTTTTTGATTCGCCGTAATTTTTAATAACTACTACAGATAAAAGCACAACTGTTGTAAGCAGAACAGCTCCTATAAGTATAAGCAACGCCCTTTTCTTCATCTCAGAACCTGCATTTTTATTCTTTTTTATTCTACTCACCACCAACAAAAAATAACAACAGTAGCATTTTAAACTACTGTTGTTAAATTTATGTTAAATGATAACGGTAAACTCTGAGCCCTTACCCAAAGCACTTTCAACATTTATTTTATAATCAAGCATATTAACAACCTGCTTAACCAAAGCAAGTCCCAAACCGTTTCCCTCTTGCGAATGAGACGAATCACCCTGATAAAATTTATCGAAAATATGCTTTTGAATTTCACGACTCATTCCGCAACCATCATCCGCTACACGAACAATAATACTGTTTTTACCTTTTTTTAACAGTATGCTGATTTTACCGCCGTAGGAAGTATATTTAACCGCATTGGAAATCAGATTATTCCAAACGATTTCTAAAAGCGCTCTATCGCTTTTTATTGTAACCTCATCTAAATCCACATCAAGTTCAATATTCTTTTCATCAATTTTCTCTTCGTATGCAAGAATACAGTGTCTGATTTGCTCATCTAAAGAGAATTTTTCTTTTTGAATTATTCCTTGATTTTCAATTTTATTTAATTTAAGAATATTGGTTACTAAATTAGTTAGCGATGTAATAGCCTTGGAAAGCAAAAAAGTATATTCACTCCTTTTTTCAACAGATAAATCCTGGTTTTGCAATAGGTCTGCATAACCCTGGATAACGCTCAAAGGAGTTTTTATTTCATGAGAAACATCAGCAACAAAATTATTCCTCATATTTTCAAGTGAAGATATTTCCGTAAGCATTTTATTAAAATTCACTGCCAGGTAATCCATTTCGCTTTTCGGCTTATCAAAAAGCACAGGAACCCTCACATTGAAATCACCCTTTGCAACCTTACTTGCAGTATCATAGAACACTTTAATTTTGTTATAATACACTCTACCTTTTACAAAATATATCAGACAAGCGGAAACAGTACAACCAAACAAAAGATACAATATACCAACTAATGCAATAGTAGATTTATCAAAACCTTTACTGATTACGTTCACTAAAATTAATACAAGAAAAGTGCCGTTCAATGCAACAATTGCGAAAACAGAAAGAAATTCAACAATAAAGTTACGCAGCCTGCTTGCAAAATCTTTTTCTTTACTATTTATTTTCAAACGAGAATCACCGCCTTGTATCCAAGACCGTGAACAGTTACAATTTCTATATCTTTGCATTCAGAAATTTTCCCTCTCAGCTTTGTTATGCACACATCAACGGTTCTGGGTGCACTTTCGCTGTCATATCCCCAAAATTCATTCATAAGCTGGGTTCTTGTGAAAGTTCTTTTTGGATAAGATAAAAACTTAAAAAGAATATTAAACTCTTTAACAGAAAGTCCAAGATTTTCGCCATTATAATACGCCGCATTTTCAACAGAATCCAATTCAAGACCACCAATAATAATTTTCTTTTTATTTGCAATCCTTGCTCTTCTTAAAATCGCCTCAATTCTGAAAACCAACTCTTTCATTTCAACAGGTTTAACAATATAATCATCAATACCCATTTTATAACCTTTTTCCTTTGACTGTATATCATCCCTTGCGGTCAAAAACAAGAACGGAATATCCTTATTGGTAACACGAACCTGCTCTGCAAACTCAAAGCCGTTTACATCCTTCATCATAATATCGGAAACTATCATATCAAATGACATTTTTTCCATTTGTTCAAGAGCTTGGGCAACACTATGACAACCCACAATGTTATAGCCACTATCAGTAAGATATGAACAGACGATTCTGTTAAATTGAATGTCATCCTCCACAAGCAGAATACAAACCATCTTTTAGCCTCCATTAAGAAAAAGTAAATATATTTTTTATTTTACATAAACAATATTAACATTTTGTTAAACACAGATCAAATAATTAACTCCGAAGAATTTCAATTATTCTTCGGAGTTTTGTTAGTCTTAATTAACTTTTCAACCGGTAATTGAGCAAGAATGATTGCAATAAAAACGAGAGCGCAACCGAAGATTTCACTTCCTGTTAATCTTTCTCCAAAGAATGCACCTGCCAATGCAGCAAAGACAGATTCAAGGCTCATTAAAAGGCTTGCAACTGTTGGATTAAGATTTTTTTGAGCCACAATCTGAAGAGTAAAGGCTATACCCGATGACATAACGCCTGCATAGAAAATAGAGAACCATGCACTTGAAATTGCAACCGGGTCGGGATTTTCAAAAGCAAACATCCCTATTGCAGAAATAACTGCAGAAACAAAAAACTGAACAAGTGAAAGGCGAACGCCGTCAACCGTCTGAACAAAGTGGTCAACTATCATAATCTGCACTGCAAAAAGGAATGCACAAAGAATCAAAAGAATATCGCCTGCGCTAATTCCACCCGCTTCCGTAACACAAAGAAAATACATACCGCAGGTTGCAATAACTATACAAACCCAAAGGACAGGTTTAACCTTTCTTTTAAGGAACAAGCCTAAAAGCGGAACTATAAGTATATAAAGAGTTGTTAAAAAACCTGCTTTACCAACACTTGAATACATAATTCCATACTGTTGCACCAAAGAGGCAAGGCAAACTGATGTACCGCAAAGAAGACCACCAACAATAAGCCTCTTAGAAAAAAATGTTTTATTTTCGTTATGGGGCCCGTTGCCGATAGTTTTCTTATTCCTTTTCATTATAGCCAAGGAAACAGGTGTGAGAACAACAACCGCCAGACAAGACCTTAAGCATAAAAAAGTGAAATTGCCGATTTGTTCGAGACCTTTACTTTGAGCAACAAAAGCTGTACCCCAGATAAATGCGGCAATTGTTAAAAGCAAAGAGGAAACCAATGCTTTGGATTTAGTGACTTTTTCTTCCATAAATAACCTCTGTGCTCAACTTTCAAGGCATTGTCTGACAAGCTGAGCCCGTAATTTATCTCTTTCAATTCTGTCAAGGGGTCTATCTACAGAAAGGGAAATTGTTGCAGGCTGCATATGAATCATAAGAGCCTCAATCTGTGCGCAATCCATATTGATTACACCCTTAACTGCACCAAGACGAACAAGAGAAACAAGCTCCATAAACTCGCTTGTATCAATCATTCTGGCATATTTCAAAACGCCATAAGCTCTGAAAATTCTATCTTCGGTAACGGGGGCTTTGAAAATTTCTTCCCTTGCAACTCTTTCCTGGGCCGCAATCTGAAGAGCAATTGATTTAAGGTTTTCTATTGCAGCTTTTTCAGAAATGCCGAGAGTAATGGTATTGCTCAAGCGGAATAAATCACCCTTTGCAGCCGCACCCTCTCCGTAGGAACCGCGGAGAGAGAGACCCAATTTAGAAACTGTTGTTATAAGCTTTGTTATCTGGGAAGAAGAAACAAGAGCAGGAAGATGAAGAACAACAGAGGCTTTCATTCCCGTTCCCAATGCGGTAGGGTCTTGGGTAAGATAGCCTAATCTGTCATCAAAAGCGAATTCTAACTTATCACTTAGATGACTATCAATTTTATCTGCGGTTCTGTATGCTTCATCAAGAGCAAAGCCGGCATACATAACCTGAAGACGAATATGGTCCTCTTCATTGAGCATAACGCTGACGGCTTCATCCTCTGTTAAAAGAAGCGCTCTGCCATCACGTGATGATGCAAATTCAGGGCTTACAAGATGCCTTTCTGCCAAAGAAACAACCTCTGCCTGAGAAAGAGTTTTCATTTCATAATAATTAAAGGAATAATCATTTAATTCATCCGTTGCGTTTTTGATTACGGAATTAACCTTTAATTTATCCTGCATTGAAAGACTTGCAGGAAAAGGAAACTGCTTAATATTACGGGCAAGGTGAATGCTTGTACTGATAACAACATCATTCTGAGCACCTGTACCTAAATACCATTTTGCGCTCATTACTGTTCCCCTCCTGCCATTAATATTGAATTAATTTCATCACGAATTTTAACGGCGGATTCAAAATCCTGCTCACGAACAGCGTTTTCCAACCGTTCTTTTAACATTTCCAATTTATTCTGTGAATTATTATTTCCGTTAGGTTTTTTGCCCATATGAGTACCTTTGCCGTGGATACGCTGTAAAGACGGAAGAAGCTTATCATAAAAAGCGTTATAACATTCTGCACAACCCATTTTACCGTCTTTGGCAATTTCTTCAAAGCTTTTGTTACAGAACGGACAACGGGTTGCATTTGAAGAATGCTCACCTTTCAGGAGAAAATCACTCAAAAAATCAGAAAAGCCTAAGCCAAAGCCCGAAAAAGCCTCACCATAGCCTAAAGAACGAGCGCAATCCGAGCAAAGATGAACCTCTGCCGCTCTTCCGTTTATGATTCGTTTCATATGCATATTTGCTTCATTTTTATTACAATGTTGACAAAGCATAGTACTCACCTCTACTTCTTAACATTATACGACATTTAATCAAACAATTCAATAATTAAAACTCGTTCTCTTCATCAAAATCATCATAATCGCCAAAAATATAATCAAATTCATCAGCAAAGTCATAATCATATTCATCCGAAATCAAATCTCTTATATCGGATGGTCTGTGTTTTTTATATTTATCATAATCAAAACTATACCCCATTTTCACGCCACCTTTCAAAGATATTTCGCTTTTATTCTGTTCTTTTAATAAATATATATTCTCTTTGTAACAAAAAAATCTGAATATCATATTATGCATTGAAAGGGGGTTAAGAGAATGGGTTGCCTTTTCAACAATGGTAATAACTGCACATGGATTATCATCCTTATAATCCTCGTTTTGTTCTGCGGTAACGGTAACGGCTATGGTTGCGGTTCTTACAACAACGGTTGCGGTAATGATTGCGGTTGCAATAACAACTGCGGTTGCTGCTAAAAAAATTAGTCCCTCACAAAAATGTGGGGGACTTTTTCTTTATTCAATACCAAGGAGTGTTTTAACGCTTTCGGAAATAACTGAAAGCTTATTCTCTGCTTCCTCTCTTGAAGATGCTTTTGCAGTAATATAAATTTTGATTTTAGGCTCAGTGCCTGAAGGTCTTACAATTACTGTATCGCCACTTTCCATTCTGTAAGAAAGAACATTAGACTTGGGAAGACCTGTTTCGCCATCTGTTGTAATACCGGTTTTATAGTCACCAACCCAAACAACCTTACTGCCGTTAATCTCCTTGGGGGGCTCATTACGAAGAGAGTCCATCATATCTGCCATTTTCTGCATACCTGCGGCACCCTCAAAAGCATAGTTATCAAGCTGATTAAAGAAATAACCATATTTCTCATAAACGCTGTTCATAAACTGCCAGAGTGTAATACCCTGTGCTTTATAGAAAGCTGCCATTTCGCAGATAATCATAGCGGCATTAACGCCATCCTTATCACGAGCATGAGCGCCTGTAAGGTAGCCATAGCTTTCTTCAAGACCAAGCACATAGCGGTCTGCTTCGCCTTTTTCATCCAGCTCTGTAACAAGCTCACCGATATATTTGAAGCCTGTGAGAAGGTCTGCCATTTCTGCACCATATTCTCTACAGATAGCAGAAATAAGAGGAGTTGTAACAATAGTTTTAACAACAACGGGGTTCTCAGGAAGCTTGCCCTTTTCTTTAAGCTGAGAAAGAAGGTATTCGCAAAGCATTGCGCCAACTTCGTTACCTGTCATAAGCTTATATTCGCCGTTATCACGAACTGCAATACCAACACGGTCGCAGTCAGGGTCAGTTGCAAGCATAAGGTCTGCAGGGAATTCCTCTGTCATTTTAAGACCTTCTTCAAATACCTGACGGATTTCAGGGTTGGGATAAGGACAAGTGGGGAAATTGCCATCGGGCTTTTCCTGAACCTTAACAACTCTTAAATCTTCAACGCCTAATTTTTTAAGCACACGGCGGACAGGCTTATTACCTGTACCGTTAAGAGGTGTATAAAGAATCTTAAGACCTGATTTTTTAACAATTTCAGGATTTACAGAACAAGCGAGAACCTGCTCAATAAATTCATCCTTGAGCCAGTCTTCAATATAGTCAACCATATCTTCTGCAAGTGCTTCTTCAAAGTCCATACGTTTAACGCCGTCAAACATATCAACCTTTTTCATATAGTCATAAGTTTTAGCTGCACCCTCATCGGTAATCTGGAAGCCTCTGGGATCATAGCATTTGAAACCATTGTATTTTGAGGGATTATGGCTGGCAGTAAGCACAATACCTGAAGAACAACCGAGTCTTCTTACTGCGAATGAAAGCATAGGTGTTGGCATAAGCTCAGGGTAAATATAAACCTTAATGCCGTTTGCTGCAAGAACACCTGCAGCACATTCTGCAAAAACATCGGATTTAATGCGGGAGTCATAAGCGATTGCAACGCTGGGTTCTTCAAATTCTTCGTTAAGATAATCTGCAAGACCCTGAGTTGCCTGACCCACAGTATAAACATTCATTCTGTTTGTACCTGCGCCGATAACACCACGAAGTCCGCCTGTACCGAATTCAAGATTTTTATAAAATCTGTCAAGTATTGCTTCCTCGTCACCCTCAATGGATTTAAGTTCATCCTGCAAATCCTTATCAAGAACTGCCTTTTCTTTCCAAAGGGCATAAAGAGCATTTATATCATTCATTAAAATCTTCCTTTCAATGATTATAAGGTAAACAATTTAATTATACGCACCTAACGATGCTAAACCCTCCACCGAGTTCGCAAATATGCTCCTCGGTCCCCCTCCCTTCGCCAGGGAGGTTTGTTTTAGTATATCACTAAACTTTTACAAAATCAATTATCTGATAAAATTGGTACGGATTTTCTGCTCTCCTGCGGGTCTGTCTATACCGTTTTCTTTTCCAAGCTCAATGCATTTGAGTAGCCATGCCATATTCTTACCGAGAGTTCTCATAATCTGCAAGCCTTCTAAATCCTGCAAAACATCCTCGGGCTTTGAGCCGTGAACCATATTCCAATAACCTGAGGAAACGATGGGCATATTGTTAATGGTAAAATATTTATTAAGCACATCAAATGCGGCAGTTGAACCTGCACGGCGGCAGCTTAAAATTGCGGCAGCAGGTTTATATTTGAACTTTCTGCCACCTGCATAGAAAGCTCTGTCAAGAACTGCGCAAATTGTACCCGAGGGTGCGGCATAATGAACAGGTGAACCGAAAATAATACCGTTCGCCTCAGATGCTTTATCAATAAGAGTATTTGCAATATCATCGGCAAATACACAATAACCGTCGTTTTTTGCACAGCCGCCACAACCGATACAACCTCTTACAGGCTTATTACCAAGCCAGAAGATTTCTGCATCAATGCCTTGTGCATTAAGTTCTTTTTCAATTTCACAAAGTGCAGTGTAGGTGCAACCCTTTTCGTGAGGTCCACCATTTACAAGTAAAACTTTCATTTACATACCTCTTTCAATTATTCTTAATATATCACTTGGACTATCTACAATATATTCAGGGTTAAGGCTTCCTAAAACCTTTTTATCACGAAACCCCCAGGTTACTGCTATGCACGGAAGCTTTGCATTTTTCGAGGTTTCAACATCAACCTCAGAATCCCCTATGTAAACAGTATTTTCTAAATTTCCACCCATTTCGGAAATCGCACCGAAAACTGCATCAGGCGCGGGTTTTCTTTCTATTCCTGCCCTTTCGCCATAAGCACAGTCATAAAGACCACTGAAATAATCTTCCATAAGAGTTTTAACCGCAAAATCTGCCTTATTTGAAACAACGGCAATTTTAATACCTTTTGATTTTAAAGCTTTCATTAAATCTATTATACCACTATAGGGTTTGGTTAAAATCGCAGAATGGTCTTTATAATATTCCTTGAAATCAGAAAAACATCTATCTGTGGTTTCTATTGGCGTGTTTTCAGGAACAGAGCGTTCAATCAAAAGACGAATTCCGTTACCAACAAAAGAACGGATTTCTTCCGTTGTGCGTTTGGGTAAATTATTCTTTTCAAGAGCGAAATTTACGCTGTCTCTTAAATCCTCTAAAGTATCAAGCAGAGTTCCGTCAAGGTCAAAAACAACTGAATTAAACTTCATCCTCAGGACACTCCAAATCAACAACTGTATAGCTTCTGTTAAGAGCAGGTAAAACCTTTTCTTTTAAGTCCACCGTTGAGAATTTAACAGTTGCGGTATTAACACAAGGGTGACAAGCAAAAAACTCATCCTTGAAAACATTTTTCTCAATGAGAAGCTCAACATTTTCTTCTTTATCAAACATCAAAGAAAGAACAGTCAATGAACCGGGCGAAACATTGAGAAGCTCCTCCATCTTCTCACCGCTTGCAAAGGAAAGACGTGAAGAATTTATCTGCGCTGAAAGGTATTTTGTTTTAAACGGCATATCACCGGGTATAAGAAGCATATAAAACTTGGTCTGCTGACGGTTGCAAAGAAGAAGATTTTTGCAGATTTTTGCATCAATAATCTTCTCAACTCCCTCGCAAAGCTCAATTGTTGCCGCCTCATCATGCTCGGCTCTTGTATATTCCACTCCGTTATCTTCAAGAAAAAGATAGCTCTGCATTTCTTTTTCTGTTGCGGTTGTTTCGGGGTGAATGTTATAGGTTTCGGGATTGATATACATAGTTTTTTCTCCGTATCGATTAGTATAAATTTAACGTTTTTTCCGCTGCTTCTCTTAAACAAAAGCCGGTTAAAACAGTTCCGTCTGAATTATATTTTTCTGTCAGGTCTTTGAGAGTTATGAAATTTTCTTCTGTGGGTGTTTCCCAAACACTATAAATTGCATCGAGCAAATCGCAACACATTGAGAATTTCTTTACCCATTTTGCCATTTCATCGAAAAGCTCAACGCTTGTATCTTCAAGCATATTAAGGCATTTTCTCATATTATTGTTATACTCTTTAAACTCTTTAAGCGCACTCACTTTCTCTCCGTTTGAAAGAAGGAAGTTAATATGAGCGAGGGTATCGCTCATTAAAGCAGAGCTATATTTTGAAAGGCAGGAAACACCTAAATGGTCTGCAAAGTAGCCAAACAATTCTGCCTTATCGCCCAAAACTTCTTTATGAGCATTTTTGAGAGATTCATCGGGATTATATGCAACAGAATTCCAGAGGTAATCCGCAATAGTCATAAGCGGAATTTTTGAACACTCTGCATATTCCATAACATTGGAAATAAGACCTTCGCAATGTTTATAAAGCTCTCTATCTCTTCCGATTATTGCACCAAGGTGCATTTCCTGAAACATTTCGCAATCGTTAACAGGGAAATTATCCCAGAAAAGAGGTTTATGATTTGTTGAACGGAAAAGTTCATCAGATTCTCTCACAGTTAAAACTCTTGAACAGATTTCCGCACCTGTCCAGAACATTTTTACATCAGTAGGAATCCCCTGACCAAATTTTGAAATATAGTATCCTTTTTCGTCACCGCTATATTGAGTAGGACAAACTGTAAGGTTGATATTTCCGTCGAGCTCTTTTAGTGCCTTATAGGTTTTATTTATGAGATAGATATGGGCATCAACTATACCGTCAAATCGTTCTTTATCTTCATCATACTGAAATTCCCAGGGAATATCGTCAAGAAGAAGACCAAAGGTTTTAACACCAATATTATAAATGCTCCTGATTTTCTCAATAAGCAAATTGAAATCCTCTTCCGAGGTATATTTATATGTAAGCCCCGGTCCGATGCACCAGGCAAAGCTGAGCTGATTTTCTGTTGCAAAATCATAGAGATTTTTCAATGAGTTGAGTTCGGCTTCTGGATATAATTCACGCCATTTTTCACGATGATAAATATCATCTTTTGGAGCATAGTAGAAAGTGTTCATTCCGTATTTTGCCATTAATTTCATAACAGAAAGGCGCTTTTCATTGCTCCAGGTTTTGCCGTAAAAGCCTTCAATGTAACCACGGGTTTCAAAAAGCGGATAATCTTCAAGCTCACCTGTTTTCAGTTCGTCATTTTGAATGAGCTTGCAAAGGGTATTAACCGCTCTGAAAATTCCATGCTCTGAAGAGGCTTCAATAATAGCTTTTTCTTCTGTTACGGTTATAAAATATTTCTCGTCTGTAAGGCGGGAAAGCTCATCAATATATGTAGTTTTCTTGCTGTCGCTTACTTTAATTTCAACATTGAAACCATTATTTATGTCTATGTTATATGAAGAAAAAATCTTTTCTGCCACATCTTTAAAATCGCCATTGACAGAAACAGAATTAATATTTATTTTCTCACCGTTAAGGTTATTTTTCTGAGGTACAGGGTAAATCATAAATGCTTTATCTCCTCTTTGTACTTTTCAACAAATTTGTTGTTTATTTCATCTCCGCCATCAACATTTGAGCTGGCAAAATGCTCGGGCACAAAACCTTTTTTTGCACACATATGAACCGCTTCTGCAACAACTGCATTAAGAATAAGTGCACCGCTTACTGTTGATGTCGGGCAGATTTTACCTTCAACACCGTCAACTTCAACACACGCATCGCCAACACAACCGAAGTTATCTAAAACAACATCTGCGATTTCACAAAGCCTTTTCCCGCTTTTATGACGTGACAACCCTGAATATGTATGGTTGAGATTTGTAAGAGCAACTGTTTTTACACCTTTTTCTTTGCAAAGAAGTGCCATATCAATAATTACACCATTTCTGCCTGAATTGGAAATAATTACAATAACATCATTTTCTTTTATTCCATATTCATTGAAAAGGTTCTGAGCCACACCCTCTACCCTCTCGGCAACCGTGCTTTCCGATGCAGAAATATGGAGCATAAGGGGTGGGTCTAAAATCGGTTGAATTTTAACAAGTCCACCTGCTCTGTAAAAAAGCTCTTCCGAAAGCATATGGGAATGCCCTGTGCCAAACAAAAATATTTTTCTGTCATTTATAAGAGCATCGCTGAAAAGCTGAGCAGTTTTCTCAATATTCTCCGCACCCTCTGTTGCGATTTTCTCAATTATCTGCTGATTAGCTTTTATATATTCAAGATACTTTTTCATTGCATCTCCCTCGCAATTTTCAAAGCACCCTCTTCGGGCGGTATAGCAAGCATTTTAATTTTTAAATCCGAATGGAATTCTTTTATATCATCAATAAATGAATTTCTGAAAAGCTCATTATTCTGAAAAACTCCGCCATAAAGAGAAAGCAAGGTGCAATTTTTAATTTCATTAAGAAGGGCAAGAACAGTTTTAGAGAAGAAATGAGCCTCATTGATAATTACTGTTTTTGCAACAAAATCTTCATTTGCAACCTCTGCCACTTTAGCAGAAAAGGAAGCAAGAACATCTTTTGTTGTTTCGGAAGAATAGATTTTGTCTATCGCTTTTCTCAAATCGTCAACACCAAAATATTCTTCAGCACACTTAATAAGAGGTGATTTCTGCTCTTCGTCATAAAGCATTGCGGACGCTTTAAGAGCATTAACCGCAATTGAATATGCTGAGCCTTCATCACCGATAATATGCCCCCAACCGCCTTTGGTTTTTATATTACCCTTTTCGTCAATTCCCGTAACAATTGAACCTGTTCCGCAAATTGCAACAATACGGCATTTGTCCTCACCTGATGAAGCGAGAGCAACAAAAACATCACTGTTCATACCGATTTTTTCAGCCTTTATTATTCCGTCACAAAGAGAATTGATTGTTTTTTCGTCCGCAACATCGTCCAAAGCCGAGCAACCAACAAAAGCGGATTCAAATTTTATTTTTCCAAGATTGTTATAAACCTCATTTAAAATAGCAGAGAGGTTTTCTCGTGCTTTCTTTATTCCTACTGAATAGAAATTAATACTTTTACCAACGGCTTTAAAAAGCACAATACCTTTTTCATCGGAAACTGCCGCAGTAGTACGGGTTCCGCCACCGTCAATACCAAGATAATATTTCACAAGAAAACCTCCTTTGTTTTTATTCTAGTCTTTAATATTCAATTCCTTTGCCATTTCAACAAAGCCGTTCATAACAGATGAACCGGTTTTACAGCCAAGAGAAACAAGCTCGTGATAATGGTTCATAGGGTCGCCCATTGTATAGTCATTATCGGGAACAATGTAACCGATTGCATCATTTGCAAGACCGAAAACAATTGTATCTTCACCGAAGATTTCACGAAGTGAGGGAATACCGAAATCCGTGTGAGTAACAGAGCCGGCTGCATAAAGAGATGCACCGCCTGTTAACAAATCACAACAGAATTCACCCGGCACCATGCAGATTTTAAGCTCTTTGCCAAGCTCGAGATAACCGATTTCAGAGTAAACCGCATATTCCTGCTTACCCTCAACAAGCACCTTGAAATTTGCAAGCTTAAGCTTACCTGCTGCCGCCATAAGCGCATTTTTAATTGGGATTTTAACTTCTTTTAGTCTTATATTAAGAAGCGGTTTAACTTGTTTTTCTTCAACAGGCTCCCAATCCTTACACCAAAGGGTATATTCTCCGCCATTCTGAGCAGCGTTTGCAGATTCCTCTGCTATTTCCTTTTCATCATAAAGGAGCTTGTCTTTTTTTATTTCATCAAGAGTTTTTGTAAGAGCAAGAGTGATTCTTCCGATTTCTCTGCCAAAGCGCACGGACATTTCATATCTGTGGTTAAGCTTAACTCCGTCATTGGTAACACCGCAAGCCATATAAATAGCACAGATTGCCCCGTTAAAGAACATAAAGTTATAGCCTGCTTTATTTATTATCTCACCCATATAGTGAACATATTCACCACAAAGGCGCCTACCTGAACCCTCTTCATCCTTAACAGGCAAACCTGCAACATCAGGATGGGCAGGTAAATTCACGATAATTGTAGGAGTTTTTTCTTTATCATCGGGAGTAAATGTAAGTCTTGTAATATCAGTAACAACGCTTGGTGCAGAAGGTCGGTTTTTATTTTTGAAATAATCTTCTGTTATATCCTTCTGCGCAACAGTCAATTCACCCTCGCACATATCTGCAACTGCTCTTATAAGGGCATCGCTGACACCATCGCACAAAAATCGCATATACTGCTCGTCCGCACCGCGTTCAAGAACACCTTTACCTGTGTATTTTCTTTTAAGGTTTCTTAAAAGCTTACCTGGAAAATCTGTCCAGAGACCTTCCGTATCAACACAGCTATGAGCGTGAGTTGAGAAAACGTTTATTGAAGCAATTTTCTTATCCGGGAAAAGCTTTTCGAATTTATCTTTGAACATTTTTCTGATAACTCTTATATCGCCATTGGTTGTACCGATACAGTCGATAGTGCAAAAAACAGAAACGCCCCTGCCCGAACCATCATCAATAGCAATTGCTCTGCCCTGCATATCATCAACAACCTCTTCAATAAGGTTTTTGAATTTATTTTCGGGAGCAATATAACCACCCATATAGTATGCTCTTTTTGCATAGTCAATGGGAGTTAAATTAACATTGGCATAACCTAAACTCCATTTACCGTTTTTAGAAGGATTTTTGAGAAATTTCTCTGTTCCCTTATAAAAATTCTCGGGCACATAAGAATTAACAGGAATAAAATCGCTACCGTCTTTAATTGAATTTGCAAAGGCTTTTAAAACACCATTTATCGTTTTATGAAGTAATTCAACTTGTTTTTCTTTTTCCATATAAATCACCGAAAAGGGAGATACAAAATCTCCCTTTTCCTTTCGTATTTAATTATTTTACTCTCTTCATAATGTCGGCAACATTTTCTGCCATTGTTTCATTTGTTAAATAACCGAGAGAGTTTGTTTCGTGGTAATGTCTTCTGTCAAACACATCCTTACCCTGCTCAATATAAGCCTGAGTGGGATGAAGAATAAAGTCATTAGGTGTTACACAGTAACCTGTCATATCGTTGGTAACGCAGAAAACAAGAAGGTCTTTATCACCCACAATATCAATAAGAGGTGTTGGGTTAATATCAGTACCCTTACCTGTTGCAGAGGTTTCTGCAGGAGCAGCACCGCCATAAACAACCTCAGGGAATGGTTCACCGGGAAGCATAAGAATTTGCTGAGTACCCAGCTTTATGTAAACCATTTCTGTTAAAAGAGCAAGACCGAGGTCACCCTTTTCGTAGGGATAACGCTGTGATGAACAAGCCTTGATTGATGCCATAAGAGCAAGAAGTCCGTTATCGACAGGTGAATAATATTTCTGCTGAAGAACTGTAATTTCAACAGGCATTTCTTTTTCGTTTTCAATGCCAAGAGCGGCTTTACCAAGTGTTTCACCTTCAATACGAGTTCTTTCGGGCTTATCTTCGCAGAAATCACCCGGATCAACTGCACCGATAGCACCAACACCATAAAGCACGTGAACACGTTTTTCATCCTTAATGGTTTTTCTGAGCCAATATGGATAGTCCGCACTACACTCTCTGTTATCACCGCCGAGAGTATTGGGATGAGCTGCATAGTTCAAGAACCACATTTCTGTACTGCCGTTATCGGGAACGAAACGAATTCTTGTGAGAACATCGTGCATTGCATTAGGTTCTCTCTTGCAGAACTGTGCTTCAGGTACTCTGGCAGTACCGATATAAAGCCTACCTGCTTTACGTTTCTGATAAGCCTCTCTTGCAACTTCTTCAAGAGATTTCAAAAGCAAATCCATATATTCAGGGTCTTTACCGCTTTGGAGCTTATAAAGCTGACCCCAATAGCCAACAGTATCAAAACCTGCATGGGTATGAGTGCAGGAAACAAATACACCTGCACATTTACTTTCTTCCATTAAATCTTTAAGATTTGCACGGACAATGTTAAGTTCAAAGTTTGTAAGACCGATAATATCAGCGCTGATGTGAATATAACCACCATTATCATCTGCACCAATCCACATTGCACTTACTGTAATATTATCGTGAACTTTTTCAATTACATGGCCCATTCCATGACCTGCAACCCAATATTTTTTAGCGTGAATATCTTTTGGCATAACCACTCTTGAAGCATAACCGCAAACATAGCTATCGCCCTTGATAACTGTAGGCATAGGACGAGGAAGAGGTTCTGCCTTAACGCCTTTTCTTATAAGCTTTTTTGAGCCTCTTTTACCAATAACTCTCACTGCCTTAGCAGCAATTTCATTAAAACCCATTTTTATTCTCCTTTGGAAAAATATAGTTACAATATATACATCTATATTTTAGCAAATATCATACTATAAAGTCAACGAGATAACTTACTAAATAGACACCTAATAAATTGTGAAAAAACACAAAAAAGGCTGTTAAATCAAGCGTTTTTTGCTTAACTCAACAGCCTTTATTTTTAAAAAATTAATAGTTTTCTTTTCTTACTTCGAAATAGCTCTGAGGATGAGCGCAAACAGGACAAACTTCGGGAGCTTTTTTACCCATTACAAGATGACCGCAGTTACGGCATTCCCACATTGTTTCCTCTGCTTTTTCAAAAACTTTCTGCATTTCAACATTTGAAAGGAGCTTTCTGTATCTTTCCTCGTGAGATTTTTCAATCTGTGCTACCATACGGAATTTTGCTGCAAGCTCAACAAAGCCTTCCTCTTCTGCTTCATCAGCAAAAGTAGCATACATATCTGTCCATTCATAGTTTTCGCCTTCTGCAGCGGCAAGAAGATTTTCTGCAGTATTTCCGAGAGCTTTAAGCTCTTTGAACCACATTTTAGCATGTTCTTTTTCGTTATTTGCAGTATCCTCAAAAATAGCAGCTATCTGCTGATAACCTTCTTTTTTAGCAACAGATGCAAAATATGTGTATTTGTTTCTTGCTTCGCTTTCGCCTGAAAATGCGGCACGAAGATTTTTTTCAGTTTTTGAACCTTTAAGTTCCATTATAATCATCCTTTCTGTTTTGCTTTTAGTAATATTTCCCAACGGGAACTAATTATACTATATAGGAACAGAAAAAGTTTGTCAATAAACAAGTTGTTAAAACTTTGCCAAACTATTTTTATCCTTTTGAACAAATAAGAAGCTTTATTTGTTGACTTATTTTTTCAAATATGGTAACATCATTTTAAACTCAATTTAAAGGAGATAATGTTATGGCAAAATTAAAAGATATCGACAAAGCTGCTGAATCCAAGGGTTCAATTCTTGTTACAATCTGGCAGTTTGTTAAATTCATCGTTGTAAGCCTTCTTGCAATGATTGTTCAGTTCGTTCTTCTCAACACTCTTCAGCTCATCCCTGCAATTCAGGAGCTTTATACCGAGCCTTTCAGCTGGTGGGTTTTCGTATATCCCGTTGCAGTCGGCGGTTTAGGTTACTTTATTGTTAGTAATGTTGCAAACATCGTTGCTCAGATTGTTGCTTTCTTTGTTAACAAGGAAAAAACCTTCAATTCAGGTGCAAATGTTGCAATTGCTCTTCCTATCTACATAGTTTTCACAATTGCCCTTATTCTTTTCTCAGCTTGGCTTAACCCCACTCTTAAGGATGTTTTCCTCGGCTTTGATTGGTGCAACGAAACTGCTGCAAAAAATATTGCAACAATGATTTGCTCCGCTCTTCAGTTCTTCCTCTACTTCCCTGTTGATAAAATTCTTTTCCACAAGAAGAAAGAAGAAAAATAAGAATATTTGATATAAAAAAGCCTTGACTTTTCGTGGAGTCAAGGCTTTTTTATATCAAAAGTTACTACCATTCCAGCCCCAGTCTTTATAGCCGGTATATTTAACATAAATTCTGTCAGGCGTAATACCAAGTTCATTTTCAAGAATATCGCAAACCACCTTGGTCATTTTTTCACTTGCATCAGAATTAACCTGACCAAGTAAATCTACATCAACTATTGCAGAGTCGCTTGAAGCATCGCCTTTAAACCAAAGCTTTGCACCATCTTCAATGCCTACCATAAGCCAGGCTTCTGTTTTACCGGGAAAGCTTTCAATGGCTTTGCCGAATGCGGTTTTAAGTTCTTCACATTTTTCGGGTGCTACTGTTTTTGTTGTTTTAAGATTAATATAAGGCATAGAAAATCCTCCAACTTTTATTTTATGTATTAAGGACGGTCAAGACCGTCCCCTACATTCTAACATCTGTTTCAATGATTTTCAAGCCAGGAAAATGCACTATGTGCCAGAACTGCACTACCAATGTGCAAAATTTTTTCATCAAATTTAACTTTCGGATGGTGTTGAGGATAAAGATAACCTTCTTCAGGATTTCCTGCGGCTAAAGCCAACATCAAGGTCGGCACTTCTTGACTGATATACGAAAAATCCTCACTGCCACCGCTTTTATTAGTTCTTCCACCCATTTTTTCTGTATTCAAAACCCATTCCTCACCAAAAGCATCAGTTAAATATCTTTCAATTTCTCCTGATAACTCTTCATCGTTCTTAAGTGGAGGACAGCCGTTGCCAAAATCGGCAATCCCCTTTCCACGAAAAGCATTCGCAACCCCCTGCGTGATTTCAGAAATGCGTTTTTTAATATGCCCGCGTATTTCTTCATTATAGGCGCGTAATGTACCCTCCAGAACAGTTTTATCTGCAATAACATTCCCTGTTGTTCCTCCATTCATTTTCCCTATTGTCAATGTTGCTTCATCTGAAACACCCAACTCCCTTGCATTTATTTCTTGCAAGGCTATAAGAATATGCGCACCGATTGTCAGAGCATCAACGCCCTGCTGAGGTGTTGAGCCATGGCAGCCTTTACCTTGAATATTAATTGTAAAATAATCCGCAGCAGGTGCACTTATTCCGTTTGCAACAATGACTGTTCCCGTTTTTAAAGGCAAACCTGCCATAACGTGAATCATCAAAGCTCCATCGGGTCTGGGATTTTCAAGCACACCATTTTCCATCATATTTTTAGCACCCGAAAGAATTTCTTCCGCAGGCTGAAACATTAATTTAACTGTTCCCTTTATTTCATTTTCGTGTTTTTTGAGAAGCTTTGCCGCTCCCAACAACATCGCTGTATGAAAATCGTGACCGCAGGCGTGCATATTACCGCTTTGACAAGCAAAATCAAGTTCTGTTTCTTCTTTTACAGGTAATGCATCCATATCAGCTCTTAAAAGAAAGGTTTTACCCTCACCTTTTCCGATAAGGGAAACAAGACCATTTTTGCCACAAGGCATAACTTCACAACCGAGTTCTTCCAAGTTTTTTCTTACATACTCTGTTGTTTTTGAAAGCTCAAAACCCACCTCGGCATTTTTGTGTAAATATCTCATATTTTTCCCAAGCTCTTTTTCAATTGCTTTTGCTTCTTTAAGAAAATCTATACTACTCATTTTTCTCCTTATTTCGCTTTTGGCTTTGTAATGCAAGACATAATAAGACCCGCCAGCACTGCAACCATAATTCCGCCTGCACCCGAAGTCAATGGCCCTGTTAAAATACCAATCCAACCATCTTGATCAATAACTTCTTTAGTCCCTTTTACAAGAGCAGCTCCAAAACCTAAAAGAGGTACGGTTGCACCTGCACCAGCAAATTTTTCCAAAGGTTCAAACCAACCCAATGCACCAATCACAACACCCAAAACAACAAAACCGACAAGAATTCTCCCGGGTGTTAATTTGGTTTTATCAATAAGAAGCTGACCTATAACACATATCAGACCACCTATTAAAAAGGCTTTTAAAAACATCATAAAACGCACCTCAAAAGATAAATTGCGTTTTTATCTTTTGTAAATTGTTTCATAATATACAAAAACGGACCTTATCGTTTAGCCTGAAGCTAAATGATAAGGTCCAAAATATTCTGAAATTTTTATTCTGCAACTGTTTCGCTTACGAAATCTTCATCAAGGCAAGAGCAGGAAACATAGTTATCTTCATCATAGCCGTGAGGAGCGTTTTTAGCTTTGATTTTTTCGATGATAACATAAACTGCTGCTGCAGCTGCTGCAATTGCTGCAATAATGCCAACGATTTTTAAAACTTTTTTCATATTAAAAATCCTCCAATTAATTAAAATTATGTTACTTTAATTATAACACAGTAAACAAAATTGTCAAGCGAAAGAGCCACACGAAATATTAAAATTTGGTAAACACCGCAGTGATTACCAATCGCATTTCTGGCAATACTCTTTTTGTAGAGCTTTCCGCACTCATTTTCCTTTTTACATAAAAATCAAAGGAGTGCCGAGATGTATTTTAACAAAGTGGAAATTTGCGGAATTGATACCTCAACTTTAAAGGTTATACCCGAAAAAGAAAAGAATATATTATTAGAAAAGGCTAAAAACGGCGATAATTATGCTCGTGAAAAACTTGTAACAGGTAACCTGCGACTTGTTTTAAGCGTTATTCAGAGATTTGCTAACAGGGGAGAAAATCTTGATGACCTTTTTCAAGTCGGTTGCATAGGGCTTTTAAAAGCAATCGACAATTTCGATACAAGTCACGATGTACGCTTTTCAACTTATGCTGTACCGATGATAATTGGTGAAGTAAGGCGTTATCTTCGCGATAACAACCCGGTCAGAGTAAGCCGTTCAATGAGAGATACCGCTTATCACGCTATGCAGGCAAGAGAGAAATTAAGTAACGAGCTTGACCGAGAACCTACAGTTGAAGAAATTGCAAAAGAATTGGGGAAAGAAAAGAGCGAGGTTGTAATCGCCCTTGAAGCAATAGTTGACCCGGTCTCATTTTACGAGCCGGTTTTCTCAAATGGTGGCGACACAATTTTTCTTATGGATCAATTAGGTGCTGACGAAAGCGACGGTGACTGGATTGACGAAATTTCCATGAAAGAAGCAATCAAAAACCTGCCTCAAAGAGAGAAAAAAATTCTTTCTATGCGATTTATGAGAGGTATGACTCAAACAGAAGTTGCAGAAGAAATCGGCATATCGCAAGCTCAGGTTTCAAGGCTTGAAAAGAGCGCAATAAACACGATTAAAGGGACAAGGTAAAACTTGTTTCTTTTTTCTTTTTACGCTAAAACATATTTTCATATATAAAAATAAGTTGCAATTAAAACATTTTAAATATATAATTGTTCTGAAAATAGAAAAGGGGATAAAAAAGTGAAAAAATTAAAAAACAACAGCATTGTAGAAATAAGCCTTACCACAATATTTTTAGGGCTTATGATTTATGCGGCATATTCCTTATGGTACATATTTAACGGAACCCAGAGCGGAGCAGATATCCATCTTTACACTGTTCTTTCAGGTATGGCAATCGGTTGGTTCCTTGTTATGTTCGTTAAAGCAGTTTTTAAAAATACTAACTGGATTCCGAAGCTTATTGCATTTTTAGTTGGTATTGGCTTCTTTCAAGGATTGGTATGGGGAATTAATGCAAGTATCAATAAAGAATGCTATTTAAATGACCAGGTTGTTATTAAAACATACACAGTTGCTTTCTCTTTATCCGCAATTCTTCTTTTAATAGCTTTCATTTTAAGAGCAAAAAAGAAGCTTGCAGTATTAAACATAATCCTTGCAATTGTTTATTTCATTATTTCTTGCGGTGGTGTGATTATTCTGAACAAAGAAAACATAAAAGCTCTGGAATATAAAAAGAATATTCAGTTTGATACTATAGGTGCTGGTGAAATAGAAATAACCGAAGAAGAGAAAGAGCTTTGCTCTGAATGGTATAAAGATAAATTCTTTGGCATACACAAGAAATTGCCGTTCACATTTAAGGTTGATGGCGAAATATTCAACCCAATTGATTGGGAACAGCATATTATGGAAAAGCCTAAATTTGGTTCGGTTTATCAGGGCGGACAAACAGAATACATAGTTTATAAAAACAAAAACAGTGATCTTGAAGTAACGGTTGAGGCAACTATTTTTGAAAATAACGCAACTTGCCAATGGACTGTTTATCTTAAAAATGCGGGTGAAAGGGATTCAGGTGTTATCAGTGATTTCTACGCTCTTGACTATGCTTTCCCAACAGGTAAAGCAGACCTTTACTACTCAATGGGTAGCGATACTGCCGCAAGTGACTTTTCACTTATCAAAAAGAAGTTAACTTCTCTTGAAAGAAATTTCAGTGCTACTGATGGTAAACCTACTGAAGCCTTCCTCCCCTATTTTAATATCCACGGCGAAAATTACGGAATGATTCTCGGTATAGGTTGGACAGGACAATGGGCATCGGGCATTTCCGGTTCTAAAGGCGAAACAAACATTGCTGTTAAGCAAGAGAATTTCAACGCTTACCTTCTTCCGGGTGAAGAAATCCGTTCACCCCTTGTTTCAATCAGCTTCTATGAAAACGATAACCCTCTTAAAGGCTTTAACCTTTTCAGAAATTGGGTTATGGATTCCGTTTATCCCGAAAATGTAAAACAGAATTCTTATACTGTAATGGAGGTTGCAGGTCCTACATCCACAAGAACCTCCGATGAAATCATCAACATTCTCGACAATGAAATAGCCGATAGTGTATATAAAGAAATTGATGCTTTCTGGATGGATGCAGGCTGGTACAGCTACAATGACGGTTGGTATGACGGTGTTGGCAACTGGACTGTTGATACTAAAAGATATGACAACGGTATTAAAGAGCTTTCTGACTATGCAAAGAAAAAAGGTCTCGGTCATACCCTTTGGTACGAGCCTGAAAGAGTATGGCCCGGCACCCATTTCCATACCGTTGGTTCTGAAAATTCTGAATGGTTGATTAGTGTTGACGATGATGACAACCTTATGTGGAACCTTGCAAACGAGGATGCCTTCAAATATTATTGCGATTACCTTTTGAAATCAATGAAAGAAAACGGTGTTACAATTTACCGTCAGGATTTCAACTTCCCACCTCTTAAATACTGGCAGAAGGCAGATGCTGAATATTACAACGGCAGAACAGGTATCTGCGAAAACCACTATGTAACAAACCTTTATAAGTATCTTGATTATCTCACAGAAAACATTGATGGTCTTATTATTGATAACTGCGCTTCAGGCGGTAAACGTCTTGACCTTGAAATGACTTATCGTAGTATCGCATTCTGGAGAAGTGACTACAACTGTTCATATCACCCCGACCTTTTTGATGCAACTCAATCTATGACATACGGCATTTCCTTCTGGCTTCCAATAACAGGTGCAAACCTTTATATGTCCGATGAATATGCCTCAAGGTCAGCTATTATGCCATTGGTGCTTATGGATTTCTACTCACATCAGCATCCTGAGTACAGTTTAAATTTAGAACAAAGAGCATTAATGGGCTCTAATTATTACCCACTTGATTTCGGTAGCTTTGATAACGATAAAATGCACGCAATGGAGTTTGTAAACGAAGATGCAACGGAAGGTACTGTTTTGATTTACAAACGAGCAAAGGTTAATGATACTGAATATACAGTTAAGCTCAACGGTCTTATGGCTTCAGAAACCTATGAAATTTATGACATTGATAAACCGAAGGAGATACACAAATTAACAGGCGAAGAGCTTATGAACGAAGGCTTAACCCTTCCCCTTCCCGAAGGCCAAAAAGCTATAATTCTTATGTTCGAAGCTGAATAATTTATATAAAAGCTTTAGGAGCAAACCAACTATGATAGGTTGGTTTGCTCCATATTTTATTATTTATCTTGCTTTTTTTCTGCCGAGTCAAAAATAACATTTCCGTCATAATCCCACCTTACAACGTGGTTGTTATAATCATAGCTAACTTCTAAATAATCGTCAGCGGTAACCCAAGAAATACTGTCACTATCGCCGAATTCATCATTATTTCCGTTTTCTAAATCCATCCATCCCTTTATATAGCCCGGCAATTCTTCCTTTCCGTTTTTCTCTTCAGACCAGATTTCTTTACCGTTGAAAATAATTATATCAACATCAGGATATCTGTTATTGGCATCCTTAGAAAGATCTACAAGTTCAATTCCCGATACACACAGATTTTTATCATGGTAAGACTCTGAGATAACTGTTGTGTCTATGCTTATGTCATATATTAATTTACCGTTTTCTTCATAAACACTCCTTTTAAGCTCACGGTCTGATATATTGGCTGTGGAATACACAATAAAGAGCTTATCGACTTTTTTGTTTGAATAAGTTACATCATCCGTGTATTTGTGAGCACATTTAACTTCAATATCATTAACAGGCTTTATATATGCTTTAAAAAGAAGATTATAAGTGCCTGAAAGAACAAGACCGCAAAGCATTGATGCAAGGATAATCGTTAATATTTGCTTTTTTCTTTTTTTCTTCATCAATGATACAAATTCTTCTGAGGTTGATTTGTTATCGCAAGAGAAAACTACACCGGAATATTTTTCATATTCCTTTTTACATTTTTCGCAATCATTAAGGTGGTCTTCAACTGCATTTTTTGTTACATCATTCACAGCACCATCGTAATATAAAGGTAAAAGGTCTTCAATGATCTTACAATCCAATGTATTTTTATGTATGTTACTCATAATATCCGTCCTCTCTCATTTTTTCGTTAATCATTTTTCTCGCTCGGTGGTAGGTAACTCTTGCCCACTCCTCGCTTTTTGAAAATAGCCTTGCAATATCAGAAAAGCTCAGTTCTCCGAAAACCCTTAAAGTGAAAACCTCTTTATATGGCTCTTTTATTTCGTGGAGAATTTTATGAATGTTGAATACAGCATCTTTTTTTGACACGCTATCTTCAACACATTCATTTGAATAAAACTTTTCAAAATAGTTTTCTTCAAAAACCTCGCGACCTTGCTTTTTGCATTTATTAAGGAATATTCTTTTTGCAATTGCACAAAGCCAGGTATAAAGGCTGCTTTGCCCCTCGAAGCCAGTTTTTGCGCTCATTGCTTTCAGAAAGGTTTCCTGAGTGATATCCGATGCCAGATTTTCATCGTGGCAAAGTGAAACCACGTAGCGATAAACAGCGTTATATTCACCGCACAGAACCTCGTCGGTTATTTTTTCCGTACTTCTTTTTCTTTTCACTCTTTCACCCTCCTTTTTCCTCATCTTCACCGGTGCGTTGGTTAGACAACCGAAACTATAAAACGTTACAAACTTTTTTTTAAAAATAAAAAATCCTTAAATATTATATCACACAAGCAAAAAACTGTAAGCATCTTTAAAAGATACTTACAGTTTTTATATAACCAATCAAAGAATTATTTTTCCTCAACCTTAAAGCCTTTTTTAACAAGGAAGATTAAGGGAATAACAACAAATACAGAAACAATTGCTGCATATAGGAACATACTGCTTGATGGAACAATTGTTTCAACTCCGAATTCATTTGCATAAGTAATTGCAGAGTTACGGCAAGCCAAGTCACCCAATGCAGGACCGATAACCATAGGAAGAAGAACTGTGAATATCATTCTGATACCCTGGAAAAGACCCGCTTTACCTTCAGGAATAAAGTCCTTAATAGCAGCATTAAGCTGAATGCCCATAACAAGGTTACCAACAAGGGTTGGTACAACACCGATAAGAATAACCTTGATATCAGTTGAAGTTGAAAGAAGAATAAGTCCTAATGTCTGAAGAATTGTACAGGGAACAAGACCATAAGCTTTATTCTTTGCAGAAGCCTTAAGAAGAATAACAAAGCCTGCAATTAGAGCCACAATAACTACTGCAGCGGTAATAATAACGCTTGTGGTAATAAGATTATCACCATTATCGGGAATAACCACATACTGAAGATAAACAAGAAGATACGGGAAGAACACCTGATAAGAAATACTACTGAAGCCTATAGCAAAAAGTGCAAGATAAAGGCGGGAGTTTTCTTTAATAACAGATGGTCTGAAGCCATAGAAAAGGTCTGCCCAATAGCTTGAAGAAACTTCATTTTCTTTTGACGGGTATTTGGGATTTTCAACGAGGAACAAGCCTGCCACACCGCAAGCGGTAACAATAAGACCCAAAACGCCAAAGAAGGCTTTATAAGAAACTGCACCTGACTGAGCAAGGCTACCAACACCCATAACTGCTGCAACAGATAAAAATCCAACAAAGGTAAGGGCAGTTTCAATAGTAGGTCTGATTTTTGGTGTTGTAATATCAGTAACCCAAGCATTAAATGCAGCATCGTTACTTGTTGAACCCATAAAGGTCATAATAACGTCCATAGCAATAACTATCCAAACGGTAGTTGTAAGAGTTAATGCTTCATCTGTAAGTCCTAAAATATTTGCCACATTATCTGTTGTAATGAAACCGAAAAGAGCAGTAACAATACCCCAGAGTATGTAACCAACAGAAATGAAGAATTTTCTGTTTCTCATTTTATCGCTGAGAGTACCCATTATAAATGTGGTAAGCACCGCAGCAATAGCGGAAAGGGCAACCATACGGCTGATAGCAGTAGTTGGTGCCATTGAACCTGCCATAGCAGCCTCGGATGCATTTGCATAAACGGAGTTATAAAGGAATGTATTGAAATACATATTCTCAATATTCCATGCAATACCGCCCATAAAGCTGAAAAGGCATATTGTGAACCAGGATTTTTTGGAAAGCTTTTCTTTAATCATTTATCTCTTCCTTTCGCAAGTTATGTAATTGATTATACATAACTTAAAGCATAATTTCAATAACAAAGTAATATTTCTCCATAAAGTCATCAGGCAATACGCAAAAAAAGCGTACTGCCCGATGTTTTCATCTTATTAGCTCAATGCCTTTTTCAAGCGAGTCATAGTCAAGCATACCATTTGCATAGGTTACAAGATTACCGTTTTCATCAATAAAAAATGTTGTAGGAAAGCTATTCACATAATATGCATTTACCGCTTCAAGCTCTGTATCAAAATACACATTAAAATCAAAATTTTCATCTTCAATATATTTCTTTGCAGAATCAACCGTTTCACGATAGCCATCCGTTGCATTTATCATCAGAAACTCAACATCAGGATACTTTTTAAATGCTTCGTTAAAATCCGGCATCTCCTCTTTACAATAAAAGCACCAGGTTGCCCAGAAATTCATTACAACAGGCTTGCCTTTAAAATCAGATAAATTTACTTGACTCCCATTATAATCCAAAACTGTGAAATCGGGCGCAGCATAATCACTTTCGTCATTACTCTGTTCACTATGTTTATTGCTTTCTGCGGTTGTTTGCACAGGTGACGTCGTAATATAATCCCCACTGAGTTTATTATATAAAACATATGCGCCTGTAATAACTCCAACAAGCACAAGAGCAATTATAATCCATTTAACCGAATTTTTCATAAACCGATATCTCCCTTATGAAAGCAATGCCAGAAACTTACCAAAAAGTCCGGTTGCCATTAAAATACCCACAACAACCAGCAACACACCGCTAACTTTGTTAATCACTTTATAATGCTTTTTAATAAAATCAAAAGCACCTTTTAGTTTATCTATAAGAATAGAACTTATAAAGAAAGGTATTCCCAAACCCAAAGAATAGAGAAGAAGCATTATTACTCCCTGAACAACACTACCCTGACTTGTAGCAAGCATAAGTGCAGAGCCTAAGAAAGCACCAACACAGGGCGTCCATCCGATTGAAAAAACAATACCAAATAAAACTGAAGAGAAAAAGCCTGAATTCTGAGTTCTGGCAGTTTTTGTCCCTTTAAAAATATTAAGCTTTAAAATACCAAGAAAATTAAGACCGAAGCATACCACAATTAACCCCGTTACTAAATTCACTATCGTGATGTATTCCTTTAATAGTCTGCCAAATGTTCCCGCAAGGGCACCCATTGCAACAAACAAAACAGTAAATCCTAAAATAAATCCTAATGTGTTTTTTACTGTTTTCTTGGTATTCTTTTCACTGCCGCCTGCAAAATACGAAATATAAATCGGTAACATCGGCAAAAGACAGGGCGAAACAAAAGTTATAATCCCTTCCAAAAATGAAATAAAATACTGCATAAAACTATCCTCTCTTCTATTATACCTCTATTTTATCAAAACATATAAACTTATGCAAGGTATTCTTCCCTGCAACAACGTCATTATAAAGCTATAAAAAATCTTCAGTATATTTTAAATCTTATATTTTTCACACATTTAACCTTTGTCCATATGATATAGTGAGCGTTGTAATACGCTTCAACTCTTCAAAAAGGAGAATTATAATGGAAAAATACAACAACATTTATATGGTTGAAACGGCAATGCGAAAGCCAAGTGCGGATTGCCCCTGCAACTGTGTAACAACAGAATTCCCCAAAGATGCTGTTGTTGCCATGGCATATGTACCATTTCAACTTGACAAAACCAGTTATTCTGCGGAGATGGCTTTGTGCGAAGGCACACTCTTCCCCGTGCTTAACAAACCTTTTTGCGGAAGAAGTGTTATGAATGGCTGAAAGAAATAAACTTCTCCGCAAGCTTCAGGCGGCAAAGTTTGCCGCTTGGGAATTGCATTTATACCTTGACACACACCCTTGCGACAAGGTTGCAAATGAAATGTTCCGAAAATACACAAACGAAGCCAAAATGCTCAAAAAAGAATTTGAAGACAGGTTCGGACCACTCACCGTCACAAGTTCAAATGAAGCCGACTGGCTCTGCGACCCATGGCCATGGGATTTTCAAGGGAGTTGTGATTGATTATGTTTATGTATGAAAAGAAATTACAGTATCCTGTAAATATCAAAAACCCAAACCCAAAGCTCGCCCAGATCATTATAACTCAATATGGCGGTCCTGATGGTGAGCTCGGAGCTTCTCTCCGATACCTCTCTCAACGCTTCGCCATGCCTTATCCCGAACTTAAAGGTCTTTTGACTGATGTAGGTACATCTGTAACTTTATTGTCATTTTGGGCGTTTTCCGCCTGTTTTTTTCGTTTTTTGGGCTTAAATTCCCCTTCCGTTTCACAGGTATCCACATCAGTTACTAGTGGCATTTCCTCACTAGGTTTCTGATTCTTATTTTTGGTAGCTGACTCGATTGCAAACTTCCACTTTCCGGGAATCAGCTTTAATTTCACCTCAATCACCTTGTTTTTGTGAATAACCATTTCTTCAAGAATTGCTTTTATAAATTCATCAGATATTTCACTGCTTTTGATAAAATCATCAGCATATTTCAGGCATTCATTAACAACTGTCTTAAACTCTTTTTTCTCAAACTTATACCTACTGAGTTCTCCCAATGCTTCTTCCTGACGCTCAATTTCTCGGTCCATACTCAGAGCTTTTTCTTTAAATTCATCCTTCGTTATGCACTCATCAAGATACAAATCAACCAATGCATTTCTTTTTTCTTTCAACGAATCAAGACTTGCTTTTTTAGTTTCATAGTCCTCAAGTCCGTCCATACTGAACACTTCAGAAAGTTGAGTTTTCATAGTTCTGAGAATGGAATCGGAATTGATTTGAAGCATCTCAATAATACTCTGCATAATCAGTTTCAAATCTTTGTCCGAAATAGGTTTACAGTCACACCCCACCTCTTTACCACTTGAAATATCAATTCTTTTTCTTTTGCCATATTTCTTTTTGTTGTAGCATTCCCAGAATTTATATCGATTTCCGCTTGCTAACTTTTTATCGTGATACACAAAGTTATGACCGCACTCGGCACATCTGATTTTCCCTGAGAAGCAGTATCGTCTTCCAAGCTTAGCAAGTTTGTCTTCCGAGGGTGAACGCTTTGCCATTTCAATTTGAGCCATTTCAAAAAGCTCACGGGTGATAATAGGTTCATGATGATTTCTTATAATTATAAAATCTTCCTGACCATTGTTTATCACTTTTTCGTGAGTAAGGTAATTGGGTGTAATGGTTTTCTTCTGAATCAGGTCTCCGCAATACTTTTCGTTTCTCAGTATCCTGAGTATTACGGTGTTAGTCCACTCCGAATGATTGAAGCTTGGTATGCCCTCTTCACGAAGCTCTCTTGCAATGGTGGATGTGCCTTTTTGCTCAATCACATATTTATGGAATATTTTCTGAACAACCTTTGCGCCATCTTTATCCACATAAAGCTTACCTTCGCGAACATTATATCCTAACATATTCCGTCCGAACACAACACCCTGTTCCATTCGTCTTTTCTGACCCCACTTAACTCTTTCAGAAGTTTTTCGGCTTTCTTCCTGAGCTATAGAAGCCATAATTGTAAGGCGAAGCTCTGCATCAGGGTCAAGAGTAAACAGGTTATCGTTTGCAAACATAACCCCTACTCCGTACTCCTTAAGCTGACGAGTATAGTAAATACTATCCAACGTATTTCTTGCAAAACGGCTTATCTCTTTTGTGATAATAAGGTCGAACTTTTTCAGTTGAGCATCAACCATCATTCTGTTAAACGCTTTTCGTTTTTTAGTGCTTGTTCCCGATAAGCCTTCATCAACATACACATCATAAAGCTCCCACATAGGATTTCGCTCTATGTATTCCTTAAAATATTTCTGCTGACTTTCAAGGGAGTTTGCCTGGTCATCTTTATCAGTTGACACTCTACAATACACTGCGACTTTTAAAATTCTATCAGTTCTTAAATTCATTTTTAACCTCCTATTCTTTATATGGTTGGCAGCAGCTCACACCACTGCCAACCCAACAATACTATAATTTTCGGCATATATCTATCACCACAATCACCAATATTTACAGTTCATATTTTCCAAATATTTTAACTGCTCGAATGATATTTTGCCTTCATCAAAGAGGGATTGGTAAAGAGATAAAAGCAATGCTTTTTCATACTCTTCTTTTTCCTCTTTGCTCAACATAAATTCTGTTCGCTCCAAGCGAACAATCTTATTCTTGCTCAATCCCTCTCACCTGCCCTTTCATTTATATTAAAGGGACAAGGTGAGGTATTCTTTTTTACACATTGACGTGGCATAATGCCACGACCTTTATCACTAACCTTTCTTATTTAATAATTGTATTCGTCATCGTAGATGTAGTCATAGTTATAATCATAATCATCTTCTGTGTTCTTTTTATATTGATAATCTTTTAGTATTTCTTCCATGTTTACTCTGCCTTTTGTATAGTAAACATTTCTGATCGAATCTTTACGAATCTTATCAATATCAACATCTGTTGCTCCGAGAATTTTTGCAACAACTCTCATTAACATTTCAAGCTGAACTGCATATCTGAAGAAGCCTTGTGAAATTCTTTTGGAATTTTCTTTACCGTTTTTGTTGATTTCATAAGCTAATCTTCTTGAAATAGCAGTTGCATTTTCCTGAAGAGCTCTGTCTGCAGCGAGATTTTCTCCTGCAATTTTAAAGAAATCACTTCTTGAAGCATAACCATATTTCTTTATAACTTCATCGACATTCTTAACGAAATCTTTATCGAGATAAAGACTGATTCTTATTTTATCTTCACCTATCATGTTAAAACCTCCTTCCTATTTTAGTAATACACACTCAACGGCTCCGATTTAACACTCTTGAAACCCCGTAACATCGGCATTTACGGCGATTTTTCTCGAATTTGGAGCGCTCTGAGTGACACAACCGATACCGTCAAAGGCGCCAAAGTATGTAGTGACACACAATGCCCACACCCCCCGTAGAATCGGGCTTTTTCGGTCGGCGTCGCCGTCCGAAGTGGTCGCACAGGGGTATTTATGCCCCCGTGCTTATTCCTGCCACTATTATCGGACATTCAGTTTCTTAAAAAGCTCTCAAGTGACACCAAATGCTTTCTCTGTCTTTGCACTTTCCTCTGTTGGTTCTAAGTACGTTATTCCTAAAAACCTGCTCCCGTTGGAGCGATAGCTTGAGAAGAAAACATTGGCATTTTCAAGCTCGTGTCGATATTTATTCATCATCCTTTTAAGACCTTTCGCATCAATATCTGAGCCTGAAAACTCACAGAACATTTCACAGAACAAGGTATTGCTACCGTCATACTGTTTGATATTTTTCATAAACTCAACCAACTCAAACATAGTTTTCGGTAAAGAGAATTCGGGTTGCTGAAGGCTGTCGCCTACCAACTCCCACTTACATTCTTCCTTATTGAACCTTAATTCAATGTCACGAGTTTCGATATCTCTGCCTGTACATTTCAGCTTTGCACTGCCTTCACCTCTGTCGCTTCTATCAAGAATGTACATATTATCTGCCGCACCAATGATGCCTGTTGTTCCTGCAATTCTGTTGAACGGGTCGCTGTCATTCTGCTTTCTCAGATGCATAACAAGAAGAATTGACAGACCAAATTCATCAGCGAAATGCTTCAGTATGGACATATCTTTGTAGTCATTACTGTACGACATATCTGTATTTGCATCTCGAACAAGCTGGAAGGTATCTATTACAATCAGCTTCACATTCGGATTTTCTGTAATGAAATCCGTCAATTGTTCGATGAGACCTGTGCCTAAAGTAAGTGCTTCAGTTACAAGAAACAGGTTTTCAGTACCCTCATCACTTATGTCAAACAGTCTGCTCTGCAGTCGTCTTTCTGTGTCTTCCAATGAGATATACAGTACACCTGACTTGTTAGTTTTGAGTCCTAAAAAATCAACACCTTTCGAAACACAATCGCACATATGAAGTACCATCATGCTCTTACCAACCTTAGGTGCTCCACCTAAAATACTTAAGCCCTGGGGTAAGAGAGTTTCAACTCGGTAATCTAATTTCGGGATATATGCGTTCATCAGGGAGTCTGCATCAATTGCAAAGAGTTTTTTATTATCGGTTAACATGGTTTCACCTCCTATCTAAACTAATTAGAGAGAATTTTAATTAATCCCCTCATATATACCCAGACATAAGAAACACAAAATGTTCCAAAAATCTAAAAATTTTTTAAAAAAATTTTAAAATCAGCAAAAAAGAACAAAAAATAAGACCTTCGAGAGTGATTCTCGAAAGCCTTTAAGCTATGTATTCACTTATATATTATTCTGCCTGTCTATCTCAACTTTTATTTTCTCAAGCATTACTTTTTTCTTTTTGGACACTGCACTATGAGTTTTATAACCTAAAGCTTCTGCAATTTCTTGTTGTGTTCTTCCCTGTTTAAGTAAGAAATATATCTTCTTTTCCTCATCATCTAGCACACTCAAAAAGATTTTTTCAACCTCTGATTCTGGATTTTCAACTTGATTTATTTCTTCATACAACCCAAGACCATATTCACTATCGTCTGCTCTTTCATATATTTCATCCAATGAAACTGCTGCACCAAATTTTGTTCTGGTGTGATTAATCTTTTTATCGTGATCCATCTTATCGTAATTAATAGCAACATTTCCATTGAAATCCTCATCAGCAGAAAGCTCCTTTTGCATGTCAAAAATCTCAGGAAGCTTATATACCTGTTGGAGTGTATTGAGTCTGTCAGCAAGAAATCTATCAGCGAACACATCAATAATTTTCTCTAAATCCTCATCAGTAAAGTCATCTATATCTTTGCAATGCTCTTTAGAATATTCGATAGCTATCTCATTAAATGCATCTTCATTTAATAAAACTGTTGTTTCCAACACATCACCTATGGCACCCTGCTCTATAAGGTTCCCCACACCATTCATAACAACAGACTGCAACCCATACGATAACATACTCACAGGAGATGTGTCAGAAAAATTTGCCAATGACTTTTTGCCTATGGCTTCTGCCATCTGCTCACTCCAGAATTTTGAATAAATCTTCTGTGCTCTGTCATAAACAAATTTCTTTTCTTTGCTAATCTTAGGCTTACCTGTTGCAATTCTTTTCGAAAGAATGTCAGCCTTCCTCGCCAACTCCTGCAATTCTTCGAGGTTACCCAGTTCCTCATCTTTAAATATCTTCAAGATTTTATCGTCCACAGTTATACTCCTTACAATTTTTGATGCGCTTGTACATAGAATCTCATATCTTTGGTGCCTTTTTTATATGAGGCATTCAACTCCGTAAGTCTGCCTTTCGCCCATTCAGATTCTTCGGGTTCCCAAGATGTTTCATCATCTTCATATTCCCAAATTGTCGCCATATACAATTTGCAACCAAAACCTAAACCATCCACATACACGCTAAGTTTTTTATAATCACTATAGATATCTTTGGAACCATTAAACCCATTTTTATATTTAAGTTCAATAACAGCAAGACACTCTGTTACATCATCGCCCCAATATTTACTCCCCCTATCCAAGTCAACCTTGGCAATAACCATATCAGGACGATACTCTGTATTTTTAAATTTATTATCAGTAAACTCAGTAAAAATGCGAATATCATTATCATCAAATAATTTTCCTAATCGGGTTCGCAAGTGATAATAAAAAGAGTTTTTTAATGTATCTTCTTTGAGCAACCATCCTGACTCATAATCATCTGCTATTTCACTTTTCCATATTTCTTTTATAGTCTTATCAATAATATTTTCTATCTCTTGTTTAGTCATTATCGCACCACCAATAAACAACACAAATATCTACACTCAAATCATATAACAAAAGCACCGTTTTTACAATAGTAAAACAACTCATATTAGCACTATAAATAGGACTTTCCAACAACACAGGGACGACAGGAACGAAAGTGCCGACATATTTGCCACCCATAAAACTTTCGTCACTAACGTCACTATCGACACTTTTCAGCCCCACAAAGCCCCCAACAACCGCCACAAAACGCCAAAAGCGAGAGCAGGGACTAACATCCCCACCCTCGCATAATCTCTACAGAATCAGTTTATTTTAGACAAACCGGCACAATCCACCTCTAAGCATTAACACTTTAATAAAACAATACATGTTCCTGAAAATAATTATATGTATTGTCGTAACAAGTTTATGTCTTTTGTAATATCAATTGGTTTAATTGACGACAAAACCTTCTTTTCAACTTCTGGAGTCCAGTAAATTTTCAATTCTTTTTTAGCTCGTGTTATGGCCGTATAGAAAATATTATGGGTTATCATCTCATCAACCTCATCAGTTATTACAATTTTAACCGAATCGTATTCTAACCCTTGAGCTTTATGAATAGAAACTGCATATGCAATTTGAAATGGCACAATTACCTTAGATGTACTATCATCGTCATCGTCTGTACTTCTTACTTTATTGACGCAAAATCGTATTATGGAATTATCATTATTGCTATTTTCTATTAATTCAAAATCAACACAACCAACATCCATTGCATTAATTGCAATATCAAGTTCAATATCAAACTGTATACATTCTGCATTGGAGCCTTCATTTAGAATTTCGATTCCAATAATTTTACCTTTCATATTATTATAAATAACAGGCGAAAATCTTTCCGATTCATTAAATAAAATAGGATCTCCTATTTTGTATCGCTGAACTCCCCATTCTACTGCTTTGTTGGGGTTACTTTCTTGCAAAAAACGATTAATATTATTTATCCCATATAAACCATCATAATTAAGACAAAGTATTATTTCATCCTTAGTATGATGCTCAAAGATTGATGAGTTTAGTGTGACAGAATAATTCTCTCGAGTACATATCTCTAATATAGAATCTTCCATTTTTCTAACTCTTGTCCAAAACGTCAACAATTTTTTATTATCAGCCCGAAATGGTTCTGTTAACTCAAACACAGATTTTTCGGGTATAAAATCTTTGACAACACTAAACCAATTACCAAATCTAATAGAAGATATTTGAAAAGTATCACCAACTAGAACTAATAAATTAGTGCTAATTTTTGATAAAACTAATTTCATATCCAAATTACTTACAGTACTACACTCATCGATAATTACCAAATCATATTCTGTTTGATGTCTTCTACTCTTTACAAAACTTGCTATAGTTGAATACTCACAATTAGATGCTGTAACACGTCTTTTTAAATTTTCTTTAGCAGGATGTGTTTGGGTTAAAAACAATTTTCTTTTATTTGCAAAGAAGTGCGCTATATGATTAATCATTGTGGACTTACCTGTTCCTGCTGCTCCATAAATCATTGCTACTTTTGAATTTTCAAACATATTAATTAATGCGATTCGTTTTTCATCACAATCAACTATATGCCCACCTTTATTTAACCAAGATTTCACAGAATTCGAGTAATTAAAAATACCATTAATTGAATATTTTTTTAGTTCATTAATTATGTAGCAGGTATTCTCTTTATAACCATTTATATATACTTGACCTTTTTCCAACATTAATTTACCATCGTCATAATGTCCGCTCCATAATTTAGCGTTATAAGAAGTAATCAAGTCTTGTATATTTTCAAAATTAGAGATATCTTTTAAACTTGTAAATAATTGTCCTTTGACTTCACAATTATTTCTAATAAATCTAGCAAACAATTCGTCCTTGTGTTCTTCACTGTCAATACAATCCAGCAAATCACTTATTTTAGGATTATGACCTTTAGGAGAAAACATAAATGGCATTCTATCAAATGGTATACTACTATTATTAAAATACAATCCAGATAAATTGCTATTCTCATTAGGGTGCCATTGGTCTTTCATAATTTTATTATTCATATGGTATAGCATATATCTTATAATATTACTACCATTTTTTCTTTTTTGCACAATTCTTCTGCATTCCTCCAAATCCTCGAAAAAAACAACGGTTTTTGCACGATTAGTTGCCATTTCTTTTACTTTATTAAATGTTTTTTTAGGTAAATCAAGCAAATCACAAATGTTGAAACCTGTACTAGTCAATAATCTGCAAATAGCTTGTTGCTCTGAAGACCCTGTTGATGTTGCTGTGCCACGTATTAATCTTGTGAAATTTTTAAACTCACAATCCCTTATTGATACTTCCCAACCAGTTATAATAGTTATTGGCATCTCTTTATCCAAGATATTTATTTTTTCATTAGAGAGCGTTAACCTAACTGCATAGTAATCAGTTAGTTCTAATTTTGTAAAGGCAATTACTCGATTAAATTTACTTGCATGATCATTTGCTGGTGTAAATGTAACCTCATAATAAATATTTTCCTCCACAAAAAAAGGTTTGATTTTTTGTATATAATATTTTTCTCCTTTGCTTTTTGATTCACTTGAATAACATTCTATTTTTTTAGCAATTTTTTCATAATACTCATGAAGAACTGGATCTGTATTTAATGGGAATTTCTCTAGATTATCAAGCACACTAAAAGCATATTCAATTTTCATGTATTTTTTTATACGCAAAAGATATTCATAATATTTTAACATTAGTCGCTCAGAATTTTCTTCATCCAATGTATAATGAGAAGCAACTATTTGCAAAAAATCATGAAATTTACGAAACAATTTTAATTCTCCGCGAGATTTAACATAAGAAATAGCGTTACATATATTTTCATAACTGTTATCTATATCATTATCTCTTGCATATATCTTAAGCATTATGTGTTCGACAAAATTGCGTAATTGAGCCAATACATCTTGTGATATAGCGCCTCTTGGGTCAATACCACTTTTATCAATATGGCGACAAATAGAATTGTTAATAACCATTATTTTTTTATCGATATTTGGTGTACAACTTACATAAATAGACATACGTATCCTCCTATCATATTATAGTGAGCAGAAAAGTGTTTCTCACTTATATATGACCAAAAGCGACAAATACTTCACATTTATTTTAATTTTTTCATAAATTCAGCGAAATGCACATTGTA
>JAZUSD010000090.1:0-1754 GCA_045606545.1 Acutalibacteraceae bacterium | reverse complement strand
GATGCCGATTGTTGAAACAACCTCGCCCTCTTCAGAGTTTGCTTTAACATCTGCGCCTTCCATTGCATTGATTGCGCAAGGAAGTTTATGGTTTGCGATGTTACCTGTTACGAATGAAAGGTATGTACCGCCTGCACCAAGCATGGGAGTATAAACAATAACTTCAACAACTGCAACTGTCCAGTATGTAGGAATAAGTTTAAGAAGTCCTGCAAGAATACCATTTATAGGCGGGAAAACATTAAGATAAAGGCAGATGCCTATAGGAAACATAAGAAGTGCACAAAGTGCGGTAACAGTTGAAATTCTGCCCCAGGAATGAACTCGGTCAAAATATGATTTATTTGTCTTTTTAGCCATTTTTAACCCCTCCATTCAAATGTTGCGATTTCTTCGGGAAGAAGATTGAAGAAAACGATTGCGGCAACCATTGCGATTATCATACCAATTGGCATAACAAAAGGCTCTAACCAAGTAAGTTTGAGTTTCTTTGCAAGAACTTCGAGTGCAATTGAAACCACAACTGCAACAACGAGTGTGATTATTGAAAGCACGCCTGCGCCGTCACCAAAGGTTTCGGGTTTACCTGCACCGATGATAGCACGGGCAATAAAGGCACCGATAAGACCAATGAAAATTGCGGGAGTTGCAAAATCATTGATGAAGCCGTTAAGACCTCTCTTTTTCTTTGCGTCTGCGGGAGCATTTCCATTTGCTTCTGTTTTGGGGGCTTCTTCTTTCTTACCTGCCTGAAGGAGCTTTTTGTGAAGTGGCTTTGCAACAAAGGGAAGAATTACGAGAGAGAAGCAGATACCGAGTGTCATAACCCATGCAACACCTGCGTAAACTTCAGGGTCTGTAACGGGAACAGCCATACCGCCTTCGTGACCGAATGCTTCCATTGCAGCTTCTGCAGCAGTTGTTTCATACATAAGGTTACCGATAACGGAAAGGCGAACCCAAGGAATAACGGGACCTAATGCAGGGACAAGAGCAATAATTGTTGCGAGAATTGAAAGTGCGGATGGAATAGTAAAGAGTGCGCTTGAAGTAATAGCGTTGCGCAGTTTTGATTTGTCTAAGCCGAGAGCTCTACCTTGTTTGAAAGCTTTAACAAGGAAGAAAATGGACTGGGCAAGGACAAAAAGGATAACTGCACCAGCTATAAGGTATAGCGCGGTTGAATACTTGAAATCCATATTTTTCACTACCTTTTTTAAAATATGTTAACAGTTTAACAGTATAAACCGAAATTGTCAATTAATTATAGTTTTTTATTTATACAAATAATACCGTTTGGTGTGATGTCAACAACACCATAGCAACCATCTCTTAAACTGCCCGGATTAAAATAATAAATTCCGTCTTTATAAATGCTTTCGGGTTTGTGGGTGTGACCGAAGAGAACAATATCGCATTTTTCGCTTACTGCTTCAAGCTGCAAATCTGTTAACCCGAATTTAACATTCTGAACATAGCCGTGAGTTGCTAAGATTTTTTTATCGAATATTGTTCTGATATCTTTATCAGGAAGAGGAGAAGATAAATCACAATTGCCTCTTACACCGATAAACGCTTGCTTATTGCCGTAAATAAGCTTTGCTTCTTCAAATTCATTTGCACCGTCCCCTAAGAAATAAACTACCTCTGCGGTTGGTTCTTCTGTTATGGCTGTAAAAAGGTTAAAATTATGACGGTGGGAATCTGAAAGTATAAGTATGCGCATACATATTCATCCCCCTAACCCAATATAT
>JAZUSD010000089.1:0-105777 GCA_045606545.1 Acutalibacteraceae bacterium | reverse complement strand
CACATTTATTTTCAGATTTTTCAAACTTCTCTCTTTTGCACTATTTTTCAACAATGTTTTTAGTGAAAAAGACAATAAAATTTTAAACTTTTCCTTGACAAATCATTTTCGTGGTGTTATATTGACAAAAAAACAGATGAGGTAAAGGTTATGAACACATATCGTTTCACAAAACATGATATGCAGAATTCCTGGCTTGTAAAGTATGATTATGATACTTGCAGGTCTATGCCTTTATACTCACATCGCAAAAAGTAAACTATTATTTTAACGATATGATTATACCGGTGTAGGCTTAATACAAAGCTTACACCGGTTATTTTATACTAATGCAAATTACGAAAGGAGTAGAAACTATGATTAAATATCCAAACTACGACAGAAGCATACTTTCGATTGCTTCATCAGTTTTAAAGCATTTTGGCGTAAAGGACTGCCAACACAAGACCTTACCCGAATTTGATAAATTACTCGAAAAAGACTACAAGAATATTATAGTAATTCTTTTTGACGGATTGGGAACTTCGGCACTTAATTACCATCTCAAAGAAAACGATTTTTTGAGAAAGCATTATGTAACCGATATTTCCTCCGTTTTCCCATCAACAACAGTTGCGGCAACCACATCTATTTTGAGTGGCTATTCTCCGTTGGAATGCGGATGGCTTGGCTGGGACTTATACTTTGAAGAAATCGGAGAAAATGTTGCAGTTTTCAAAAACACTTTGCAAAGAAACGGTGAGCCTGCCGCAAAATACAACGTGGCTCACAAATACATACCTTACAAAAATGTTATGCAAAGAATTGAAAAGGTAAAGGGCAGAAAAAGTGCTTACTGTGTAGCATTCTTTTCAAAATATCGTGTCAAAAGTGTTGAAGATATTTGCAAAACAACATACAAGCTTTCCAAAAAGAGAAAGAAGAAATATATTTATGCTTATTGGAATCAGCCAGACCACGCAATGCACGGTCACGGAGTAACAAGTCCTGAAGCACATAAAGAGATTCTGCACATCAACAGCGAGATTGAAAAGCTTTGCGGTAAATTAAAGGATTCGCTTGTAATCATAACTGCAGACCACGGACTTTGTGACGGAAAAACAGAATATTTAGAGGACTATCCCCAATTAACAAAACTTTTGAAAAGACCACCATCTATTGAACCAAGAGCATTAAGCTTCTTTGTTAAAGACGGAAAAACAGAAGAATTCAAAACAGAATTCAACAAAATATTCGGTGAGTCTTTCAAGTTAATGACAAAGGATGAAGTGTTCTCTGAAAATATTTTAGGTTTTGGAACACCGCATCCAAAAACCGCAGACTTTATAGGTGACTTTTTCGCAGTTGCTCTTGGTGAAATCAATATTGACTATAAACGAGGCGATTTTGAAATGGTTGGTGTTCACGCAGGTCTTACGGAAGAAGAAATGACTGTTCCCTTTATAGCAATAGAGACAGAGAAGAGGAAGAAACGATGAATATAATACAAAAAATAAAAAAAATAAAATACATAAAAACCACACCCATACTTGAAACAGAAAGGCTGATTTTACGTCCTATTACACCAAAGGATGCAGACGCAGCTTTCGTATGGTTGAGTGATGAAAAGGTTAATAAATTTATGCCATATAACCTTTATAAAAACACAGATGAGGTTTTGCGTTGGATAAATGCAATAATCCCCAAGGACAAGAACTGTCACTGGGGAATTGTGCTTAAAGAAAACAACCTTTTAATTGGTAGCTGTAGCATTGGTCCTGATAAGAAACAGCCTGATGCTTGGGGCTTTGGCTACAACATTCGTTCTGATTATTGGAATAAAGGCTTAACTACCGAGGCTACAAAACGAATGATTGAATTTGCCAATAAAAAATACGGACAAAAATTCTTTGTTGCAAGCCACGCTGTTGATAATCCTGCTTCGGGCAGAGTTATGGAAAAGTGCGGTTTAGTATTCGACCATTACGGAGAATACAGCACATTTGACGGCACGCAAACATTCAGAGCAAAATTTTATAAAATGCATCTGGAGTGAAAATGAGAGGACTGGGCGTTTGCCTTGTCCTCTCATTAAATCTTTTAATCTTTATTTAGTTTTGATAATTTTCGCCTTGCTTGACAAACATTTCATAGTATTTACCCTTGCGGGACATCAGTTCATCATGGGAACCGCTTTCAATAATTTCGCCGTTCTCAATATGATAAATACAATCAAAATCACGAACAGTTGAAAGACGATGAGCAATCATAATAGTTGTTGAAGTGTTTGATATATCAAGAATATTTTTCATTAAATTAACTTCGGACAAAGGATCAAGAGCAGATGAAGGCTCATCAAGTACCAAAAGCCCAAAGGTATCTGTAAACAATCTTGCAAGCATCAGCTTCTGAGCCTCTCCACCGGAAAGTGCAATACCATCTTCGGTAAATTCACGGGAAACCATTGTATCTAAATTCCCATTCGTTTTTTTGAGGACATCTGATAAACCAATTTTGTCCAGTATTTCAATCAATTTTTCATCAGGCACATCGTTATATACAGTCAGATTATCACGCAGGCTCATTGCCAGAACCCGAATATCCTGAAAGACTACGCCCATATTCAATCGCAATTGATGAATATCATAATCTTTTATATTCTTTCCGTTAATAAGAATCGCACCATTATTCACATCATACAAACGCAACAACAGTTTAGTTAATGTTGTTTTACCCGCACCATTTTCACCAACAATTGCAATTCTTTGTCCCGGCTTTATCCGGAGATTAAAGTTTTTGAACAACTTAGAAGATTCTTCATATCCGAAAGAAACATCTTTAAATTCAATCTCATAGTTTCCGACAGGAGCAGGAAGGGTGTTATCTTTATGGGGTTCAATTTCAGATTCAGCTTCAAAAAACTCTGCAACTTTTTCACCGTTTGCTATGCATTGAAGCATTTGCATAACACTGCTTGCTACATCATTAAGACTATCAGCCAATGCTGTTGAAGCAACAGTAAGAGATGCATATAAGCCTATCTGTGTTTTATCACCGGCAATAACAAAAAATATTATGTAAGCAAGAATACAGGCAGCTTGTATAGGAGAGACCGCACCTTGTAAAAGATGGAATGGAGCAACTTTTTTTATAAACTGTTTATAAACTCTCTGAAAATTATCCATTGCCCCATTGACCGTGTTCAGAAGATTTAAGCCTGCACCTGATGCACGCAATTCAGCAGCATTTTCCTTTGTTTTCAATACTCTGCTTGAATATTCCATAGGACGCCAGGCATCAGCAAGGCTCATTTCATAATCTGCAGTAGGCTTTACGGCAGGTATTCCTGCAATCGCATTAAGTATAACGAAAAAAGCTGTGATTCCAAGCAGAACAGGACCAACGGAAGCAATTATCAAAACCATTGCAACCATTGTTGCAATTCCTCTCAGAATGTCCGGGAGAAACATAACAACATTCTGAGCGTGAATAGGATAGCTTTCCTGAGCGAAAATAAACTTTACAAAAAAGTCAGGTTTGTCATAGTACTTGAAATCCGTGTCCAGAGCTTTTTTGTTAACATCGTTTTTGATTTTGTTGCTGACTTTTACAAGTGTCATTTGTGTATATGCCATCTGAATTACTTTTTCCAGTGCAGAAACCAAAACAATAAAAAGAGTGAATATTGCGATCAGGGTAATAACCTCTTTGTGAGGTGTATCGTTCATAACAGCATCAATTGCCTTTTGCGGTAAAAGAGCTGTAAGGTATGCAGATACAGGTTGAAGCACCGTTGACATCAACAGAATTGTAAGAATATATCCTTTTCCGTATTTCCAATATGGTTTAAGGAGAAACAGAATGTATTTGATTTTTGATAATTTTTTAGTATCTTTATTCTTCATATATAATCACCGTTATTTCTAAAATGTTTTTTGACACGACAAATATTCCGCTCTAAAGCAGGTTTTTGTTAATGAAGCATTCACTAACAGAAAACCTGACAAAAGCAGAATAAATATAAACCTCTGTGGATTTCACATCAAATCCATTTTAAAAATATCAACAAAGTGATTTAAGCGGAGTGTAACTATTCAAGGAATTTTTCATACCGTCAGAAATAATCTGAATATCTTCCCATTTCATTTACACTCACCCCCTATATAAAGATACAATGTTATTATACTTCACTTTCAAAATGTAATCAACTAAAAATTTTTTGTTTGTGAGATAAAGATAACAAAAAACACCTATGAAGTTGGTTAGCCCAACCTCATAGATATTCATTTTATAGTGTTTTCTCTAATTAATGAGTACTTAACCACCATTCTGTGTAGGCATCGGGGAAATTGGTTTTAAATCCGGTTACCCCAAAATCGCATATCTGCTGCCACCATTCCGGGTAATCGCCAAGGTTTGAAAACACTTTGATTCCCATAGACTCAAACATATCCACATCTTCTTTGATAAATGCCTCGTTATTGAGACCAACTTCCCAAAGGTCTGAGCGTTTAACGAAATCCATTGTACGCTCATTGATAAAGCGGATATTCGCACCGAAACGCAGTCCTTCAGGCTTACCGACCTTACGGTAATGCTCCTGTATTTCTTCCAGGACTTCCCAATCGCCGGACATAAAAATGTATTTTGAAACATTGGTAGAATTCGCAAGAATTTCATCCATACGAGGACACATACCCTTACATTTAAATTCAACCTCAACAGTAATGTCATAATCAACGGTTGATAACCATTCATCGAATTCAGGGAAGGTAATCAGATGTGTAACTCTGTCTTCAACGTAATCAGGAGGTGTAATCATACGTCTGCCGCCAAAATGCTCTGTCCAGGGATACGGAGGATATTTGAGCTTAAGGGCATTGCGGTACGGTATATCGAATTTCTTAACCTGCTCTGCTGTCATATCCTTGAGAGCATCGCGATGCTTCTCGAAAGTCATATAACCCATATTATCGTTATGAGTTACAATGATTTCTCCATCTCCGCAAAGCTGGATATCCATCTCAATACCCTCACAGCCCAGTTCAACAGCCTTTTTGAATGCTTCCAATGAATTTTCGGGAGCAAACTGCGTAACTCCCGTATGTGCGAATCGCATAGGCGTTCCGCAATACTCTTTTTTCATCATTTTATTCTCCTGCATTATTAATCAATTCTTTGCGGTAATATTATATACTTTTGCATTCGTGAGTTCTGCATCAGAATAATCATTTTTCAAAATAAATTGCACCACTCTGGGCAAAAATCAAAGGTGGTAAATCCATACCCTTTTGCTCAGGGATTCTTGATGCAATTGCTATATCGTGAATTTTGCTATATAAAAACCCGGGTTCAAATACAACATGAGCGCATAAGAAGCCGTCCTTCTTAACAGGAAGCGTTACGGAATAATCACCTGTTTTCTTTGCGGTATGCGTAAAGCATTCACCATCTTTATCAAACACAATTAATTTATGATTCTTTCTGAGTTTTTTAACATTTATTGTAGCTTCTGTTTTTTCTTCAAGAGCTACAGTATCACCTAAAACGGCATCACCGCTTGTTATATCAATAAATGTTGTTCCCACATCAAAGCAAATTGTTGTGTGACCTTTTACAATGGCATCAAGTATATCTTCAGGTGAATTGGATTTTGCGTAAACATATGTAACGGGCCAAGTCAGAAGATTTGTAACAACATAATCCTTGTGGTAATCACTACCACCAACAACAGGGAGTTTATGTCCGTTTCGCATCTGCTCATGCCACCACTCTGTGCATTCAAGATTATCAAAATGAGTGGGAGCATTCCAAACCTCAAGAACATCTACATCTGCGGCATTCTTTTCCCATCTCCAAGGACATTGCTTGCAATGAGGATGGTTCATACAAATTACCGCACCACGCTCTTCCGCCTTAGTCTTAACTCTTAAAAAATCCTCATAGGTTTCACAAGTGTCATAATCCTCCCGATCAATAACATCCTTAACGCCCCACATATTACAATGACCGCCGCGCTTTGTAAGCTCTGCACCATAAATAAGAGTAATTCCCTCAACCTTCGGAAACTCCTTACAATTCACATTGTGGTCTGTAATCATAAGGAAATCAAGCTTACTCTTTTTGGCTTTCTCAATAACCTGTTCTAATGTTAAACCACCGTCGGAAGCAACTGTGTGACAATGGGGCACTCCAACGTACCATTTATATCCGTTATAGCTCATTAATATCACTCCTTTATTAATAATGCTTCGTTTTCCTTATGGCGTTCAGCACGAATCACTTCAAGCTCACGATACATCTGCTCTTTCTTTTCGCCTTCAATGTCATAAGAAGTTTTAAGAATAATTGCCTTCAAAACGTTGGCAAGAGTATAACCGAAGAGAAGGAAAGCAAGAATTTTAAGGCAAGTGTCAAGGTAGTCAGGCTGAGCCTGCATTGTTGCAACAAGGTCGCCCTCTGCAGAGGACATATAGCCTGCCCAGGCAATCATAAACGGAATTGCAAGTTCTTTGAGATAATTACAAGCTGAGTTAATCCAACCGGGAACAATTCCCTGAATAGCTTCCATTCTTTCACCGCACTGCCACTCAAGATAATCAAGAAACTCAACATTGAAATGAGAGTTTGAGAGTTCCTGAATACCAATACCTATACCAAAAATGAAATAGAACACATAGAAGAAAATGCTGTTCCAACCGGAAAAGAACATAACGCCGAACTGAGCTTCCACAAAGCAGATTGCAAAAAGCACACCTGCTGATATAAGCGAGTAGGGACCGCAGAATTTAAGAAGCTTGGTAGGCTCATATTTCTTTGAAAGCTTAGTAGCAATAATATTACCAACAACAGTGCCCACTGCTGTGGGAAGAGTAAGAAGAAGATTCTTTGATGAACCAACTGTGATTGCTGCAAGATAGGTTGACATTCTGCCGAGCCATGCAAAGGCATTTACCCATTGCATTGCGTGGTAAGCACGGTAATTTTTATATTTGAAAAGAGAGAACAAAGCCTTTGAAATTTTAACCTTTTCTTTCTTAGGAAGTTCAATTCTTTCCTTGCAGAAAAGACCGCACATAAGATTACCAAACGCAGTTACACCTGCAGCAACAAGAGCAAGAGTCATATACATAGCATTTTTGTCATCGCTGAAAAGTCCGTAAACAAATGTTGCAATATATGCTCCGCCGTAACCAAGATAATATGATAGCTGCCACATTGTTGCAACGGTTTTCTTTTCTTTATGGTTAGGCGAAATAACCTGGACAACATTCTGACCATAGTTATTGAATGTATTGAATACGGTCTGACAGCAAGCTATACCATAACGGAAAAGAGTCATCTGCTGAACTGTCCATCCTTCAGGAACGTAGAAATAGAACACTGTTAAGAAGAATACAGGTGCAAGGCAGATTATGTACCATTGACGGTATCTGCCCCAACGGGATTTCCATTTCTGAACAATAATACCCGAAACAGCACCGATTACTATACCTAAAACAGTTGTAAGAGTAGATTGAACTGCAAGAATTTCTGCAATTTCATCCGAGCTTACGCCTGCAGGTCCAAAATAAAGCTCGTGCAGGAATGCGGCTGCAAGAGTACCTGTAAGAGTTGTGCCGAACTGACCGCCAATTCTTGCGAGCATTATGCACACATATTCAAATTTTGTAATGTACTTGCCCTCATTGTGATTGAGTGCCCCTTGGGGTATCGCAGTTGCAGGAGCAGTTTTCCTTTTGAACATTTCATCATCTCCGAACCAATATTTTTTATTACAAAATATTTTATCACAATCACACACCCGAACGCAAGAGTAAATACTGCAATTTTCACAATAATCGATAACTCATTATTAAATTTTTATGGAAAATGTCAAAACGTATTATTTCCAATAGGCGCATTATGATATACGCAGTCAACATAATGACTAATACCTTGGAAGCCTTACTCCCATTTGTGATTACTTGATTCAATTATATACTTTTTTCGTTTGCGGCAATTATTGAAACATTTATAAATATATGGTATCATAGTTTCAGCTTCAGGAAAGCAGGTATTCTTATGAATTATCTCAAATACGTAAATATCAAGCAAGGTACACAATCCCTGCATCGTTTCTCTCAGGGTAACACTTTACCCCTCATTCAAAGACCTTTTGGTTTTGCTGCATTCAGCTTGCAGACCGAAACCTCAAGAGGCAGTTGGTACTATCATCCCGATGACCGTTCTGTTGAGGGTATTCGCCTGACTCGTCAGCCAAGTCCCTGGATTAGTGACCACAGTGCATTTACAATGATGCCTCAGATAGAGAAACCCTATGTTGATTTTGAAGATTGTTGGTCAGGTTACGACCCTGAAAAAACAATTTTACAACCCCATTATCTTAAGTGTTATCTTAAGAGACCTTTCTGTGATTTTGAGCTTACACCTACTGAATATGGAGCTTGTGTAAGGCTCAGTTTCAAGAAGGATTTTGACCGTTATCTTTCAATTTTACCTGTTAAATACAACTGCGAATATGAGTTTGACAAGGAAACCAACCGCCTTTATTGTTGGACAGATTGCAACCGCGATAAAAAGAGTCACGATAAAGGTATTCTCAAGGGTTACTATGTTTTTCAGTTTGATGAAGATTCAGTTGATGTTGAAAACATTCTCACAGGTAACAGAGATACTTGTGATACAGAACACAGCTTACATATTGCAGGCGAAAGCACAGGTATTCATATTGCACTAAAGAAAAAGGATGTAACATTTAAAGTTGCAACATCTTTTATCAGCTATGAACAAGCATTGAAAAACCTCCGGCACGATTCTGCTTACGGTAGCTTTGATGAGCTTAAAGAAGAGAACGAGCGTATCTGGAATGAATATCTCAGTAAGATTGAGATAGATGCTGACGAAGATACAATGAAAACCTTCTATAGCTGTATGTACCGCACTTTCCTTTATCCTCACAAGGCTTATGAGCCCGATGAAAACGGCAATCCCATTCACTACTCCCCCTGTGCTGATAAGGTTCTTCCCGGTGTGAGATACACCGACAACGGTTTCTGGGACACTTACCGCACAAACTATCCTTTTTATGCTATTGTTGCAAAGGATATTTTACCCGAGATTATCGAGGGATATATTCAGGATTATATAGACGGCGGTTGGCTTCCCCGTTGGACTGCAGGCGATGCTAAAAACTGTATGCCAAGTACCGCTATCGATGCGGTAATCGCAGATGTTGCCACAAGAAATTTGATTTCAAAAGATTTGCTTCAGACTGCATTTGAAGGTATGGAGCACCACGCAAACAAATCCTCAACTGTACCTGCTTACGGCAGAGAGGGTTGCGAGGAATATCTAGAGCTTGGTTATGTGCCTTATGATAAATATAGCGAAAGCGTAAACCTTACACTTGATGCGGCATATTTTGATGATTGTATCGCAACTGTTGCAGGTATTCTCGGCTACGATGATAAGAAAGAAAAATATCTTGCTCGCGCCAAGAATTACAAAAACATTTTTGATAAAGAAACCGGATTCATGAGACCCAAGGATTCAAAGGGTAACTTCAAGCCCGACTTCGACCCAATAAGATGGGGTGGAGATTATACCGAAGCATCCGCATGGCAGACAAGCTTTGCCGTTCAGCACGATATTGAGGGTCTGTCAGAGCTTTATGGTGGTAAAGACGGTCTTACCAAGAAGCTTGATGAGTTCTTCTCAACTCCTGCAGAATACAGAGTTGGCGGATACAACTACGAAATTCACGAAATGACTGAAATGGCAGTTTGCGATTGGGGTCAATGTGCAATTTCCAATCAGCCAAGTTTTCATATTCCTTTTATCTACACATATCTCGGTCAACCCGAAAAAACTGAATATTGGCTTAAAAAGATTTGTGCAGAAGGCTTCTCCTGGAAGGATGATGGCTTCCCCGGTGACGAGGACAACGGCTCAACTGCCGCTTGGTACATTTTCAGTTGCCTTGGTATTTACCCCATCACTCCCGGCAAACCTATTTACACAAATAATAAACCATTGGTTGATAACATCCGTATTCTCGGTAAAAGGGTTGATTTCAGAAAATACGGTAACATTATTACTTATGATGAAATAATGAAAGAAATACGATAAAGAGGTAGATTTATATGCATAAAAAACTTGCACTTACTCCCCCTATGGGATGGAACAGTTGGGACTGCTACGGTGCGGCTGTTAATGAAGAACAGCTTCTTGCCAATGCAGATTATATGGCAAAGCACCTTAAGGACTATGGTTGGGAATATGTTGTTTGCGATATTCAGTGGTCCGAGCCTACCGCAAACAGTTTTTATTACAACTATTTTGCTCCACTTTGTATGGATGAATATTCACGCCTTATTCCGTCAGTTGAACGCTTCCCCTCTTCTGCAGGCGGTAAAGGCTTCAAGCCAATTGCTGATTACATTCACTCTCTTGGTCTTAAATTCGGTAGTCATATTATGAGAGGCATTCCCAGACAAGCAGCGCATCAGAACACTAAAATCAAATGCGAAGGCGTTACCGCAAAGGATATTGCAAACCCCACTTCTATTTGTAAATGGAACCCTGATATGTACGGTCTTTACCCCGACAATAAAGGCGCTCAGGAATATTACGATTCAATATTTGAGCTTTATGCTTCATGGGATGTTGATTACATAAAATGTGACGACATTGCTAACACAGAGATGTACCCCGACAACCCTTATTCTGCAAGAAAAGAAATTGAAATGCTCAGAAAAGCTATCGATAAATGTGGCAGAGATATGGTCCTCAGCCTTTCACCCGGTCCTGCACCCGTTTGGGAGCATGAGCACCTTGCGGCTCACGCAAATATGTGGCGCATGACAGGCGATTTCTGGGACGAATGGAGCAAGCTCCACGCTATGTTTGAGCGTTGCTACGCCTGGCAGGAATATGTTCAGCCGGGTGCTTGGCCTGATTGCGATATGCTTCCCCTTGGCAGAATTCAGATTACTGAAGAAAAACCGGAATACAGAGACCGTTACACACGCTTTACTCACGATGAGCAGATAACAATGATGACTCTTTGGGGCATTTTCCGTTCTCCGCTAATGATGGGTGGCGAAATGCGTGATAATGATGAATTCACCCTTTCACTTCTTCAGAACAGAGAGCTTATTGATATGCTCAAGAATTCAAATGGTGCAAGACAGTTCAAGCGAGAAGAAGCTGACGGCAAAGGTGAGATTATCTGGACATCCACAGGTGAAAACTGCAAATATGTTGCGCTCTTCAACACAGACGACAAAGAAAGGAAAATCAGTTTCGATATTACTGATATTTCGATCGGCGGTGTTAAATACAGCGTTTGGGATATGTGGAAGCATGAAGAACACACTGTAACCGAATCAGAATTCTCTGCAAGGGTTAATTCTCATGGCGCAAGACTTTTCAAGATTACCGTAAAATAAAATTCAATACATATAACAATACCGAACACCCCAAAACAAAAGGTGTTCGGTATTGTTTTTGTTTATGATTCATCGGCAAATATTGTTATTGCCATAATTAGTTAATTCTTACAATAAGGTCGCTTTCGGGATAGCAACAGCAAGGATGTATGAAATCAAACTGCATATCTGCAATACGGCGTTTATCTTCGCCCTCGGGAATATAAACCTTACCGCTTACAAGCTTACTTCTGCAGAAACCGCATTCACCTGTGTGGCATCTTGCGGGAACAACAATACCTGCTCTTTCGAAAGCGCAGAGCACAGTTTCGTTGCTGCTTGCTTTAATTACAGCTTCGTTTCCACGATTAATAACTGTAATGCTGTATTCCTTGGGTTCTTCTTCAGCCTTCTTGCCGGAAGAGAATACTTCAAAGCGAATATATTTCTTTTCTTTTTGGAGCTTAGGAAGCTCTGTGTCAAGGAATTTATACAAACCGCCCGGGCCACAAACAAAAATACTGTAATTCTCTTCAGGAGCATATTTTCTTATAATATCTGCACCAACAAAGCCCTTTTCATACCCTTCCTCATCGCTGTGGCTCAATACATAAACCACATTGATTTTTTCGTTTTTCTCGGAAAGAGAGTCAAGCTCTGCTTTGAAAAGAATTTCATCTGATGTTCTGCAACCATAAAGCAAAGTAAGGCTGCAATCCTCATCGCCCCGGTCAATTGCTCTTGCAATTGAAAGGAATGGTGTAATACCGCTACCGCCTGCAATACCAACGATATTTTTAGCATCTCTTAATGGGTTATATATAAGGTTGCCTTCATGTGCATAAGCAATAACCTTATCGCCTACGCTCCAACTATCAAGAATATAATCAGAAACAAAACCATCATTAATACGCTTAACTGTAATCTGATATTCACCATTTAATGCACTTGCAGGTGAAGATGCAATTGAATATGAACGGGTAACAACCGAATTACCTATTTCAAGCTTAAAGGTAAGATACTGACCTGCTTTAAAATATGCAAGAGGTGCATTTTCGCTTTTAAAATAATAGCTTTTTGCAATATCTCCATGCTCTTCAATTCTGCTTATAACAAGATTCTGCTCTTTAGGATGAATGCTTTTAGCAACCTTATTTACACCGAAATCATCAGTACGGGTTGGCAAAACTGCCTGGGCACTGTTAATAAATTTATTTCTTTCTGTTAAAAACTTTACTGTATTAACGCTATCCTTAAAGGTGCCGTTTACAGAGAATTTTTTCTTACTCATTTACTTTGCCTCCTTTTCCATAGCGAGCACCGCAGCCTTAGCTGCCATATCGCCTGTTGTGTAACTGGGTGAATAACCCATATGCCTTGTAGTATAACCACCGGCAAAGTAAAGTCCCTGAATACCTTTATCTATCATATCGAAAACAATTCTTTTAACGATGCCGTCTTCCTTGGTTGCTTCATAGCCATAAATAGTGCCTGCAGGAGCATCTGTGTAACGGGCATAGGTCATAGGTGTTGCAATTTCAATTTCTTCTATGTAATCCCTGATTTTAACACCTGTTGCTTTTTCAAAATTATCTATCATTTTTTCTGCAAAGGAAATTTTTGTTTTATAGTAATCCTCAACAGAAACCTTGCTCCATTCATCCCCTGCAAAAATAGATGTCATATAGAGTATGCTTGTGCCCTCGGGTGAACAATCGTCAAAGGCTCTATTCAGGCAAACTGTTGCCTGAACATCGTTAGTTTCGATGCGTTTACTTAATTCGTAGCACTTTCTGTTGTCGTTAGTTGGATAAATGAAATAGGTATGGTTATTAAGGCCCAATTCATCTGCAGAACGGTTAAGACCTAAAAATACTGCAAAGCCTTTTGCTCCCAATGTTTTGGCATTAACTTCTTTTTTGAGTTTTTCAGGAATTTCTTTTTCATCTATAAGCTTTGTGAAAGCGTTATATGGTGAAGCGTTACAAATAACTGCCTTAGCATTTATCTGTGTGCCATCATCAAGCTCAACACCTGTTGCCGCGCCGTTTTTAACATTTATTTTCTTAACGCTTGTGTTAAACCAAGCCTCGCCGCCATTTTCGGTAAAAGCTTCAAGTAATGCTGTACTTATCTGATGGCTTCTGCCTTTTGGTATAACAGCACCATCAATGATATATGCGTGAAGCATTGTGAAATAGTGAATAACATTAAGCTCATCTGTAGGCTGACCAAGATAGCACCAATAACCATTAAGTATATCCCTGGTTTTCTGGCTTGCGCCGAATGATTTCAGCACTTCATCAACAGAGTAGTTAGCCACCTTAAGAAAATCTGTATGCTCAGAGAAAATTTCTTTTATCATTGAGGGCTTGAAATCCTGGATATCACTGACAAAGTCCAAGGTTTTTTCAATGCTCTCAATAAGATCAAAAATCTTTGTAACAACAGCTGATGAACCCGGATCATATTCCTCAAGTTTTGCTATAAAGGCTTCCTTACCTAAGGGCATTAAGCAGTCGCACTTTTTGTCCAATGTAATCACTCGGAACGCTTCATCAAGTGAAACCCATTCTATTTTATCTGCTGCACCAACCTCTTGGAAAATTTTCTGCAAGGGTGATTTACCTGTAATAGAGCCAACACCGCAGAGCTCGTGAAGTGATGCTTCAAATTCAAATCTGCCTCTTACAAAGCTTGTTGCAAAGCCTCCGGGTAAGTTATGACGTTCAATAAGCAATGTTTTTTTGCCCTCTTTGGCAAGACGTGCCGCTGCCACAAGACCGCCATTACCAGCTCCGATAACAACTGCATCATAATTTTTTACCATGTTATTCACTTCTTTCGTAATAGTAAACATTATACATAACTAATTATAGCATATTCTCTAAAGTCTTACAAGAGCATACTACAATTTAAATCTGTTGTTTTTGAATCTAAGCAGTGGTATAATAAATCTCATAAACATCATAAAAAAGGTTGTGGATTTTATGAAATATAACCTTGTGGTTGCAGGCGGTGGTCTCAGCGGTGTTGCCGCTGCAATAAGTGCCGCCCGAGAAGGTCTTAATGTTTTACTTGTGGAAAAATCAGGTTGCCTTGGCGGAGCAATTGCGAATAACCTTGTCTATCCTTTCATGCCCTATTGGACCAAGCCATATTGGGACAAAAATGTTAAAAGAAATTATCTTTCCCAAGGCATTTTCAAAGAAATGAAAGAGCGTCACGATAAATATGTTGATGACTGCAAGGACCACGAATTCAACTCCGAATATTTTAAAATAATTCTTGATGATATGACAACCGAAGCAGGCGTTGATGTTCTTTTTCACGGCGTAGTTTATGATGTTAAAACAAAGAACAGAAAAATAACACAACTTTGTATTACCGCTAAAGGACAGAAAATTACAGCTAAGGCTGATTTCTTTATTGATGCTACAGGTGATGGGGAATTATTCTACCTTGCAGGTTGTGATTTCCAGTTAGGTCGGGAAAGTGATAATCTTTGCCAACCTATGACAACCTGCTTTCGTATGAGCGGAGTTGACCTTGACCTTTTCACAGAGGAAAGACCTCGCTTGCAAGAGCTATATAAAGAAAAACAAGCAAAGGGTGAAATCACAAATCCAAGAGAAAATATTCTTGTTTTCTTTGGTGTTGGCGAAGATGTTTTGCATTTCAACTCTACCCGTGTGGTAAAGCTTGACCCAACCAACCCATTTGACGTAAGCAAAGCCGAAGTTATAGCAAGAAAGCAAATTCACGAGCTCATAGCTTTCTTGAAAGAAAATTCAAATGCATTCCACGAAAGTGCTTTGATTTCCGTTGCTATTGATATCGGTATCAGAGAGAGCAGGAAGTTGAAAGGTGTGCACATTCTCACAGGTGATGAAATAATCGCCTGCACCCGATTTGACGATTCAATTGCTCTGGGCAATTACGATATTGATATTCACAATCCTTCAGGCACGGGAACAAGCCACAGATTTTTCGGCGACGGTGAATATTACACAATCCCTTACCGTTCTCTTTTACCTAAAGAATACGATAATCTTCTTGTTGCGGGACGTTGCCTTTCCGCCACCCACGAGGCACAGGCATCCGTAAGAATAATGCCCATTTGCTGTTGCCTTGGTGAAGCTGCAGGCACTGCAGTTGCCATAGCACACAAAACAAATTCAAACACTTCTGATGTTGATATCAAATCACTTCAACAAAAGCTTAAAGAAAACGGTGCGGTTTTATAAACACTAAGTGATACAAATTCCAATATTAAAAGGTGGTATTTTTTTGAATATTAAATTAATCGGCTCACCAAAAGTTGTTATGACAAATACTGAAAGCCACCACGCTTACTTTGCATGGCCTACTATTGCAAAGCTTCAGAATGGCAGAATATGCGTTGGTGCTTCTGGCTACAGAGTTGAGCATATTTGTCCTTTCGGCAAAGGTGTTTTAGCCTTTAGCGATGATAACGGCGAAACCTACGGAAAGCCCGTACCTGTTTTTGATACAGTACTTGATGACAGAGATGTTGGACTTACTGTTTTTGGTGAAAGTGGTCTTATTGCTACAACCTTTAACAATACACTCCAATTCCAAATAGAAAATATGCCACAAACACAGGAATGTTTCAATTACATAAATTCTGTTTCTCCGGAAGATGAAGCAGAAGCTCTCGGTATCAGTTTCAGAATAAGCAAAGATTGTGGTGAAACTTTTGGTAAGATATATAAATCTCCGGTTTCCTCTCCACACGGACCAACTGTTCTCAATGATGGTACAGTTTTATGGGTTGGAAGAAGGCTTGGCATCCACAACCATATTGAAGCACACACCATAAACACCGAAACAGGTGAAATGGCGCTCCGAGGCGAACTGGGTATATATAAATACGAAGAATTTGAAGATATTTATTTCTATGAACCACATGCAATTCAACTTTCTGACGGAAAAATAGTATGCCACCTGCGTGCAGAAAACGCAGACGAAACTTTGTTCACTCTTTATCAGACTGTTTCCCTTGATAACGGTGTAACATGGAGTAAGCCCCAGCAGATTGTAAGAGACGACAGCGGTGCTCCCGGTCACTTATTCATGCATTCATCAGGAATATTGATTTCTACATTTTCTCACAGAAGCAGACCTTACGGAATATGGGCAATTTTCAGCAAGGATGGCGGTGAAAGTTGGAGCAACGAAAGTGTTTTATACTATGGAAATGATACTGATGATTTGGGTTATCCCTCTACAATTGAGTTAGATAATGGCGATTTAATCACTGCTTTCTATACAAGAGAAAACGACTATGTACCTGCACTTATAATGCAACAAAAATGGTCTATAGAAGAATAAATTTCACAAATGAAAGCTAACAAGGATAATCAATAGAAGCAAAAAGCACTGTTTTTATTTATTGTTACCGATGACCATCGAGTTGTATCTTATATTCGATAACTTTATCCGTGTCGTAAAAGATGAAAACCACAAACTCATTGAATACCGGAACTGAGGTACCGAGGAAGATAAATAAACATTCCTCTATGATATAAAAAATAATCCTTGGCATAAGGATTTCCGGAAGCGATTAAAAAAATACGAAAAACAAATTGATGGTGTTAATTATGAATTTTAATACAAAAAAACTTAAGTGGACAAGAGAACCCGCAGATTACAATATAACTGAAGACAAAATAGAAATAGTTACAAAGCCTCACACAGATTTGTGGCAGAGAACTTATTACCACTTCAGAAATGATAACGCTCCCGTATTCCAGATGGAAACGGAAGAAAAATTCTTCTCATTTATTGTTAAAACAGAGTTTCAAAGCAAACACAGATTTGACCAATGCGGTATCGTTATGTATCTTGATTCTGACAATTGGCTCAAAGGCTCAATTGAATATGAAAACGAAAAATTTCAGCATCTCGGTTCCGTTGTTACCAACAATGGTTATTCCGACTGGGCAACAACCGAAATTGATGCAGATATAAAATCAATGTGGTACAGATTCAGCAGAAGAGAAGATGATTATTGCATTGAATGTTCCGAAGATGGTAAAAAGTTTAAGCAAATGCGCGTATGCCACATGTGGAACGGTGGCGGTAGAATTCAGTTCGGAATATATGCGTGTAGTCCTGAAGATTCTTCGTTCAAAGCAACATTTACAAATATGGAAATTACCGATTGCAAATGGCTTGCCCACGACGGACAACAGCCTGATGAAGATTGAAAAACATTTAATTTTATGATATTTTATACACTGGAAGGAGTGGAGCATTTTGGCAAAAAGAAAATCTAAAAGAACAAAAAAGAGCTTATTTATTTTTATTTCGGTGGTTATAGTTCTCGGTATTTTAATAACAGGACTTAATATGTTATCAGTTCAGATTCTTCTGAAAAAGGGTAATTCATACAACAAGGTTGAAATTGAAAATCAACTTGTTCCCAAGAAGGATGAAAACGGAAATTGGTATTTCACAACCGATGAAGAGTTCAGAATAATGCACCTTACGGATATTCATATCGGTGGTGGTTTTATGTCAAAGGGTGTGGATGAAAAAGCGCTTAATGCAATTGCAACAATGGTAACAAAAGAAAAACCCGACCTTGTTATTGCAACGGGCGACATTGCTTTCCCCGTTCCCTATATGGCTGGTACTTTCAATAACTACAGCGGTGCAAAGGCGTTTGGAAACCTTATGGAAAGCCTTGGGGTTTACTGGGATGTTACTTTCGGTAATCACGATGCTGAATGCTATTCATATTTTGACAGAGAAGCAGTTGCAGAATTTTATTCAAGCGAAGAATTTGAGCATTGCTTGTTCCAGGCAGGCCCTGAAGATGTTGACGGATACGGAAACCATACCATTGAGGTTAAGAACTCAAAAGGCATTATCACTCAGGCAATAATTTTAATTGACTCTCAGGCTTATGTTAAAAACACTCTCATTGAAAGCATTAAAGGCACATACGACAATATTCATCCCAATCAGGTTGAATGGTATGAATCTGAGATCAAGAGAATGAATGCTGAAAACAAGGCGATAAATAAAAAGGCGGAAAATGTTGTAACTCACGCCTTCTTCCACATTCCGTTGGTTGAAATGTTAGATGGCTGGAAAGAATTTACCGAAAACGATTTTAACGACACAAAGGATTTCAGATTTATTGACGGTATAATGGGCGAAGGCGGTAAACAGGTTTACTGCGGACTTGGAGAAGACGACCTTTTTGAAAAAATGCTTGAGCTTGGTTCAACCAAGGCTATGTATAACGGTCATGACCACCTTAATAACACAACCTTTGATTATAAAGGTATCCTTTTCAGTTACGGCTATAGTATCGACTATTTTGCATATTCGGGTATCGATAAACAAGGTTCTCAAAGAGGTTGCACTATGATTACCTGCAAGCCCGACACAACTTTCACAATTGATAAATATAATTACTATTCTGACAGATATAATCTTGACGGTTTCACTCGTGAAGAAGTAACAATGCAGTTTGAGGATGTTACATATCAGCCTATTGCAGAATAAAAAACTAAAAAAGGAAATTAGAAGATATGATTAAAGAAAAACTCAGCAAGAAGAATTGGTTTATAATTACCCTCTTCTGCTTTATGGGTGGTATTGCCTGGAATACTGAGAATATGTATTTCAACACCTTTATCACCAACGAAATTTATGCAGATGTTTCACAGTCTGCAATCCTTGGCTCAATGGAAGCAGTAACAGCAGTTTCTAGAATGGTTGCTCTTTCCGCTATTGCGGCAGTGCTTACCACATTTATAATGGGTGCTCTCAGCGATAGACTTAAAAACCGAAAAATGTTTATTTCTGTTGGCTATATTCTCTGGGGTATAGTAACGGCTATGTTTGGCTTTATTACAAAAGAAAATGTTGCAAACCTTTTTAATCTTACCGATGAAGCCAAAATCCTCGGTTGCACTGTATGGTTTGTTATTCTGATGGATATTGTTATGACCTTTATGGGCTCAACTAGTAACGATGCGGCTTTTCAGGCTTGGGTAACGGATGTTACAGTTCCAAGGCAAAGACCCATTGTTGAAACGGTTTTATCCGTTGTTGGTACTGTATCCTCGTTTGCAGTTACCGGTGTTGGTAGCTTCGCTCAGGCAGGTACTATCTCGTATAAGCTTTTCTTTGGCATTTTAGGTCTTGTAGTAACCTTGTGTGGCGTTTTAGGCCTTTTCCTTATTAAGGACCCGCCACGTACCGCACAAATTAAAGCCTCATCAAACTATTGGGCAGACCTTTGCTATGGCTTCAGGCCCTCTGTTATTAAAGAAAATGCAAGGCTTTATTTAGCTCTCGTTTCCTTCTGCTTTGCTATAATTTCATTCCAGGTTTTCTATCCGTATCTTCTTACATACGTTCAATACGTTGTTATTCCCGATAACGGCGGTGTGGAAGGCCTCTTAAGAGTACCGGTTATAATAACTGCCGTGGTTGTTGCAATTATTGTTCTTGCATTGATTGTGGCTATGCTAAAGCTTTCAACAAAGAAAAAAGGCTTTTGCCTTATTGTCGGAGTAGTTGTTATGAGCTTAGGCTTCTTACTGCTTTCAACAAGCACCAGTATTTATATTATTCTTATAAGCATAGTGCCTGTTGTTCTCGGTAATGCTCTTGTTAATATTTTATTCGGTGCCTCTGTCAAGGACTTTATCCCCGAAGGCAAGGCAGGACTTTTCCAAGGTATCAGAATGATTTTCGCTGTTCTTCTTCCTATGGTTATAGGTCCTTTTATTGGCGAAACTGCCTGCAAATATGCGGCGCAGACTATTATAAACGAAGCAAATGCAGAAGTAATTGTACCTGCGAAGGATATGTTTCTTTGGGCAGGTTTTGTATGCATATTGGGACTTATCCCCCTTTACTTCCTTGTAAAAAAAGGTCTTGAAGTGAAAGAAACTGAAAAAATTGCCTGAGGAAAAAAGTATGAACAAATGGAATTTTTACACATCAAAAGAAATTAAACCTGAGGGTTGGCTCAGCCGCCAGCTTGAAATTCAAGCAGATGGTTTAAGCGGTAACCTTCATAAAATATGGCCCGATATCCGTGACAGCGCCTGGATTGGCGGAAATCGCGAGGGTTGGGAAAGAGTTCCCTATTGGCTTGATGGCTTCATTCCCCTCGCCTATCTTCTTGAAAACGAAGAAATGATTGCCACTGTAAAAAAATATATTAATGCAATTGTTTCAGCTCAAGAGGATGACGGTTGGATTTGCCCTTGCAAAAAAGAAGAAAGAGCAAAATATGATACCTGGGCAATTCAGCTTATTTGCAAAACTCTTAAAGTTTATTACGATTGCTCAGGTGACGAAAGACTTCCCGAGGTTATTTATAGAGTTCTCAAAAACTATTATGAGCTTCTAAAAAGCGGTGAAATCACCTTGTTTAAGTGGGGCAAACACAGATGGTTTGAGACTTTCATCTCGCTGAATTTCTTATACGAAAAATATAATGAAGAATGGATAAAAGACCTTGCAAAAATCATTAAAGCGCAAGGCTTTGACTATAACACGGCAACAGCTTTGTGGGAGAAATCGAGCCACACCTGGCGAATGACCACTCATATAGTAAATATGGGTATGATGCTTAAAACTGAAGCAATTTCCCACGATTTATTGGGCGAACCTTATACCGATAATGCAGAAAAGCTTCGTAAAATTCTTGATAAATACAATGGTACCGCTTTTGAGGGCTTCACCGGTGACGAGGTTCTTTCGGGACTTGACCCAACAAAAGGCACCGAGTGCTGTGCTGTTGTTGAACAGATGTATTCCTATGAAGAAATATTTGCTCATACGGGTGATAACAAATGGGCAGAACGCCTTGAAATGCTTGGCTTTAATGCTCTTCCTGCCACTCTCAGCGAGGATATGTGGACCCATCAATATGTTCAGCAGGTTAATCAGGTAGCTTGTCAGAAGACTATGATTATGGCTCCATGGAGCACAAACGGTCCTTATGCACACACCTTCGGACTTGAACCAAACTTTGGTTGTTGCACTGCAAACTTTAATCAGGGTTGGCCTAAATTCGCCCTTTCAACCTTTATGCATAATGGTGACACAATAATAAATTCACTTATGTTGCCTTCTTCACTCAATGATAATGGCATAAAAATCAAACTAGAAACCAACTATCCCTTTGAAAATAAAATGCACTATTATATAAATGCAGAAAAAGTTTTCAATTTTGCAATCCGTATCCCGTCTTTTGCTAAAAACCTTAAAGTGAATGGTGAAAATACAGAAGTCAAAGACCTTGAATTTGCTATCAAACAAGGCGAAACAGAAATTGAAATTGAATTCGAAACAACACCATTTTTAAAAGAAAGACCCAACAACCTTTATGCTTTGCAGATGGGTTCTTTACTTTTCTCTGTTCCTATTAGTTATGAAAAGAAAATGAGAGAATATGTGAAAAAAGGTGTTGAAAGAAAATTCCCATATTGCGATTATCAATTCATCCCAAAATCATCTTGGAACTATGGTTTTTCCAATGACGACTTTGAAATTAAATTCAACGGAATAGGTAATATTCCTTTTTCACAGAACAACCCGCCCTTAACCATAAAAGCGAATTTGCAACAGATTAATTGGGGTCTTAAGTTCCCCTACAGAAGTATTGCAAGAAAAACTCCCAAATCAACGAAACCTATTTCCGAAATTCAGGAAATAGAACTTTGCCCCTATGGTTGCGCAAGACTTCGTATGACAGAAATGCCTATACTCAGAAATTGATTATAAATTAAATGCAGTTCCATTTTGGAACTGCATTTAATTTATATCAAAACATAATCTGTATTTTCCTGTGTATCAAATGAAACTATGTTTTCTTTTCTTTCAAATGGTATCTCTTTTTTATCTGCTTCTCTTATTACAGATTTAATACCCTCACATTTAACAGTGCATTTTCTTCCTTTAAGGCTTTTAATTTTAAGGGATGAAACCTTTTCATTTTTAAGCTCAGCAGAAACAAGGAATGCACCATCTGCACGAAGATTTTCAAAAGACGCATCCTCAGCTTTATTCCAGCAAGGGAAAAGCCTGATAACTCCCTGATGGCTTTGCATAAGCATTTCATTGATAGTTGCAGGAATAGTTGTAAGGTGCTCAATACCACCGCCGTGATGACGGAACAATCTGTTGGGAAGTGCGAATTCTTTAATATTCTGATGAATTCCCTCAACAAGGAAATTCGGGTCAACACCAATTCTTGCACCTGCAGGAAGATATGAGTTCGAACCATTATCATCAAGTCTTCTGTCGTTAATAAAATATGTATTCCTTGCAATTTTAAGAAGCTTTTCATCAGAAGAAAGACCAATCTGAGAAGCAGGGTAAATATGCTGAAGACCGACTGTGTTATCATTTCTCCAACGAATACCGAATTTAGCATACCTGAAGCACTTTTTACCCTTTTTGATAAATGTAGGGAAATCGCTAAAATTCTTGATAATATCTTCCCATAAAGCATATTTTTCGGAGTTAAGCCCTAATTCCTTTGCCATATCATAAACACCGTTAAATAACAGCTTTACAAGACCCATTGAATTGATAGCGTTTATGGTATTCACCTGACCGAAATGAGTGATGTATCTGAATTTTTTACCGCGGTAATATGGAATTTCGTGAGCAGCATCACCTTTTATTACATATCTGCCCTTTTCTTTAACAAGGTAATCTTCCCAGAAGGCAGCGGTGTTTAAAATAAAATCATAATAGTTTTCGAGAGCATATTCCTTATCATAGGTTGAAAACCAATGCATTATGGGAATTACGCAAGCATAGGCAGCGTGGCTTTTCTGTCCGAGGAAAAGTATGCCGTGTTCCTTGCAGTCTGCCTGACTATAAACATCAAGAGCTTTAGGACCAAAGCTTACGGGAAATGCATAACCTTTGCAACCGAAAAGTCCTGCCATTCTTCTCGCTTCATCCCTCATATCATTTACAGGTACCATATAGCCGTCAAAAAGCTCGGGGTGGTTAGCAGAGAATATGCAATAATAGGGCGCTTCAAAGTTATAATTCATATGATAATCCCCTGCCCAAGGGAAGAAATCATCGGTTACGAAGTTGCCGAAAAGACCGGGAGGAAATTCAGTATTGCCCATACAACCTGCAAGATGATAAAGGCTTGAATTATAGAATTTTTCAATTTCTTTATCCTGAAGCGTTACCTTAGATGCAGAAAAGAACTTTTCCCATTTCTCCTGAGTTTTAGCTTTTTCGGCATCATAATCACAGTTTGAAACCATTTCCTTGGCTTTATTTATGTAATCCTCTGCATTAAAATTTGCAACAACCGAAATGCAGTAGCGAGTGATTCTAAAGCTATTTTCAATATTTGAATTAAGTTCTTTTAAGCAAACAGCAACCGCAGATTCTTTGGTTACATTTTCACCGCAGAATTTTCGAGAATAGCATTTCACACCTTTTTCTTCCCACTGTGAATTTACCGAGCCGCAAGTATCAGGAAGATTAATGCTAATATCGTTAGTTTTCTCTGTTTCAGGCACTTTAATTTCAAAACAAATAAGATTTTCGGGAGCAACAAAAAGCTCAATTTCTGTGTTACCGAACTTACACTCAAGAAGACCTTTATCAAAATATTGCTTAATGTTATATTCTTCTAAATTTATATTATCAATTCTCAAATCGCCAACAGTTTTAATACCACCATCACCATGAGTACCGTTGACAAATTTCCAAAAATCACACTTAGAAATATGAATAACAAGGTCTTTTTCGTCATTATCAAAAACAACGCCCAAGTCACCGTTACCGCACATTGCACCTGCAGGAATTTTATAAACAACTTTACCGTCAACTGTGTTTATGGGTTTTGAGGTTATTTCATTAAAATATGTATTCATATATATCACCAATTACACATTATAGAGTTTTTAAGATAGTAAATCAAGTTTTACTTTGATACCACTTAACCAAATCACTGAACTTACCCTTAAAGTGATATGAGCGACCATTTTTATTAAGTCCTATATTTGAAAGCCCAAGTTTTTGGAGAATGGCGATGGATTTTGAATTTTTGATATTTGCATAGGCTTCAACGAATTGAATATCAATTTTGATATTTGAAAGTACAAAACCATATAAATCTCTGAAAGCACCCTTTCCTTGATACTCAGATTTAAATTGAATTTCTTCCATCATAAAAGTATCTGCATTTATGTAGTATTGGAAAAATCCTATAATTTTGTTATTGCTTTTTATAAGAATTATCTGTCTTTCCTCTCTTTTTAAACCACTACTCACAGCATCAAACCAGCTGTTATAATCCTCTTCCCTGCTGTTGCCTGTTGGCGCAATTACGCTCATATTATCTGCAAGTATGTCAAAAATCGTCTGTGCAATAACAGGAAAATCGGGTTTATTTAAGTATCCGAATTTAATCATAACTTTATTTCTATATCCTTTTCATTAGTTTGAAATATTCACCGTCTTCATCTGCACCGTCAAAAAGAACTTCTGTGAAGCCAAATTTTCTGTATAAGTGCAAGGCATTTTCATTATCTTTATCAACACCTATAGTCATTTCAGAAAAGCCCATTTCTTTAGCTTTTCTAATAAGGAACTCAAGTATTTCACTACCTATCCCACAATTACGGTATTCTTTTTTAACAACCATTCTTGAAACATAAACACGCTTACCTTGAATAGTGTAATCAGGGTCACCTGTTTCTAAAACCAATGCACCCTCACCTATAAAATCGCTATTGATTTTGTAAACGAAAACAAGTCTGTTACCATCTGCGACTTCTTTACGCCATTTTTCAGTAAGAGGTTGAGCTTTCATATTCCAAATATTTGAGCATTTATTGTAATCCTCAAGTTTTAGAGGTTCTATTTTAACTACTTGCATATTTCTTGCCTTTTCATAACCTATAAACATTTCTCCATAATTACGCTTTCGCCATAATCCGCTATTACTTTAAAACCGTTTTTCTTGTACATTGAATATGATATTGGCGTGCGCTTAAAACAGTTAAAAACCATTTTCACAAAACCTCTATCTCAGTATCATAATACTGTTCTTGAAAATTTATTGCATCTTCAATTTCTTCTTTTGAAAATCTCATCCCTACAGGTGCTCCCACAAGCTTATCTTCAACATCATTATGACGGTGAGCAATGGCGATAATCTCACATTCATATTCCATAACCGGTTCGTTTACACCTAAAAGATAAACATCAAGCTCCTCACCATCACCACCGAGAACACCGGGAATATATCCATAATTAATAGGATATGTCAGGGAGTAGTTTTCTTTTTTATGAATGAAGCCTATAGGTCTGTCGATGCCTATAGCTACCTTTTTCCCCAAATATGATTTTACTTGTTCTTTTCTTTCTTCAAAAGTCATTTCAATCACCTTAATTTTATCAGATACTCTTGCGTTTCGTCTCTTGTTTTAAAGATTATAATCTCTTTTTTCGCCTTATATTTTTCAATTAAATCATATATCTTCGACAAAGAGTTTTCAGAAAACTCTTTTATAAAACCTTCAAATTCAGGGTCTAATTCCTTTTCAATCCAAGGCAAATCATAGCGGCCTTTACCAAGTCGCTCTGTTGCACCTTGTATGCAAACCTCTGTTGGTAAATCAAAAAGAAAAACGGTGTCACATTCTTTAAGTCGCATTTCGATTGTCCTGCCGTAATTCCCGTCAATTATCCACTCATCTGTGCTGAATATCTCTTTTATTCTCTCATCAAATTCCTCTCTGGAAATATGAGTTTTATCGGGCCTGTGCCATATAGCATCAAGATAATATAAGGGCAACCCCGTGCATTTTTGCAGTTTCTCCGCAAATGTGGTCTTACCGCTACCGGGACAACCTATAACAATTACTTTTTTCATAACCTATAAATACTTCTCCATAATTACGCTTCCGCCATAATCCTCTATTACTTTAAATCCGTTTTTCTCGTACATTGAATATGATATTGGCGTGTGCTTAAAACAGTTAAGAACCATTTTCACAAAACCTTTTTCTCGTGCGTCTTCCTGTAATTTTATTAATGCGCTTTTTCCGTATCCTTTTCCGCGATATTCTTCTTTGATAACATTCTCTGTAACAAATGCGGCATTTTCTTCAAAAGGACTTTTCTGATAACCGATAACACCAATTTTTTTATTTTCTTTATTCATAACTATATAGAGGCAGTTATCGGCAGAATCTGCACCATCAGGGAATATATCGTTAAACTCACTTTTTGCCGCTTTCAAGGCCTTGAATCTGAATTTTTCGTCACCTGATTTTATCAAGTGCTCTGCATAAGCTTTTACAGACCACTTTGAATATACCATGAACTCATCACTATTCATACGCATAAAACAGATTTGTTTTAATTCATTTTGCAAGGAAAACACCTCTTTTGCTTTTTTACTTTTTGGAAAAAACTATTTCACAAAACCTCTATCTCAGTATCATAATACTGTTCTTAAAAATTTATTGCATCTTCAATTTCTTCTTTTGAAAATCTCATCCCAACAGGTGCTCCCACAAGCTTACCTTCAACATCATTATGACGGTGAGCAATGGCGATAATCTCACATTCATATTCCATAACCGGTTCGTTTACACCTAAAAGATAAACTCACTATCACCACCGAAAGCACCGGAAATAAAGCCATAGTTAATATAGTTTGCATAATTATGTGAAATTTAAAATCTACTCAAAATTTGACAATAGCACTGCTACAATTTTACCATTGATGTAAAAGAAATGCAACCCAATATAATTTACAAAAGGGGGCTGTAAAAAAAGCGCAGACCGTAAAAAACCAGATATAGTAAGGGGTTCTGTAGGTTTAATAAGCCTATAGAACCCCTTAAAGATATAGAAAATCTAAAGAGGTCGTAAAAAAACTTGCGTTTTTACGGCCTCTTTATTCTGTTAAAACAACTATGTTGTTTTTCAGAACTGTTATGTGATATAATCAATTCGTAATTAGAGAGAAACGGAGAAAAAACGTGAATAGAAAACTGTTTTTTGAAGCAATAATTAAATTTTTATCAGGTGTTGTTCTCGTTGGATTATTAATATTCTTGCCTGCCGGCACACTATCTTTTATTAATGGTTGGATTTTTATGGGAATTTTATTTATTCCTATGTTTTTTGCCGGAATTGTTATGATGCTCAAAAATCCGGAACTTCTCAAAAAACGGCTTGATGCCAAAGAAAAGCAAAAAGACCAGAGTTTAGTTGTTAAACTAAGTGGTCTTATGTTTATTGCCGGTTTCATTGTTGCTGGACTTGGTTTTCGCTTTGATTGGTACACCTTGCCTTTCGGTGTCACTATTGGTGGTGCAATAGTATTCTTTTTAGCATATATTCTCTATGCAGAAGTTTTACGGGAAAACGCTTACCTTTCAAGAACAATTGAGGTTCAGGAAAATCAAAAGGTTATTGACACAGGAGTTTATGGCATTGTAAGGCATCCGATGTATAGCGCAACCTTACTTTTGTTTTTATCAATCCCTCTTGTTTTAGGTTCGGCATTTTCATTCATAATCTTCCTTGCTTACCCTTTTATAATTGCTAAAAGAATTAAGGGTGAAGAAGAATTCCTTGAAAAAGAGCTTGAGGGATATAAGAAATATAAAAACAAAGTGAAATATCGTTTAATCCCGTTTATATGGTAGAGGGTAAATTATGGAAATAAAATTAATTGTAGCATACTCTCACAAAGAAAAAGTCAAAGCATTATTCAAAGAATATACTGATTTTCTCATAGAGTGCGACAAAGATTTCAAAGAATATCTTAATAAGCAGAACTACGATGATGAATTAGAGCATTTGGAAAGCAAATATGGTATGCCTTACGGAAGATTATACCTTGCTTACTGTGGTGATGAACTTGCAGGCTGCATCGCTTTAAGACAAATTAATGAAGAAAACTGTGAAATAAAGAGATTATATGTAAGGTCGGAATTTCGTGGTAAAAAAATCGGCTATATTCTCGTTAAAAAGATTATTGAAGATGCAACAAGCATAGGTTACAAACATATTCTTTTAGATACTTTTCCTTTTTTAAAAACTGCAATAAATTTATATAAAAATCTTGGTTTTTATGAAATTGAAAGCTATAATAACAGCCCTATGGATAATTTAATTTATTTAAAATTTGACCTTTAATTTTCTATATGTTAAAATCAATCAAAGCTTATTATTCCGAGGTTTAAAAAATGAAGAAATATTTATCCGCATCATTGATGTGTGCAGACCTTATAAATCTTATTGACTCTATAAAGGACCTTGAAAAAGCAGGTATCGACTACCTGCACATTGATATTATGGATGGCTCCTTTGTTCCCAATATCACCTTGGGTTTTGATTTAATCAATGCAATAAAAAAGGTTACTGATATTCCGCTTGATATTCATATGATGGTAAACGAACCATCAAAATTTATTGACAGAATGAATCTTTCAGAAAATGATATTTTATGCGTTCATTATGAATCTGAAATACATATTCACAGAGTTCTTGAAATGATTAAAAACAAGGGTTGCAAGACAGGTCTTGCCATAAATCCGAGTACCCCTGTTGAAAGCATAAAAAATTTAACAGAATATATTGATATGCTTTTAGTTATGACAGTTTCTCCCGGCTTTGCAGGGCAGAAAATGTTCTTAGGTGCAGAAAAAAAAGTAAAAGAAGCGAAAGCACTTTTAAAAGAATGGAACTGCGAAAATATGCTTATTGAGGTTGACGGAAACGTGAGCCTTCCTAACGGCAGAACGCTTTGCAAGAGCGGAGCAGATATCTTCGTTTTAGGCACAAGTGCATTATTCTTAAAAGACAAATCCATCACGAAAGCCGCAGAAGATTTCACTGCTTATATTTTGGGGTAAAGACTATGTATAAAAATATTCGTGCCGCAGTTGTTGGCAGTATTAATATGGATTTAATCCTTAATATGAAAAAAGTGCCCGATGTTGGTGAAAATGTTCTCGGAACAGATTACGGCTATGCTAACGGCGGAAAAGGCGCAAATCAGGCAAATGCCCTGTCAAAACTAGGTGCTCAGGTAAAAATGATTGGTAAAGTTGCAGAAGATGCTAACGGAGCAAAGCTTTTGGAGAATTTAAGAAACAACAATATTGATATTTCAGGTATTGCAACAGATGGTTCGCAGACAGGGCTTGCAGCAATCATTCTTGATGGAGAAGGCAGAAACAGAATTATTGTTTATGAGGGTGCGAACTCGGAAATTGAACCCGAAAGAGCCGTTAATGATATAGGAACTGATATTGACCTTTTACTTGTTCAATTTGAAACCAACGAAGAGGTTGTTATAAATTGTGTTAACCACGCAATAAAAAATGTTATAACAACTGTTATAGACTGCGGTCCTGCAAAGAATTTCTGTTTAGAAAAAATGCAGGGAGCAACAATTCTCTCCCCAAATGAAAGCGAAACCAAAGCTTTAACAGGTATTTACCCTGACAACGAAGAAAATATTTTAAAGGCTGCAAAAATATTGGAAGAAAGAAGCAAGGCAAAATATATTGTTTTGAAGCTTGGTGAAAGAGGGTGCGCACTCTGGAACGGAGCAGATATAAAACTCTTCCCACCATACAAAAGCAATGTTGTTGATACAACTGCTGCAGGTGACTGCTTTACTGCCGCTCTTGCACTTGAATATATCAAAAGCGGTGATATTGAAAAGGCTTGTGATTTCGGCAACAAAGCAGGCTCAATTGCAGTCAGCAGAATGGGCGCACAAAGCTCAATGCCCACAATTGAAGAAATCATTGAAACAAAACAAAAAGCATAACCGTCATTTATTGATGGTTATGCTTTTTACTATATTTTATTTTTTCTTATATGCTTTTAAAAGGCGGATTGTTTCAACAATCATATAAACCAACATCGCAGTGCAAGTAATTGAAATTACTTCGGGACTGCCCGAACGTAAAAGCATATTAAGTATTCCTGCAAGACCTAAGAATACACCTGCTGAAAGAACAAAATTAATAACAAACGCTAAAATTATTCCTTTCTTTGTTTTTCCTTTTTCAATTGCAACGCATGTGGGAAGAACAGAAGCTAATGCACCTAAAGCAAAAACAGACAAGAAATAGAGAATTTCTATCCATTCAAGATATAAGAAGTAAACGGCAACAAATAAAGGAATGGAGAGAACCGCTACCAATATTGGTAATGTAACTGTCTTTTTGCCCTTAATTGCACCTATAATGAGCCAAACTAATGCCAATAACACGGGAAGTGCAAAAAGAATATATGGAATATAGCTTGCAAATAAATTATGTTTAAATTCTTTATCGGGCTGCAACTCTGATTCTGCGTTATAAGGTGTTTTTCCGCCCTCTCTGTTAAGACCTATAACAGTATCTTTGATTGTGCCTGCCAATGAATAATCCCAAGCTTCAAAATTCAAAGCAAATGCAGGACTGTCTTCTGCTAAGCTGAAATCAAAATTCAGAGCATCCTTGAAAAGCGGGTCTGAAACTGTGGGAAAATGGATAAAACCTTTTTCCTGAGCCATTTTAAGTGTATAAATATTTTCACTTGTATTGAAATACAGCTCGTCTCCTTCCGTTAAGCTCCACATAAGATTGCCGTTATCATAAAAATGGGAAGGATTTAACATTTCAATATAAATCGGTGCTTTGTTATATGTAAGGAAAATATTGTTGTAATATATAGCTGTTGCATGAGTTTCTTCCCTATTTACGCCGGGACTCATCAGACCTTCTGCACTGAGAGCTGCAATATTATTTCTGATAACATTACCCTCACCGTAATGAACATTAAAGCTCTGGTTACCGCAAGCATATACAAGGTTCTTTTCAACCTCCATATAAGATGAGCCTTCATCAAGGTAAATACCCCAACCGCCGTAACCGCCTTCACCCGGGTCAGCAGCAACATTGTGTATAACATTTTCTCTTAAAACAGTACCGGGTTGTTTACCGAGCATATATATGCCACCCATATCGGAAAGCCAACCCTGACCGATATTGTAAATAAGGTTTCGGCTTATATTTATATTTTTAGTTACGTGGTAAGCATAACCCCAAATCCAACCAACAGAAATACCTGTATAGTAACCGTCGTGGATTTCGTTGTTAACAACCTCTGCAGTATCACAGAAGGTTATATGAATACCGATTGCACTGAAGAATTTTCTGCCGTATTTATAAATTTCGTTGTTTTTAATTGTGATATTCCGGGTATAATTCTCCTGTTCGGGAAGACAATTTTCACCACCTGCATAAATAGCGGTAGCTGCTATATTTTCAAAATAACAGTTTTCAACAGATGAATCTTTTACACCGAAACCTAATTTTACTGCTGTACCACCCAGGTGGGTAAACTCACAGTTTTTGAAATGAATATTTTTTGCGTGTTCAACGGAAACAACGCCATCAACAAATATTGCAGCCTGAGGAAAGTCCATATCATTTTCTTCCCACCAGGTGCCTGAATAAAAGCCATCCGCTTCAGGCTCTACCCAATCGGTACGAGTAAAACGAACACCCTCAAAGGTAATTCCGTCAACACCGTTTATATTAATAAGTCTGTCAATATTTGAACCGTAAAGAGTGAGCGTATCAGCTTTTTCACCCTCCTTCGGTACATAATAAAGAACGCCCGAAGCCTTGTCGAGATACCATTCACCGGGCTGGTTGAGTGCTTCAAAAACATTTTCAAAATAATATCGGTCAATATCTCTTATTTCCATAGTGGAGGGCCTTGATAAACCGATTTTGCCACTTTCGGCATCATAAGATTTTATATTCATCAACTCATCGTGCCAATAGTGAAGAATACGAATATTTACATCCTCTTCATTATGAAATTTATCGGGAATATCTTCGGTATTTGCATAGAAGGAACGCTGACCGAAAGTGAATTCCCAAGGTCTGTTTTCTTCGGTCCAAAGGTCATCCTCGGGTGCGGTTGATTTAACAGTTAAATAACCTTCTTCAGGAAAACGGGCTATTTTAACTTCACCATTGTCACTGAAAAGAGATTTAAAATACCAGTTATTTTTAGAAGTATCAAGCGTTTTTGTAAACACCTTTACACCATTAGCTTCGCTTTCTTTAAATCCGTTTATTTCATAAGCACCGGAGAAAATAACCTCTTCCTTGTTATAGGCTTTATATGTAACATTAGCCATATCTTCAGAATTGAAGCACAAAACATCTTCGAAATAATATGTTCCTCCCAGAAGATATACCGTTGCAATTTTATTCTCATTTCTCATTCCTTTGAGTAGCTCTTTTGCACCCCAAATGCTTATGGGAGACTGCATTGTGCCCTCACCGTTATCATTGGCATCGGGTGATACATATAAAACAACATCACTAATACCTTCATTAATTGCAAAAGCACTAAGCCCCATACTGCCTATAAAGACAGCGCACAAGCACAATGACAAAATCACGAAAATAAATTTTTTCATTTTAATTTTCATATTATCCCTCTTTTAACTTTATTTAAACCAATCTAAATCTACATTATCTGCAACAATTTTACCGCCTAATTTATTGGGATGAACATAGTCTTTGCCAAGATATTCTTTTTTTGAGCAGGTTGGTTTTTCAGGATTCACAACCAATATTGCCTGGTCATAAAAAGCGTGAAAATGCGCTCTGTTTTCATAAAGAAGCTTATTTGTTTCAGAAACAAGTGCTTCTTTATGAGGTCGGGAATCGATACTTTCACCAAAATTGAGAATATTGAAAACTATGAGCTTTATACCTTTCTTTTTCAATTCTTCTGAAGCAGTTATCATACCGTCAATAAATTCCTGCGAAGTTGGTTTTTCTGATTTTGGTGCCTGAACTGTTCCATATTGCAGAAAATCATTAGTACCGAGAGCAATGATAACATACTCAACATCAGGATAATTAAGAATATCTCTTTGCAAACGATTAAGGCCGCTTTTACCGAAAAGACCTTTGCAGAAAAATCGCTTACTGAAATCTCTTAAAAGCCTTGTTCCCATAATGGATTTATTGATAACTGAATATTTCCCGGGGTAGGCTTCATAAATTCTTTCTGCAAAAGCATTTGTCCAATACCCCTGCTGACTTATGGAATCTCCATAAACTACGATTGTCCTTGCACCTGTATCATTCAGCACCTGAACGGATTGAAATAACGGTATTGGTTTATGGAAATACATTTTTAAAACTGAAGATGCAACTTCTCTTACCTTATCTCGAATTCTTCGTTGATTTTCTATTTCATGAGTATGAGAAACATCGCCTTTTACGGTTAAAAGATTGGCATTATCAAGAAGATTTCCGCTTCTCAAAGCACCTTTTTCCACATAAGCATTAATGCAGAAATATTCCCCTGCTTTAATATCAAGCAGAACTTCGTCACTTAAAGCTACTTCGCCTACTTTAAGACAGAGAGATTTTTGAGAATTAACCGTTGCAGTTTTACATTCACCAATAAATCTTCCGTCTTTATCACATTTAGCAACGGATAAGGCGCCAATATACACATCATTTTTTGCACATTCATTGGAAAGCTCAAAGCGAACACTTTTACCCGAAAGTGCAGATTTTATAACTAATCTGTAAGTTTTTTTACAGGATGGGTAATAGAAAAAAGAAAATGCAGAATGAGCCTGCCCCCAGACCTGAACCCATTTATTTCCCATACAACTCCCCCTTTTCGGTATATAGTCTTATTTTAATATTCAAAGCACAAAATGTCAACAAACCAATCAGCCGACCGATTACTCAGCCGACTGATTGGTTTTTATTTTTGGAGAGATTTGTAATTTGTTTTTATTTGATAAAAGTAAACTAGTACCTTATTCTTATTCCTCACCAACAAAATAGAGCGGGAACATACTTGTAAGAGTGTTTAAATCATCATAATCCACCTTACCGTCTGCAGTTACGTCGCAGGCATATTTTTGATATGTTGCAAGCTTTCCGGGGTTCCCCATAGCTTCGCCCATTGCAAGAATATCTGCCTCTTCAAATGCAACACCGTTTAAGTCATAATCACCAACTGCATATACATCAACAGTTGTAAAGCCGTTTATGAAAAGGTGGAGAAGGTATGCATCAATAACATCGAGATAGCCGTCACCGTCAAGGTCATATTTCACTATATCATCATAATTTGCACTTTCAATTTGTTTAACGGCTTCTTGCTCAGGGTCTTCATTCAAAATAGTGTTCACAAGTACCTGATAGTCATTTATATCAACTATACCGTTATCGGTTGTATCGCCAACTTTTGCAACGGAGTAGTTACCTGTTTCGCCTACCGTCGCTACCTTGTAAAGTCCTGTTAAATCAAGAATTGGAGTTGAACCATCTTGATTACTGTCCTGTCCCCAAACCTGCTCGGTGTTGCCTTGCTGAAGAAGGTATGCAACCTCACCGCTTTCAAACTGTGCTTTTGTCTTTTTATCGGCACCGTTATCCTCATTTGAAAGATCATAGCAATTTTCAATTGTACCGCCACCGGAGATAGCGTGTGCATCAGAGTAGTTAGATAAAATCAAGCCTGTGTTATAGCAATTAGAGATTGTTGAATTTTTTGCATCACCCACAATACCGCCAACACGAATTCCACCCTTAATATAGCCTGTGTTATAGCAATTTGTAATTGTTGAGTAATCGTAAACATTACCAACAATGCCACCTGTTGCGGATGAACTGCCGTAGATTATAACACTACCTGAATTGGAGCAGTTCTTAACCTCGCTGCCTAAATGGTAAGCAACAATACCGCCAATAGAACCGTTACCCTTTACTGTTATATCCGAATGGCAGTTTTCAACATTACCGCTATTGTAAGCAACAATAGCTGCAGTATTATCGCTACCGTGAACAAAACCGTTGGTGAGAGTTATATTTTTAATTGTGTAGTAGTCATTTGAGGCAAACATTCCCACGTTTCTTTCTTCGGGAGTGTTTATATAAAGTCCGCGAATTGTATAGCCCTGACCGTCAAAGTCAACCCAGGCAAAATCCTTAACAGGCTTCCATTCACGAAGATTGGGGCTATAATTTTTAACTGTTGAATCAGTTAAATATGAACCGTCCTCATAGAAGGTGTATCCGGGGTTCAAGTCGATATCGTTGGCGAGAACCGCACCGATATTATCACCGTAGCCGTCACCGTCGCTATCAATAGTACCTTCGGAATAGTTTTTAGAGTACCAGAAAAGCTGACCTGCGTTCTTGATTTCAGCAACGTTGGTCCACTCATCAAGAGCCACTATTGTTGCAGACTCATATCCGCCACAAACTGTGCAGAAGCCGTTACCGTCAAATGTATGGCTCTCCTTAACTGCTTCATTGACATAACCACATTCGCAAGCATTCCAATGGTGATGAGTATCAAAATCATAACCCTCGTAAGAATGAGGCGTTGTGCTTATTTCCACATCACAACATTCGTGGAAAAGCTTATGACCGTTTTCATCGCCCTCGATCATATATGTTTTAGTGCTTGTGTGGTTATTATAATCATAATCACCATAGCTGTAGTGACAAACATTACAGGTTGCCGCTTCCTGACAGGTTGCTGTACCACCGGAGCAATTCTCGGTTTCGATTACCTGATACTGCGGGCATCCCTCACGGGTACAGATATAACGCTGATGAACTCCGTAAGTATTGCTGTATGTCCATTCACTATGGATGTGGTTATTATCGTTTTCTCCAAGAAGCTCCGTATTTGAATAATAAGCATCTGTTCCGCCGCAGTCATAACCCATATAAACTGTTTTACCGTTCCAAACGGGAAGTAAATCCTTTTCTATTTCCTGTCCCCAAGGACTGCCGAGAAGGTATGCAACCTCACCGTTTGCAAACTGTTCAACAGTTTTACCGCCGTTACCGTTATCGGAATCTGCCAGGTAATAAACTCTTTCTGAAATATTTTCATTTACTAAAGCTCCGTCAACCTGTGTACCGTTTTCATAAACAAGTGCAGTTGAATATGAATTTTTGGTAATACACGGATAATCAAAATCCTGATTGGTTCCGTGATAGCTAACCACAAAAGAATCTGTGCTTTCGCCTTTTATTACTGTATCTGTAACAAAACAGTTTTCAATGGTTCCGTTCGACCAGCCTGCAAAAGCCGAGCCTCTTTCACCGTTGATATAAGAATCTGTAATACCCAAATTTTTAATTGCACCGTTCTGAAGAGAGCCGAAAAGTGCCGAATAGCTCAAATCAGCATCATCGATATAAACACCTGAAATTGTATGGTAATTACCATCAAACACTCCGTTAAAGGTTGTGTTTGAGCCGTTACTTATAGGAAGCCATTTGCGGAGATTTTCTGTGTTCTCTGTAAGATTTCCGTTTTCGTCAACAAGATTTTCGTTGATTACAATGTCATTCATAAGAATAGCGTTGTAAACATTATTCCACTCATTATTATAACTGCTTACCTCTTCTGCAAACCAATAAAGCTGACCCACGTTATAAATCTCGTAGTAATTGTTTGCATTAAGTGTTGCAGGCTGATACATTTTGCATATTGCACAATAGCCGTTTTCATCATAATGTTCTTTATCAGGATGTGCTTTTTCGTTTGATACACCGACAAATTCTTCTGTTTTGCAGGAATAGCCGTAATAAACCTTTTCGCCTGTAAAATTCGGGTAAGCATCTTCACCGACAGTCTGCTTCCAGACACCGTCAGGAGATGAGCTGTTGAGAAGATATGCTACCTCACCGCTTGCAAATTCTTCGGTGGTCTTACCAATACCTTGCACACTACCGGAATATAAATCTGAATTATAGTAAGAATTTATCACTTTTACAAGACCGCTTTGCTCAAATACTTTACCTTTTAAAGCTCTTCCTGAAAAATATGAGTTTTTGATAGTTACAGTTTTTTTGTTGACCATTGTCGAACTACCAACAAAGCCACCAACCAAACTCCAGTCGTCTTTAAGTGTTGCCTTTACATAGCAATTTTCGATCAACGCTCTACAGCTTGCCCAACCGCAAATTGCACCGACATCTCTTAAAGCAAAGAAATATGTATCTTCTATACCAATATTGCGAATGGAACCTCCTAAATAGCCCACTAAACCTACATTTTCAATAGAAATATCATTAATATACAGACCGGAAATAATGTGACCTTTACCGTCTATAACACCATCATATTGTTTTTCAAGCTCTGCTCCTATGGGTGTCCAAACACGGAAATTACTGCCGTCGCCGTTAAGTGAGAAATCATCATTCAGAACATTTTCGTTTACAACAATATCAGCAGTTAAAACTGCATTTGCTCTATAATTCTGCTGAACATCTGCAAGTGTGCCGTTTACTAAGCCGGCAAACCAATAAAGCTGACCTGCATTAGCGATCTCATATACCTGGTCGGTATAACCGTCACCGTCAACATCATATTTATCGCTGACCTCTGTTGCCGGCTCATAAACATTCACACACTCATTTTTACAAAAACCATTTTCAAATTCGTGAGAAGTACAAGCATCACCGCATATTGTACAATAGCCCTTCACAAAATTATGAGCTCTGTAAATTTCACCGCCAAAACTCGCATAGCCTGAAAGGATATTATAATTTACATCTTCGATAACACCGGAGTTTATAAGAAGACCGTTATTAACAATGTTACCGCGATTAACCAACATTACTCCTTCAGCAACCGTTACGGTCTGCCCTTCATTTATAGTTAAGGTATAATCGTCTTCAATTCTGAAATCGTTTTCAATGATAAATTTATCACCGTAAACTGCACCAATACCATTCTGGAAAACCATACCGCTATCAATGACGAGTGTGCCACCGTCGCCCTCTCTTCCTGCACCGATGCCTTCACTATCATTACCACCCTTTGCATTTACTATACCGCCGCTAATGGTAACTGTGCCACCGTCACCAGATAATCCTCCACCGATGCCTGCACCGTTATAAGTATAATAATTACCGCCTATTGCAGTCACAACACCGTCGTTAATGGTAACTGTGCCACCGTTACCACAATTTCCGCCACCGATACCTGCAGCACCCCAACTACCGCCTATTGCTGTTACCGTACCGCCATTAATGGTTACTATACCACCGTCAGAGTAGTTTCCTCCACCGATTCCTGCACCACTTCCGTTACCGTTTGCAGTTACTTCACCGCCATTAATAGTAATGGGAAACTCTCTATCCTCTGCCACTTCAACACTGCCGATGCCGGCACTGTCTGTGCCTCCCGTTGCAGTTACAATACCACCGTTAATGGTTACTGTCCCGCAGTTGCCATATTCTTGCTTGCTTGGGTTTGAATAACTACCGATTCCGGGACCATCAACCGCATCCGCTACCACAATGCCACCATTGATAATAACTGTTCCGCAAGAACCTGAATATCCCCCGATACCCGCACTATAGGCATAATAGGTATCTGCTGTAAGCTTTCCCATGGTATTCTCATCAAGGGATTGAGAATAAATACACAAAGTGTTTCCGGGAGTTACCCTGATACCAACAGATTCAAAGCTTGAATTGTCAGTAAGAATAAGGTTAACCGTGCCCGATACGGTAATATACGTTGAAACCTTCACGTCACCCTTTACCACATACCAACCGTTTGACCAAGTGGTTAAATCGCTTGTAACCTCTGTATATGAGCCGGTATAGATTTTCTGATTGCCGTTTTCGTCAATATAGCTTGTTCCCTCTGATGCAAAAGCAGTCATCGGCACATAGCTCATAACGAGAGCGAGACAGAGAGCGAGGCTCAATATCTTTCGTAAATTGTTACCTGTTGAGTTTTTCATTATGTTTTCTCCTTTCGGGTTATGAAAGTGGCAAGTTGAAAATGGCAATTATCTTAAAAACTCATCCAACTGCTTTAACATTTCCGTTTTGATTTTTTGATAATCCGTTGCAAGAACTTTTGCAATTACTTTTTCTCTTTCCGTTCTTTCAAAGTCATATATTTTCAAAAGGCAGGTAAGAGTTAAGTGAATTTTATCTTCTAATGTATAATCCTCTGTACAAGGCTCTGCAAGGGCACTTCGTTCTATACAGCAGGTTACATTCGCAGCCCGTCTGAAACGCTTCAAATCCCAATCGGGAAGATACGAACCGAGAATATTAAAATTCTTTTCAGCAGTCCAATCTTTAAGATATGCCAATGTAATGGGCTCGGAATACATAGAATAATAAATATCTCTTATATTTTCTCTTTCCTCGCACAAAACTATCTGCACAACAATTTCAAGGCAATATGTAAACAAGTCTTCTGTTCCCTTGTTTTTATTATATTCAATAAATTTTGTATGATAGCTCATTATCTTCTTTGCAAATTCAAGAAGAATATCTGCCTTTGCAGGAAACCAGAAGGTAAGATTTCCGGGACTTATTCCTACATCCTCGCAAATCATTTTTGCTGAAGTTTTGTTAAACCCATTCACAAGAAAATTTCTTACTGCTGAATCGATAATTGCTTGTTGGGTTGCATTGTTTTCTCTGTGTGCCATAACTAAACCTCACATTTTAGCATATACACTTTTTAGTACGCCTACTATAATAGTACGCATACTACACTTTGTCAAGAATTTATCAATAAAAAATTCCCACTTTTTTGAAAAAAGTGAAAAATTTTTTTATTTTTATTTAATTTTCAAGAACAAAGGATATATTAATCCTAAAAAATAAGTTTAAGCCACTTTTTCAAATCTGCAAGCCAAGCGGAATTATATTCGAAAATATGCGTCATATCATCAATAGTCTGACTGTCGCAGGTGGAAAGTCCGTGACCTCCAAAGGGGAAAATATGAAGTTCAAAAGGAACTCCTTTTTCTGCTAAAGCACCTGCATAAAGAAGGCTGTTTTTAACAGGAACGCAACCGTCCTCTGCAGTATGCCAGATATATGCAGGCGGTGTTATTTCTCTCACTTGCTTATCACAGGAGAAATATTCTTCCTCTTCCTTAGTTTCAGGCTGATGACCTAAAAGATTTAAAAAGCTTCCCATATGGGCAGTTCGGGCATTTGCATTTATTACCGGATAGCCAAGAACTGATGCATTGACAGATTTGCTTTCGGGGAAAACCTCTCTGACTTCTTTGCAATCAAACATTGTTGAATAATGTGCTGCAAGATGACCGCCTGCAGAAAAGCCCATAATTGCAATTTTTCCTGTATCGCAATTCCATTCCTCTGCATTTTTATAAATCAGCTCAACTGCCGCCGCAACCTCACGGATTTGGGTGGGGAAACGGTTAGGTGCAACAGAATATGTAAGAACGAAAACATTAAAGCCCTCGGGAAGAAAATGCAAGGCAACAGGCTCAGCTTCTCTTTCGGAGCACATACCATAGCCACCACCAGGGCAAACAAGCATACAAGGTCTTTTCTGATTTTCTCTTCTCATTTCAATCATATTATAAGGTAAATAAATATCAAGAACAGGATTTCTGCCCTCTTCACCTAAAAAAGAAAAATAGTTTTTTAATTCAAGTCTTTCATGCTTCATAATTTCAACTCCCGAAGAAATTTTATATTCACAGTATAATACATCCGTTTTTTCAATTCAACTGAAAACTTTAAAAAATATGTTAATATTGACTAATAAATATTTACAAGCAACCTGTTTTGTGTTATTCTTTTAACAAAGGCAGGTGAGTTTATGCAACCAAGTAAAACAAAAAACTTTGTAAAGAACAATAAAGTTGTTTTGCTTTCAGGCTTAACAATTTTTATCGTCTTTTTTATTATCGCCTACTTTGAGTTAAAAATGATAAGTGACCACGGATGGCATAATATTCATTCGTTAAATATATTGCGATATTCGTTTGCAGGGGTCTGCATTCTGGTTTTCGTTATTACAGCCATTAACCTTATTGCTACCCGAAACAGAGAAAATAAAACAAAAAAACAGTTAAGCATCGCTGACACCCTTATTAACTGCATAACTCTCCTTGCAGAAGAAAAAGATATAAACAAAGCAATTGACAGTCTTTTAAAAATTCTTAATGATTATTTTGAGGGCGACAGAGCCTATCTTTTTGAATTTGATTACGAAAAGCAAGTCACAAACAATACCTACGAATATGTCGCTGCAGGAGTTACAAAGCAAATTGATATTCTTCAGAACATCCCACTTGAGGTTATTGATACATGGATTAAAACATTTGAAGAAACGGGCACATTTTATATTTCAAGCCTTGATAAAGATGTTGATAAAGAAAGTGATACTTATAAAATCCTTGAAATGCAGGGAATTACAAGCTTGATTGCAGTGCCACTTATTAAAGATGATGTGATAATCGGATTTTTGGGAATTGATAACCCAAAAATTAATTACGAGGATTTAACTCTCCTCTCCTCTGCCACATTCTTTATATTGGACAGCATTGAAAGAAGAGAAAGCCACGAAAAACTTCACCGTTTAAGCTTTGAAGATACGCTTACGGCGGTTCATAACAGAAATAAATTCAATCATGATATTGAAGAATATCAAAATAAACCTGTTGACGATATAGGCGTTGCTTATTTTGATATTAACGGCTTGAAAGAAATTAATGATACCCAAGGTCACGCTGCAGGTGATAAGCTTATTAAAAGTGCCGCTAAAGGTATCAACAGTATCTTTGTTGGAAATACATATCGCATCGGTGGCGACGAATTTGTTGTTATCACTTCTCACATTAATAGAGATGTTTTTGAACATAATGTTAAAGATGTCATAGAGAATCTTGAAGCAAACGGAATAAGCGTTTCTTTCGGCACAAGCTGGGAACAGAATAGTGACAACCTCAAAAAACAGCTTACAAGCGCAGACCGCTTAATGTACAAAAATAAGTTTTTACATTATAAAGAATTAAACGAAAACACCGAGAACGGAAATTAACCGTTCTCGGTGTTTTGCTCTCCCAAAAAAATTACCAAAAATCACTTTTCTAACTCCCCTATTTATAACAAATTTTTAGAACATTTTTATAAGCACAAAAAATTGTTCAATCTCACTTGACATTCGCCTTAATAGGATTTAAAATTTATTTGTGAAAAAATTTCCTAAATGTTTAACAAGGAGATGTCTATTATGAAAAAAATCTATGAAGGCAAAACAAAAGACGTTTATGAGCTTGACAACGGCAACGTAATGCTCAAGTTCAAGGATGACTGCACAGGTAAAGACGGCGTTTTCGATCCCGGTGAAAACAGCGTTGGTCTTACAATCGAAGGTATCGGTAAAGAAAACCTTAAAACTTCTATCTACTACTTTGATATGCTCAAGGAAGCAGGCATCAAAACTCACTATGTTAGCGCAGATGTTGAAAATGCTACTATGGAGGTTCTTCCCGGTAAGGTTTTCGGTCACGGTCTTGAGGTTATCTGCAGACTTGTTGCAACAGGCAGCTTCATTCGTCGTTACGGTGAATATATTGAAGACGGCACAGTTCTCGAAGGTGGCTATGTTGAATGCACATTCAAGAACGATGCTAAGGGCGACCCCCTTGTTACAGGCGAAGGTCTTGCAGCACTCGGTGTTATGAGCCCCGCAATGTTCGAAAGCATGAAAGAACAGACTCTTAAAATCACAAAGATTATCGCTGATGACCTTAAAACAATCGGTCTTGACCTTTGGGATATTAAATTTGAATTCGGTTACAACAATGATGAAGTTATTCTCATTGACGAAATCGCTTCAGGTAATATGAGAGTATATAAGGGCGATACAATTGTTGAACCCGTTGAGCTTACAAAGCTTATTCTCAATAGATAAAAAACAAACACTTGTCCCCTATGAAATTCCAAAAAATTTCATAGGGGACAATATTTTTTATATTATAAAGTTTTCAAATAATTAATGCTCATTTCAGCACATTCAATAGGTGTCTTTTCCATTGATGGGTCATCCTGCTCAACAACTACCCATTCTGCGCCTGCTTTTTCTGCGGAAGCGATAATCTTTTTCCAATCCTGGCAACCGTAACCAACGGGACGGAATTCAAAAGTAGTTTCTGCTTTCTCGGTTTCTTCCTCTTCAATACCGATAAGCTTATAAAGAGGTCCGTTACCCTTTGAACCGCTGAAATCCTTAAGGTGAACAATGGGTGCTCTGCCTGAATATTTTTCAACATAAGCACTGGGTTCTTCACCGCCGACATTTACCCAGCAGGTATCAAGCTCTGTTTTGAGTAAATCTTCGGGAATTGTGTTATAAAGAATATCTAGAGCATATTCACCATCAATTTTAAGGAACTCAAAATCGTGGTTATGATAAAGAAGCTGAAGTCCCATTTCTTTTGCAGCGGCACCGATTTTGCCGATACCCTCAACAGTTGCAGACCAACCATCAGTACCAGGACGGCATTCCTCTGTAAGATAAGGAACAACAACATATTTGCAACCCATATCTTTATAATCTTTAAGAACTGCTTCGGGGTTTTCAAGCATATCATAATAAGGAACATGGGCAGAAACAGGAACAACGCCGATTTCATCACAAATAGCCTTAACCTCTACGCCTGATTTGCCGAAAAGTCCTGCAAATTCAACACCCTCATAACCTAATTCTTTTACTTTTTTTACTGTACCATAAAAATCTTTTTCCATATCGTCACGAACGGAATAAAGCTGAATAGCAATAGGTAATTTCATAAAATAAAAACTCCTTTGTTCTGAAATTTACACTCTTTATATTACTCCTAATTCCTTTATATTTCAAGGTTTTTTTACCATTTTATTGACAACTATATACCTTTAGTTGTAAAATGATTTCATTGATTTAGAAATGAGGTACAAAGATGAAATATCTTGTTGTTTTATATGACGGAATGGCAGACTACCCTGTTCCTGCCCTAAACGGCAAAACTCCTATGGAGCTTGCCAAAAAGCCTTTACTTGATAAGCTTGCTCGCTTTGGCAAGGTTGGTACTGTTAAAACTGTTGCTGATGGTCTGAAACCCGGTAGTGATATTGCGAATATGAGCGTTTTGGGTTACAACCCCAAAGAATGCTACACAGGTCGTTCTCCTCTTGAGGCGGTAAGCATCGGTGTTGATATGAAAGATACCGACATTATTTTCCGAACAAATCTTGTAACCCTTTCCGATGAAGAAAACTATGAAGACAAAACAATGGTGGATTACAGTGCAGGTGATATTTCCACTGCAGAGGCGGCTGAAATTATAAAGAGTGTTCAGGAGCATTTCGGTAACGATAAATTCGCTTTCTACAGCGGTGTTGCTTACAGACACTGCCTTGTGTGGAACAACGGCACACTTGACCTGGGCAAAATGACGCCTCCCCACGATATTTCAGGTAAGGTTATTGGTGAGCATCTTTCAAAGAGCGAAAATGCAAAAGAGCTTATCGCTATGATGAAGGAAAGCTATGATTTTCTTATGGAGCATCCTGTTAACAAAGAAAGAATGGCAAAGGGTGAGCGCCCTGCAAACTCGATTTGGCTCTGGGGTGAGGGAACAAAACCATCACTTTCCAATTTCAAAGAAAAATATGGTGTTGACGGTTCAATCATTTCCGCAGTTGACCTTCTTAAAGGTATTGCAAAGTGCGCAGGTATGGGTTCACCCGATGTAGAGGGCGCAACAGGTTACATAGACACTAACTTTGAGGGCAAGGCAGACTGTGCTATTGAAGAGCTTAAAACAAAGGATTTTGTTTATATTCATATTGAAGCTCCCGATGAATGTGGTCACAGAAACGAGCCTGAAAACAAGGTTAAAGCAATCGAAATGATTGATGAAAAGGTTCTTGCAAGAGTTCTTCCCGAGCTTGATAAATATGAGGATTACAAGGTTATGGTTCTTCCTGACCACCCCACCCCCATTGTTACAATGACCCACGCGGGCGACGCTGTTCCATATCTTATTTACCAAAAATCAAAAGCTACTGACAATGGTATCGAATGCTTCACAGAGAATACTGCAAAAGAAGCAGGAAACTATGTTGAAGTTGGCTATACACTTATGGATAGCTTTATTAATGACTAATTATTAAATCCGTACATACTATTGTGGTATGTACGGATAATTTATTTCTTCATTTCCTATGTAATATGTATCAGGAACTGTACCCACAATTATTGTTTCAACAAGAATAATTGTTTCATCAACGCTTTCATTAAGTCGGCAAAGTCCCATATAAGCGTGGGCAGAGGCCTTAACCTCAAGGTAAATTGTATGGCGGGTCTGGTTTATACCCGCACTTTCGAATTTTGAAACAACATCAGTTACCGCGAACCCGTAAATTGTGGCACGGACATTCACATTAAACCCCCTACCGTTAAAAAATGAACCACCGATTAATGAGCCTATGGGAATGGGAACAACCGTTTTATCAAACTTAGAAAGCCTGTCGGAGCAACCATCGGACAAATCCGCCTTATAGCCGTTGATATATGTATTATTAAGGGTTAAAGCAGCAATTGTGCCGTCGGGATTTCTTTCAATATTAACCATTTTGCCGTATTTAACTCCGAGCTCATCCACCATATCATTAACTGCACCGTCAACTACATTTGAAAGTGAGTTTTTAAGGGCATTACCACCGACTGTCTCTATAATAGGTCTTATTCTCATATCTGCAAGAACGCAGATTATAACAAACACTAAAAATATCAAGGTAACTCTGAAGCCAATTGTTTTCCGCCTTTTGCGGAAATAAAAACGTTTCGCAATAATTGGTGGCGGTCGCTTTAACCTTGGCTTGAAATACATTTTTATCATACAATTCACCAATACATTATATGATGCCTCGTGAAAAAATCCACCTCATAAAGAGGTGGATTTTCTCATAAGTTATCTAAAGTCTGTTCATAAGCCGGTATGAATTCATTTAAGAAAACATCCGCTTCGGGCACATTCATTTTCTTTATGCGCTTTAATGTAGATTTTTCTGCCTCTTTAAACTCGGTATTTCCTGCTTTACGCTCGTCAATACATTTTATCAAAGCACTTAATCTGTCAGCGGCTTTAATGAGAACGAGTAATTCTTCATCTTCATTTTCACCTGTTAAAAGACTTGAGAATTCTTCTCTTAAATCTTCCGGAAGCTTACCAAGAAGTTTTTCATTAGCAGAATCTTCAACGGCTTTGAATGCCACTAAAATATCATCATTCTGATATTTTACAGGAGTTGGCATATCTCCTGTTATAATTTCGTGGGCATCGTGATAAAGACCTAAAACCGCTGCTCTATCGGGATTATATGTTTTGCCGAAACGCTTGTTACCGATAATTGCAAGAGCATGGGCGATGACAGCCACTTCTTTTGAGTGACTGTCAAGGCTTTCTCTGTCGGTATTGCGCATCAATGCCCAGCGGTCGATGTATTTCATTCTTGAAATCATCGCAAAAAAGCTGTAGTTCATTTTAATTTCACCTTAAATGTTTTAATTTCAAAAGGTTTGAAGGTTGATATCAGAGCATTATTTTCGAATGCAACTGCTTCATCCTCTTCTTCCATAAGGTTACATTCTGTTGCACTTTCAATTTCATCACAGAATGTAAGTGTTGCAGGAGTTTTACTGTTCCATGTTTCATAAGCACGAACAATAATATTGTCGCTATCCTCTGCCACCTTAACTGTTTCTATAACAACATTCTCTTTATCGCAGGAAACAAGAGAATATTCGGGTGCGAGCGTGCCCTCCTGGGCTTTCTGAGGAATTGCATAAAGTGGGAAGTTCACATTATAACCCTCTTTAACAACCTGGGAGTCATTGGCACGCTTTGCATGAGGATAAATGGAGAATGAGAATGAATGGTGCTCTCTGTCCTGAATTTTGTTAGGACGGGTAGCACAACGGAAAAGCGTGGGTCTTATGCGACCATTCTTGATATCGCAACCATATTTACAGTCATTGATAACAGAAAGACCAAAGCCGTTATCGGAAAGGTCTGCCCATTTATGCATTGACTCTTCAAACTGTGCGAATTCCCAAGTTGTGTTAGTTGTTGTGGAACGCTCAATATTACCGAACTGAATATCAAAGGTTGCTCTTGTTGAGTTAACATCAACAGGATAATCAGCTTTAAGAACAACGTGATCTTCGTGCCAATCTGCTTCATAATCCACATCAATTCTCTGTAAATCGTTATAGATGCAGTAATATTCCGTAAAGGTTGAGGTGCGGAAGATTCTGTCAACCTTATAAACTGCTCTTACCGCACCAAGCTCAACAAGCTCTGCTTCTTTGAAATCAAGGTTCCAGGAAACCTCATCAAAATAGCATTTAATGTCCCAAGCCTCATGGTTATGGGGTCTGTCCTGATAAGCGATAACCTTACCTACAGTTTCACCCTCGGGAGCGACGCTTCTGCCTGTTTCTTTGTGGATGAGCTTTGAAATATTATATTCTTCGTTGAACTCAACATCAAAGAAAGGTGTTGTAACTTTATCTGCAGTTGCATTAACGAAATCAAATTTCTTGGGTGCTGTTTTCTTTACTGTATAAGTTGAATAACCCTTTGAAACAACATCTGCAATAAACACGATTTTTCCGTCAAATGTTATCTGATAAGGAATTTCATTGCCCTTTTTATCAAAAATTGCAAACTCTTCTTCACAAGGAATTTCGCAAACTACTGCATCATGGCGATTGAAGCCTGTTGTATTGAAAACAACGATACTATCTTCCTTAAGACTGATATTTGAAAGGAGTGCGCTCTGTGCCTCCCCTGCCATCTCACATCCAGCTTTAAGAACGCTTTCATAATCTTCCTTACTGTCTTCATAAACAACTGAAATTGAAGAACCGGGAAGAATATCGTGGAACTGATTGAGAAGAATTGTTTTCCAATTTTTAAGAAGTTCTTCTCTTGGGTAAGCAAGTCCGATTTCCTTGTTTGCTATTGCACGAAGAGTTTCAACATCATGGTAAAGACATTCACTCTTGCGGTTGTATTTTTTGTTTCTTGCCTGACTTGTTAAAGTACCTCTGTGAAATTCGAGATAAAGTTCACCGCACCAGGTAGGAAGACGTTTGTTGCCTGAAACCTTTTTATCAAGGTCACGGAAGAAATCAAGTGATGTTGACTGCTTGACAACGGGACAACCCTGAATTCCCTTTCCCATTCTTCTGCCGTATTCGAGCATTTCAACAGTAGGACCACCGCCACCATCACCGAAGCCATAGGACATTAAATAGTCTTTGGAAAGGTCTTTCTGTGAATATCTCTTATAACCACCTAAAACATAGAGCGGTCTTAATTTACTGTTATAAGTAGTTTGCCAATTGGAGCGTTCATTGGCTGTTACGTGGCAACTTGGCGGAAAATGAGAAAGAACCTCTGTTCCGTCAATACCGCGCCATTTGAAAGTATCATATGGGAATTTATTATACTCATTCCAACTGATTTTAGTTGTCATAAAGTAATCCATTCCGCTCTTTTTAATAAGCTGAGGAATTGCTGCAGAATAACCAAAAACATCGGGCAACCACATAATTTTGTTATCAACACCGAATTCTTCACGGAAGAAGCGTTTACCGACCAAAAACTGCCTTACAAGTGCTTCACCTGAGGCAACGTTGGTATCAGCTTCAACCCACATTGAGCCTTCAACTTCCCATCTGCCCTCTTTAACTCTCTCTTTAATTCTCTCATAAACCTCGGGGTAATCCTCTTTAACATATTCATAAAGCTGAGCCTGAGAGGACATAAACTTATATTCAGGATACTCTTCCATTAATTTGAGAACAGTTGAGAAAGAACGGCAAGCCTTATCCCTTGACTGACGTAATCTCCACAACCAAGCAACATCAATATGAGTATGTCCAATTGCCCAACAGGTTGCTTCCTCAAATTTACCATAGAGGTTTTCATCAAGATATTTTGAAGCTGCTACACAGGATTCGTGGAAAACTTCGCGGTCATTTGTATCAATATCAAGAATGTTGCAGGCTTCGTTAAGAGCTTTGAGAATGTTAATTCTCGCGTCACTGTCCTCATCCTTATATTTTGCAACTTTTAAGGGTGTGAGAATATCAAAATAGGTACAGTAAGCAATATCGTCAAACACCTGAAGCTGTGCTCCAAGCTGAATTTCGCCTCTCCATTCCCAATCATCTGAATAAGCGTTAATTGCAATTTCAAGCTCTTCGCCACCCTCTGCGCAAGAGGTAAGGGTAACATAACGATGGTTACTGTCTGCCCCCTGCATAACCTTACCGTTTGCAAAGATAATAAACTGAGGGTTAACTTCGTTTTCCCAATTACGTGCATAAGGTGTGATATTATAAATAACATGTTGACCCTTGAAGCTTTCGGGAATTTTTACTGTTTGCTTGAACCAGCAATAGCATTCGCGATATCCCCAATAATCTTTATTTGCTCTGAAAGTGGTCCATTCGCCCTTGTCAATATCTTCAATAGAATACTGACCGTCACGATATAAAAAATCGCCCGTATCAACACTGTCGATGATAATGAATTTATTATACATATCTCTCAGTATTTGGTTGATACGACCGTTTATCATATACCTTTCACTGTTTTTGTCATGAAAATCAATTTCAAAATGCGCCATAGAAAAAACCTCACTTGTAAAAGTAAGGTAATAATATCACATAATATGTACTTTTACAATAATTTAAGCTTAAAAAACAGGACGAAAATGGTAACATTTCATAGTTGACATAAGGGGAAAAGAGAGTTAGAATATAAGGTAATAATTTTGTCACAAGGAGCGATTTGAATGGCACATTTTTGTAACGAACCCTCAAGAACCTTTAGCGAATATTTGCTCATCCCCGGCTACACCGGTCCTGACTGTATTCCTGCAAATGTTTCTCTTAAAACTCCCCTTTGCAAATTCAAAAAGGGTGAAGAATCTCCTATAACTCTTAACATCCCAATGGTTTCTGCTATTATGCAGTCCGTTTCTAATGATACTCTCGCTATTGCCCTTGCGAAAGAAGGCGGCATCTCTTTCATCTATGGCTCTCAGTCCATTGAAGACGAAGCAGCAATGGTTGCAAGAGTTAAAAGCTACAAGGCAGGTTTTGTTGTAAGCGACTCTAACCTTTGCCCCGAAAACACTTTGGCAGATGTTGTTAACCTTTATGATAGTTTAGGTCACTCAACAATGGCAGTTACCGATGACGGTACTCCTAACGGCAAGCTTCTCGGTGTTGTTACATCCCGCGATTACAGAATCAGCCGTATGCCCCTTGATTTGAAAGTTACAGAGTTTATGACTCCTCTTGATAAGCTCGTTACCGCTCCTGCTTCTACAACTCTTAAAGAAGCAAACGACATTATCTGGGAACACAAGCTTAATTCTCTCCCCATTATTGATGATAACGGAAACCTTATGTATTTCGTTTTCCGTAAAGACTATTCTCAGCACAAAGAAAATCCACAGGAAATTCTTGATGCACAGAAAAGATATATGGTTGGTGCAGGTATCAACACCCGTGACTACGAAGAAAGAGTTCCCGCTCTTGTTGAAGCAGGTGCAGATGTTCTTTGCATAGACTCTTCCGAAGGTTACACAGAATGGCAGAAGAGAACAATCGCTTTCATCCGTGAAAAATACGGCGATACAGTTAAAGTTGGTGCAGGTAACGTTGTTGACCGTGACGGCTTCCGTTTCCTTGCAGACGCAGGCGCAGACTTCATTAAAGTTGGTATCGGTGGCGGTTCAATCTGTATCACCCGTGAAACAAAGGGTATCGGTCGCGGACAGGCTACCGCTCTTATTGAGGTTGCAGCTGCTCGTGATGAATACTTTGAAGAAACAGGCGTGTATGTTCCGATTTGCTCCGATGGCGGTATCGTTCACGACTATCATATGACTCTCGCTCTTGCAATGGGTGCTGACTTTATGATGCTCGGCAGATACTTTGCAAGATTTGATGAAAGCCCTACACCCAAGCTCAACATCAATGGCACTTATGTTAAGGAATACTGGGGTGAAGGCTCCAACAGAGCAAGAAACTGGCAGAGATATGACCTTGGCGGTTCTTCAAAGCTCTCATTTGAAGAAGGCGTTGACTCTTACGTAACTTACGCAGGTTCTCTTCACGATAACGTTACAAAAAGCCTTTACAAAGTTAAATCAACAATGTGCAACTGCGGTGTTATCACCATCCCCGATTTACAAAGAGATGCAAAGCTCACTCTCGTTTCTGCAACAAGTATTGTAGAGGGCGGCGCACACGACGTTACACTTAAAACTAATACCGGAAACATCAGATAAATTCAAAACCGCTTGACCGAAAGGTCTGGCGGTTTTTTCTTAGTGAAGAGTTAAAAGTGAAGGTGAAAGGTTTTGGGGCGCGAAAATGCGCCATAGAACAAAAAGTAAAGGTGCATCCTTACCTCTCTTCGAAGAGAGGTTTAGGATAAATAAACTTTATAGGGATAATTTCACCCATTGCGAAGCTCATTCCGCATTCCGCACTCCTCATTCCGCATTATACAGTAACTGTTTTTTCCTCAAACAACCTTGCTAAAAACTCTAAAGACTTTGCAAGGCATTCTCTTGCATATTTGTTTATTGAGGGTGTAAGATGGAAGCAATGGTTGTTTGCAATTCCGTTTATGTGGTATTGGTCATAGAGCGGAACAACTGCTTTGAGCTTTTCTGCCATTGGCTCACCCTGACCCTGACATACCATATCATCATCTGCCCAGCAAATAAAGGTTGAACACCATTTCTCATTAACAAATGCGGCAGGTGAAATATATTCATAATCAGGAAAATCTTTAATATTGGAAAAATCGTTTTTGAAATTGAAATTCAAAAGAGTTCTTGCAGTTGTGGGAATAACACCCATAAGAGATGTGCCCTTCATAAGCACCTCTAAATCATAAATACCGCACATAAGCATAAGACCTTTAAGGTCAACTGCAATTTTTTCACAATCAACTCTTTCGCAGATTTCTTCATTATATTTAATTGCTGCAAGGTATGAAGCGATATATCCACCTGCAGAATCACCTGTCAGAACAATATTCTCTAAATCAATATTATATTTTTCTGCCAGACTTGAAACAAAATTAAGCGAATTAACGCAATCTTTTATAAGGCCCTTATAATCCACCTCGGGTGGCATACGGTAGTTTGGACAAAAAACGAAATAGCCCTCTTTGGCGTAATATTCGCAAATAGAAACTCTGTATTTCTTGTCCCCTGCAAGAAATGCACCGCCATGATAATAAACTATAATAGGATGCTTTTTACCATCATTAAGAATTTCGGGTATGTAATATAAATCCCCTTTGTTTAAACTTTCGCTACCATAAGCTATATTTTTAACAGAAATAACGTTTTCATATCTTATTGAATTTTGCGAAGGATTGCCAATAATATCGACCGCTTTAAAAACAAATTGTGCTTTATTCACACAATCGCCCCCTTGTAAATATTTCCAAATTTACCATAATTTTATTTTAGTACAAGAAAACATAAATTACAAGGGGGGATTTGTTTCAATTTGTCATTTTCTCAATATCTCTTTTTAATTTTAAAATTATTCTCTTTTCAAGTCGTGATATGTAGCTCTGGGAAATACCAAGAATATCTGCAACCTCCTTTTGAGTGTGCTCGTTTTTTCCATCAAGACCAAACCGCATATTCATTATAAGCCGTTCTCTCCCCGAAAGAGTTTTCATACAGGTTATGAGAACTTTTTTCTCGTCCTCTTGTTCAAGGTTATCGTTAATTTCCAAGCCATCCGTTCCCAGAACATCAGAAAGCAGAAGCTCGTTTCCGTCCCAATCCACATTGAGCGGTTCATCTAATGATATATCGAGCTTTTGCTGATTAATTTTTCTTAGATACATTAATATTTCGTTTTCTATACAGCGAGAGGCATAGGTTGCCAATTTGATATTCTTATCAGGCTTAAAGGTGTTGGTGGCTTTAATAAGACCAATTGTACCGATAGAAATTAAATCCTCAATATTAACTCCCGAATTCTCAAATTTTTTAGCAATATAGACCACAAGGCGCAGATTGTGTTCCACAAGCTTATCTCTCGCAACTCTGTTTCCGTTTGCACTTTCTTCTGTTAATCTTTCTTCCTCTTCTTTTGATAATGGCGGAGGAAGAGTTTGGGGGCTATTTATGTAGTAAACACTATTTAATCCTATTTTCTTTAATAGTGTTGCTTTTAATATTGTTAGTTTATATATAAATCTTTTCATCATTTTTCGCCTCTTTCACATTTTCAAAAATTTTGTTATTTAAAAGAGCTCTGTAATCACCCTGAGAAAGGTCTTTATCAGTCAGAGCAACTGTACAGAAGTTAATTTTGCAACTATTTTTTTCATCCTTTATTTTAACAAATGTTGGTATAAATGCTTTGAGAATAGATGTGCCTGTTACGGTTTTGCATGGAATCAGCCTGAAGCTTTTATTTAAGCTCTCAGGAATATTTTCAAAATCTCCACTTTTAAAAAACATCAGCTCTTCTCTTGTAAACAAGGGCGATACAGCCGAAAGCTCCGCAATTATAACGGGCTTGCCTGTCATACCATCAGTGAGAGTGTTACCTGTGTCTATAAGGGCAGTAATATTAACAGAAGAATTGTTATATGTAATTTCTATGTGACATTTTCCACCTTTGGCATTGTGCTTTGTTATAAGATAATCTGCCAACAGAAATATTCCGTAAATAACAAGGACACAAGCAACAAGGTATGATATACTCATATCGAAATAAACTATTCCGTTATAAAACATAATGTTTTCAGGATGCAGTGTAATTTCCAAAGCATATATTGCCCCGCCGAACAAAAGACTCACACCAAAGAAAGCAAAAATATTTTTTATAAATATTTTCAAAGATTTCGGAAGAAATGCAATTCCCACAATAATCCCGCCCGTTATTATTTTATACAGGCAGGAAAACAAAGCTCCCCCATTTTCATAAAAAATCACAAGTGAGCTGACTCCACCTATTACGGATGCTAAAAGCACCGCCCATCTGTTTGTAGGCACTTTGCATATAACTCTACTTGCAACAATTAATATGTAGGTTAATAAAATATTTAAAGCAACAAGCACATCCGCATAAACTGCCAATTCACCACCCCCAAAACAACTTTATTATACCTTTAGTATTATAAAACTTTTGTCGGTAATGGTCGGTAAAAAAACTTTTCATTGACAAGAGAGAAGAATAAATTTAATATTAATATAGAAACTCACAGAGGTGAAATGAATGAATATTTATAAAAATTGCAAGGTTATTTTCCCCCAGAAAATCCGGGACTGCATTGTTCTTACTGACGAAGGGAAAATAGTTGATATAGTTGAACGGTATGAGGAAAACGAAACTGATATTGTAACAGATTGTGGTGGTCTTTATCTCTCCCCCGGTTTTATTGATGCCCATGTTCACGGTGGCGGAAATAAAAGTGCTATGAGTGAGGATTTCCATGACATTGTTGTAATGGCACAGGCGCATTTAAAACACGGCACAACATCAATTGTTCCTACCACTCTTGCAGCTCCGATTGAACAACTAAAAAAAGTTGTTCTTTCAATCAAAAAGGCTAGCGAAGAAAGTAAAAATTCAAATATTTTAGGTATTCACCTTGAGGGTCCTTATCTCAACTTGAAATACAAGGGCGCTCAAAGTCCTGAAAACATACTCAATCCCAAAGAAAATCCACCTGAAGAAATGCTTGATTTATGGGATAAAATTCTCATAATGGGTGCCGCACCGGAAGTAGATGGCGGTTTTGAATTAGGAGAAAAACTCAAAAAGCGTGGTATTGTTGCTTCTGTTGCTCATAGTGCCGCAAGCTTTGAGCAGATTGAAGAGGCAGTTAAAAACGGTTATAGCGATATAACTCACATTTACAATGCTTGCACCTCTTGCTTCAAAACGGGAGTTTTCAGAACTGCGGGTGTTGTTGAAGCAGGTCTTGTGCTTGACAGCATCACCACACAAGCCATAGCAGATTTGAGGCATCTACCCAAGGGTGTGCTTCAGCTTATTTATAAATCCAAGGGTGATGAGAAAATGTATCTTATTACCGATGGACTTGAATTTTCTGCAAGTGATATAAAAGAAAACACCGTTTACACACAGGAAAACGGTATGAGTGTTATATATGAAGATAATGTTATGAAGCTTTCTGACGGTTCTGCCTTAGCAGGTAGCGCAAGTGTACTTTCTGATTGTGTTAGAAATATGTATAAAACTGTGGGAACATCTCTTTACAGCGCTGTAAGAATGGCGAGCCTTACACCAGCAGAAGTTTTAGGCTTTGGAAAGCAAAAAGGCAAAATCGAAAAAGGTTATGATGCAGATTTGATCTTATTTGATGAAAACATCAGTATTAAATCTGTTATAACAAATGGTAATAAAGTTATATAAAAATTGCAGTCCTTAAAGGACTGCAATTTTTATATTTTTACATATCTGTTAATTTCCGCATTGAAAACATAGCAAGCATTATCATTAAATGCAAGTGTAATGTTTGTAGCTTTGCCATCCTTTTCATATAATCTTACAACATAAACGGTTTCTCCGTTTTCAGCCGTAGTGGTAGTACCCGGTACAACCAAAATATATTCTGATAGCTCTTTCTCTAAACCAAGTTTTTTTTCACTGTAAGAAGAAAACATATCTTGTAACTTTTTGTTATTATCTATATCATAATAAAATGCAGGGGCTGTTGTAGAAGCTTGTTCTTGATCCTCGGTAGATGGAGTATATTTTTCAGGACCATCTATAGTAAGCAGTAAGTATTCCTGTCTTTTTTTATTATACACAAAACATTGTTGACCCCAGATAATAAAAGTACCTTCAGGGTTTTCTTCGTCTTCAAGGAAAGCCTCAACAAGACAAGCATCACTATCAGAAAATCTTGTTGCGCTCAACCTGAGTTCATAATCATAAATTTCTTTAGACAAGCCCAAACTTTCTTTATCATAAATTTCCAAAAGAGTTCTTGCAACATTTTCGTCCAATGAAAGTGACCCTGCATTACCGGTAATCTCAACATAAGTTTCTGCCGTTTCAAGGGCTTTGCCATCATCAATCTGTTCTTGTTTTTTACCGCAAGCAACAAAAGTAGAAATACAACTCAGTATCAAAAGTATTGCTATTATTTTTTTCATTTTTATTCTCCGAAATATTTTAACAATATAATTTATATTTTTACTATATAGACACTATACAATTTTCGGAGTAATTTGTCAACTTACAATCTTGTTACCGTTTTGCAACTGCCTCTCTTTTGTATTTTTCCCTTGTTGCAATACCGCCTCTTATGTGCCTTTCCTCTTTATTTATATCAAGAATCTTTCTGACCTCGCCATATAAAGCCGGGTCAATTCTTTTAAGCTTTGTTGTTATATCGCTGTGAACTGTAGATTTAGAAACACCAAATTTTTTAGCTGCTGCTCTTACAGTGGATTTACTTTCAGTTATGTATTTTCCAAGCTCTACCGCTCTTTCATCATAGTCATTAAACATAAAAATCCTCCCATATATTTCTATACAAAATATATGGGAGAATTTATTTAATTATTACTTTTTAAATACGCGTGATATGACGAAAATTATTCGCCCTTCATACCGAGAAGCTCAACTGTTCCGTCATAAACAGCTTGTGAAACCTTTATTGAATCATAAATGGCTGCTTTAATATCGTCATCAGTTGCACCGAGTTCCTTTGAAAAACGGTCGGGAATGAAGAGGTTAACATCCATAATATCTGCAAGACCGTCAACATCAATACCGCTTTCAATACCTTTTGCGGCATATTCTTTCTTAACACCGCCAAGACCCATTCTCATCATCCAGGGAGCAACACTGATAATTTTACGATTTTCGCCCATACCTCTTGCGGCATAAACGATTTTAAGAAATTCCTTCCAGGTAAGGTTATACATACTGATGGGCCATGCTTTTGCACCCTTTGACTTTTCAGCAGCACCAACAATAACTTCACCAACCTGACGAACTGTAAGCATAGCAGTACCGCCACCGGGATACATTGTAAAGGGAAGCTTATCCATTCTCTTAATCTGCTCTATAAGAATAACCCAAACGGGCTTTCTGCCAGGCTGAGTACCGAAGATATAGGGAAGTTCAAGAACTGCTACATCGAAGTTTTCGTCTGCAAAGGAGAATGCAACATTTTCCTGGTCGATACGGCTTCTGATGTAGGGGTGCTTTTCTGTAAGCTTCATATCAGGACGTTCTTTTGCAAGATATGCAAAATAAGAACCGAGAATAACAGCACTCTTAACGCCAACCTCTTTACAAAGAGGAAGAATTCTTTCGAGAGGCTGAATATTGTATTTATAATAAGCATCGTAAACGGGTGCAGGGAATTCAACTCTTTCGTCAATACCTGCTGCGAAAACAAAGCAATCGTGACCTTTGAGGAGCTCACGGATTTCATCATCTGTTTTCTCGTAGATATTGCAGAATTCGAGCTTCATTTCCTGAGGAATCGGAGCACCTTCGGGAAGAGGCGGAAGAGCAACGCTTGTTACCTCGTGACCTCTTTCAATAAATATTCTTGCGGCTTCACAGCCAAGAAGACCTGTACCGCCAATCATAAAAATTTTCATTCTGTAACCTTCTCCTTAAAGTTATCAAAAATTTCGGGACCATAGAAATAGTTCTGTTCTTTACTGTGAAGAGGATACCAAACCTGAGCAAAGAAAGGATTAAGCTTTGCTTCTGTATCGTAATCCCAGGGCCAAGGAAGTTCTGCAGGGCACCAATGACCGCCACGAAGAACAAGGTTGGGACTCATTTCAAACTCGTTGCCTCTTGCACTTACCCATTTAACAGGAGTGTACATATCAACGATTTCAGTTGCAAGGCACTTACCGCCTCTGAACTCTGCAGCCTTCTGAAGGTCTTCAAGAGTAAGAGAATCGAAATCTTTTGTTTCGTCATAACCGTGGTCGAGAACGATAACATCATCAGCAGTTGTTTTCTTTGAAGGAATCTTGATATCGAAATCTGCCCATTTTCTGGGAAGCTTATCAAAGTTCTCTTTGCTACCGTAGTAAGAAGTCATTCTGACGTCAACGTTGTTCGCTGCCCACCAGAGTGTACCATACTCAGGAGTCTGTGCAATTTTTTTCATAAAGGGCTTAACGGCAAATGCAAAGGGTTTTGCAAGGAAAGCCAATTTATAGAAAAACTCAACATTGTTCATCATCTGTTTGAAATACTGCTTAACGGGAATATTAGCACGGAAATGACAATATTTTTCAAGCTCATCGCCATCATAATACCACTGACCGTGGAAATTCTGAGTTGTGAACCAATAGGGATCAAAGAGTTTCTTTGTTGAACCGATACCGAGTGTACCGAGAAGAAGTTCTTCAAACTCAAAGTTTGTGATTCTGTACTCCTCACCTGAACCGATGTTATAGAAACGTCTCCAGAATTCCTCGGGAATATCGTCACCGCAAACATTTGCAAGAAGACGACCTGAGTCTTCGACTGTTGCCCATTCAAGAACACCATTAATCGGAACATGATACATAATGGGTTCCATATTCTTAAGAATTGCAGGATAAAGAATACCTGACTGACGAAGAGAAACCCAATGCTTAAGACCTGATTCAGCGAAAACAGCTTCAGCTTTTACTTTACTGATTGCATAGTGGTCATAAACGCTGATTTTGATGGGGTCACCTGTTCTTGCCCAATGGATAGGAGGATTACGGTCACCTGTTTCAGCAACTGTACCTATGTAAACAACCTTAATTGCATCGGGATCGGGCTGAGCCTTAACAGCATTAACGATATTCTGAGCTGCAGTAACATTTGTTTTCTGAGTTTTTACAGGATAATAGTCCGCTGCGGGAGAAACCATACCACCAACATGAAGAACATAATCTGCGCCTGTTACACATTCTAGAACATCTTCATAGTTTGTAAGGTCACCCCAAACAAGTTTAACTGCAGGATCGTTTTCATAATCCTTGAATTTATCCTTGTTTTTCTGGCTTCCTCTGTTGAGAAGAACAATATTATATTGATTCTTCTTTGCATAGAGCTCCTTAAAACCTGCCCATCCCATTGTTCCTGATGAACCGGTTAAGAATACGGTTTTTTTAGACATAAAAAACACCCCATCTTTCCAAAATTTATTAATATAAATTATACGATTAAATAACATAATTTGTCAATAGAATGAATGATAATTTATTAACATATGTCAAGTTGCCAGTCCCCAGCCACCAGCCTCCAGTATTGAAACAGTAGTATTTTTCTCTTGTTTTATTTTTCTTCATTATCTAACTCAAAACATTAAGAACAATAAAGTTGTTTTATAAGAAACTGGCAGCTGGCGACTAGTAGCTGGCAGCTAAAAAACGACTGCAATCGCAGTCGTTTTTTACCATTCAAACTCAGGTCTTTGATTTTCCACATGCTTTGCGGCTTTGAGAAGGAATTTTCGCATTGGTTCCATTTTTCTTATGAAAAAGGTCAACTCCTGCAAAAACTCCTCGAAATCATCAATATCTTCATCGGGTATGAAATAAATCATTTCCCAATTTTTCATTTTAATATATTCTGCTGCAGGGTCATCTGCAGAAAAGCCTCGTGGCATTGATTTAAGCTTATCTCCATTAAGCGAAATATTAGTTTCTTTTAATATGGCTTGAAACTCATCAAAATGCTTTGAAATGTAATGGCGAATATTATTCATTTTTGCAGTAGTATCGCACCAGAGCCCTGTACCAAAACAAGAGCGACCCGGCGCAACGCATAAGAAATAACCAATGGGCAACCAAGACTTTCTGTCAGGAGAAATATATGCCCTGAAAGATGGATTATATGGTGGTCCGTTTTTATGAAAGCGCATATCTCTCGCCACACGGTACATCCACTCTCTCGGTTCCATATACATTATAGATTTACCAATATCGGGTGCTTCATCATTTATAACAAAACGCAGCCTGTCAATAAAGCCCAAAAAGTCTTTTTTGGCTATATCGTATTCGTCGTGGTTTTCGTGAAACCATGTTCGGTTGTTATTTAACTGCAAATTCCCACAGTATGTCATTATTCTTTTGAAATCCATTTTTATTCCCTATCAAAAAATTTTGTAAAAATAAAATATCATACTAAATTTTAAAATGCAATAATATTATTGACAAAAAAGATTTAAATAAAGTAAAATAAATTATAGACATTTAGCCTTTGGAGGTATTATATATGGCAGTTTTCAGACCTTTTAAAGCATTAAGACCTACACCCGAGTTTGCTTCTCGTGTTGCGGCTCTCCCCTATGATGTTATGAACAGTGCTGAAGCAAAGGAAATGGTTCAGGGCAACCCTTATTCATTTCTTCACGTTGATAAAGCAGAAATAGATTTGCCTGAGGGCACCGACCTTTATAGCAATGAGGTTTACGCTAAAGCAAAAGAAAACCTTAACAATCTTGAAAAAGATGGTATCTGCGCTGTGGATAAAACACCCTGTTTCTATGTATATCGCCAGATTATGAACGGCAGAGAGCAAACCGGTCTTGTTGGTTGCGCCTGGGTTGATGATTATATTGAAAACCGCATAAAAAAGCACGAATTAACCCGTGCAGACAAGGAAGCTGACCGCATCCGCCACGTTGACACCTGCGATGCAAACACAGGACCGATTTTCCTTTGCTACAGGGATAACGAAAAGATTAATGCAATTATCGAAGAGCAGAAAAAGAACGCTCCTGTTTATGATTTCGTAACCGATGACGGAATCGGTAACACCGTATGGGTAATTGAAAATGAAGAAATCTGTAAAGAGCTTTCCGAACTCTTAGGTCAGGTTGGTGATTTCTATATTGCAGACGGTCACCATCGTTGCGCATCCGCAGTAAACGTTGCAAAAATGCGCAGAGAACAAAACCCCGATTTTGACGGAACAGAAGAATTTAATTTCTTCCTTGCAGTCCTCTTCCCTGCTGAAAGCCTTGAAATTATGGATTACAACAGAGTTGTTAAAGATTTAAACGGCAACTCAGAGGAAGAATTTATTGAAGTAATCAGCGAGAAGTTTGAAGTTGAATTGGCTTCTTGCGACGGTGCATATCACCCTGAAGAAAAACATAATTTTGGTATGTATCTCGGCGAAAAATGGTACAAGCTCACCGCAAAGGACGGAACATTTGACGAAAAGAACCCCGTTGACCAGCTTGATGTTTCAATTCTTCAAAAAAATCTTCTTACACCCATTCTCAACATCGGTGACCCGAGAACAGATAAACGAATTGACTTTATCGGCGGTATCCGTGGACTTAAAGAGCTTGAAAAGCGTTGCAAAGAGGATATGACAGTTGCGTTTTCAATGTACCCCACCACTCTCGATGACCTAATGTCCATCGCAGACGCAAACATGATTATGCCACCGAAATCCACCTGGTTTGAACCAAAATTATTGAGTGGTCTTTTCATACACAAGCTTAAATAATTACACATAAAAATAACAAGTCAGTCATTTCGGACTGACTTGTTATTTTTAGTTAGGAATCACAAGCATATTTGCTGTTCCGTCGGTATATTTCATTACAAGGAACTTGCAATCATTCCCTGCGTTATAGGTCATAAATGCTTTTTCACGAAGTTTCTCCGCCTCTTCGGGTGTGATTTTTTTAATGTCAGCTTTAGGGATGGGAATTAATTCATCATAGCCATCATCAAAATCCCAATCATTGTGATACCAACCATATTCTTTATCAGAATCTTTGGTATATCCACAACCATCCTGCAGGTACACTCCGTTTTTACTATAATTCCAACAATATGTCATAGCGGATAAACAATAACCATCTTTAGTTCTGACAACATCATCAAACGCTTGAGGTAAATACATCCACGATAACAATTTTTGTGAATCAATTATATGGGCTTCTTCAACTGTCAAATTTGAAACAAAATATTTATACAGGTCTGCTTTTTTCAGTACACTTATGGTATTAACCATATCTGTAGTTACTGAAAATTTAAACAGACTATACTTCCAATTATCTAACAATTCTTGTGCTGTAAACTCTTCACCCTCGTCAGCATAAAACATTTCATTTTCTAACAACGCTGAACAAGAGGCTAAACTAATTATGCCAAGTTGTTTTTCAGGTCTAAAATGCTGTGAAGCTGACAAATTTACATAATCCTCGTATAAAGCTTTTTTCAACTGCTCTATGGTATCTCTTTCAATATCTTCGTTAGTAAGACAAGTTGCAACAGTATCCTTGCCTATTACAACAAGTGAATCCGCATCAGCAATTGTCATATAAGATGTAGTATCATCAAGAGCATAATCGAAATCTTCATCATCATAATGACTTTCACCTATATTTTTGAAATTATTATTAAAAATTAAATCTTTTTCCCACTCAAACCAGGCATACTCGGATGAAGAACTGTTAATATCCGGACTTTGATTTAAAATTGTTTTATAAAAATTCAGAACAGTTTCTGTTTCCCAAAGCCCACCTATTTTTTCACAAGCCTCTTCACTTAAATATGTGAAACTTCTGGTTACAACACTACCATCTTCAAGCTCATAAGTTATTGTAAAAGTATCCTTTATATCATAATTGCTATCTTTAGCTATAAATTTTTGAATATCTTTAATTAATTCAATTTCTTCTTTTAATTCAAAATTAATATCGGGACTTAGACATTCATCTATAGAACCATAATAATCAATGGTGTAATTGGGTATTAAATAAGTAACATCATTTATTGAAACTGATTTTATTTTCTCCGCATCAGGAGAATATGAAGAATAACCAAAGCAACCGGTAATTGAGATAAAAAATACCAACAACGTTAAAGCCACTGAAACAACAATTCCAAATAAATTAAATAATAATCCTTTTGATTTCTTAAAAAACAACAGCATAATTATGATTGCTGTAATAAAAGCAAAAATTACAACACCTATTAACAAAGCAACCATTATACTTGATGGTGCGTCCGCAAAACAATATTCATAAATATAGTTAAAGATAACGGCTTCTATCATCAAAGCTGGTGTTAAAGCAGATATAATTCTGACAAGTTTAGATTTTCCTTTCTTATCGCAATTTTCTACTTGAAAATTTTTCACAAAATATTTTTCAACAACAAATATTATGCCGATAAAAATTACAATCCAAATCAAGTTTTTAACAATATAAAACGCCGGTGTTTCGAACCAATATTTCATTGATACATCCTTATCATCAAAACCGAACACATTTAAATTCAAAGTATAAAGAGGATCAAAGAAAGATAAAATTGTTGTAACGTCATGTACTTCAGCAGAAGTATAATTCGAAAAATACCAATATTCCCAAGCCACTGAATGATAACCTTTCAAAAACAAGGAAAACATTGAATCAGCCAAATTAAAAAGTGAAAAAGGCAATGCGCAAATACTTGCTCCGAAAAATAATGTTTCTATTGTTTTACCACACACCATACTTGAAAACGCACCAACTGTATAACCGACAAAAATCGGTAATATTGCTATTAATGCATTCGCAAGATATTCATCTAAAAGGTCTGTTGAATGTTCTCTAAAATCCCAACTAATACTCGTTAATATCACATAGAATCCAATTGTTATTAAAACCATACTTAGAAGAGGAAACCAGAAGTTCTTTCTGAATAGTGTTTTCCTTGATTCGCCAAAGCTTAATATAGTAGTACATTTTGTTTTTAATTGTAAAAATCTGAATTGAACCAATGAAAGCAAACAACCCGAAGCAAATGTAATTATTGACAAATTATTAAACTCTTGTTCAAAATCATACGGATTATACAAAGAAAATGACTCAGTAAAAATTTTCACTAACAACTCGTAAATAAGAACAAGTGCATATATAACTAACAGTATAACAACATTCTTGTTAAACACATGTGGTAAGTTAAATTTTCTTTTTTCTGAAGACTGATTTGATTTTTCCGTCATCAGTAATCGCCTCCGTTTCTTCGGAAAATACTTCTTCAAGGGTAAGAAGCTCGGTTTTTACATTCTCTGCACCGAGAGCAGAGAGCTTTTCGATTTCTTTTTCCACATCTCCGCAAATAAGAAGCGTTGCAGTTTTTTCGGTCAACTCGCATTTTCTGTAACTAACACCTTTGAAAAGCTCTTCATTTACCGCATTTTCAAAGGTCATATATACTCTTCTGTAATGCTCGCTGATATCTTCAATAGCACAATTAAGAATAACGCTTTTACCGTTGATTATTGCAATATGGTCGCATAAATCGGAAATATCAGCAAGGTTATGAGAGCTGATTATAACCGATGCACTCGTTGTATTTATGTATTCAAGCAAAAGCTTACGAAGAATTTCTCTTTTATGGGGGTCAAGTCCGTCAAAGGTTTCATCAATCAAAAGATATTTAGGTGAAGCACCAAAGGCAATTGCAAGACCTGCCTGCTTTTTCATACCCTTTGAAAGTGATTTTATATTGGCTTTTGAGTTAAGTCCGAACAAAGTGCAAACCTCTTCGAAAACCTCAAAATCGAAATCAGGGAAATACTCTGAATAATATTTTGCAGAGCCTTTAACAGAAGATTTTACAGGAAACCATGTATCATCAGTTAAGTAAAACAATTCTTTTCGTTCCTTTGAATTATCAAAGGCATCTGCACCATCAAGGAAAACTGCGCCCTCTTCCGCCTTAAAAACGCCTGCGCATACATTGAGAAGCGTAGTTTTACCGCAACCATTAAAGCCTGCAATACCAAAAACCGAGGAATCCTCAACTGTGATATTAACATTTTCAATTGCGGTATAATCACCATATTTTTTGGTAACACCTTTTATTTCAATCATCACCCTCACCCTTTCCGTAAATTTTAGTAACAAGGTCAATTGCTTCATTAAGGGTTAATCCCTTTGCTTTTGCAGAAAGAACAGAAGCGGTAAATTCCTGCTGTGCATTTTCAAGAATAATCTTGTTAGCAATAGCTTTTTCGCTTATGAAAACACCGCTCCCCTGAACGGAATAAATAACATTTGCTTCTTCAAGCTCGTTGAATGCTCTTTTTATTGTATTAACATTCAGGTTCAGATCCGATGCCAACTGCCTGATAGGTGGTAATTTATCACCGGGCTTCAGCTCGCCGAGAGTGATTTTATTAAGAATCTGTTCTTTTATCTGCTCAAAAATCGGCGTTCTGCTGTGATTATCTATACGTATCAACAAATGACCTCCTTTTCTAGAAATTGTGCTATCGCAACTAGCACAATTCGAATATAGCATACTATTCTATTTTTGTCAACAAAAAAGAATTTTTAAGTGTACCACCCACCGCTGACGCGGTCCTCCCTCCTTTTTCGTTCCACGAAAAAAGAGGGATAGGCTTCGCATTATTTTACAAATTCTTTTACGGCGCATTTTCGCGCCCCGAACTTCTTAACTATTCACTTTTAACTCTTCAATAAAAAACCGCCTGACTTTCGTCAAGCGGTTTTTTATTACCATTTATGATGTACTTTTTCGTGGAATACAGGTATGTTTTCGATATTTAAAACAGTTCCGTCATCAAGGACTGCGGTGCCATTAAGCATACCGAAAAGCTTTTCTGCTTTTTCGCATATAACGCCTGCGCTTATGTTGGTATGGTCATTGAAAAACGGCTTAAACCTCATATTGAAACGGTTATCGTTTGAGGTCATAATCCACTCATCCATAACGTTACCTGTGGGCATACCGAAATCAACCAAATCAAGCTTATGGCATTTGCCGTCATAGAAAAGCATATTTTCACTTGCATTACTTGTATCACCAAAGCCATAGCCGATATTATAACCGAACGGCTTACCATCTACAAGACCACAACCGATACCCCAATACCAAGTATTGTTATATGTCCAAACACCTCTGCCCCAGTCAAGAATACCGAAATCCTTTTCGGAGTCAAAAGTATATGTACGTCCTTTCACTTTAACATAACCGCTTGCGTTCATACAAGTAATTTTCTGGTTATAGTAGAAAGCCTTTTTATCTTCTTTCCAAGGGGTTGCAATAACCATTGTATCCATTGGGGGTTGTTTAAGATATATATCTGCTTCAAGGTCTGTGTGGTTGAAGCATCTTTCATATTTGCAGTAAATATGCCTGCCGTTTTCTGTTCTGTCAATATGATAATCGCAGGTTTTGGACTTGAATGCGATATCACCTTTTTCACTTGTAACAGGAAGGTTCAATTTGCCGTTGGGCATAACCTGCGATTCGGTGCAATCGAATTTTTCCTTAGTTTCAAAATCGAAAACCGAGCAACAAACAAGACCCATATATCTGTTATCGTCAAAGGTGAATGAAAGGGCATATTTACCCTCATTATTCATAATCAGATAGTAATCCCATTCTTTAAGGCGATTCTTCTTACTTTTTGCCACCATATCAGGAGAATAATCAAAAACAAGTGAATTTGCCCAACCGGGTTCACGAAGAATTCCATCTTTATCAAGAAGAGGACCACTACCTGTTATTTTATGGTTTTTATTCATAATCAAATACCTTTTTCGTCATAGAGGAATACTGTTTCAAGAGCAACCTTAACACCTGTATCAATTGCCTGAGCTGAAAGGTTATCTGCAGTATCAAGACGAGTGTGGTAATATCTTGCGGGAGTGGGGTCCATAGCAGTGAATGCACTTGATGGAACACCTGCCTGAGACATTGCAGCAGCGTCAGTTGAACCAAGCTCAATTGTACCAATAGGAACATCAACACCAACAGTTTTTGCTGCAGTCTGCAAAAGCTCTGCAACTCGACGGTCATTTTTAACCATACCTGTCATATCTTTTTCGTAAATCTTTGCAAATTCAAGCTCACGGATTGTATCAAAAGAAACAAAAACAGTTTCAACACCGTCATTGAGCATAGCTTTATTCTGCTTTGCGAATGCCTTTGAACCACGAAGACCTGCTTCTTCACCACCTGCGCAAAGAACAGCAACTTCTGTGTTTTCAAAACGGATATCGTTATCAGAAAGGAATTTCGCAACTGCGCAAGAAACGAAGCAACCTGAAAGGTCATCGTTTGCACCCATAACGGGCATTTTATAGTTACAGAATCTGAAAGCCATAATGAGAATCGGAACTGTTATATACATAACAATTGCAAGAATTCTGAGAGCGATATTACCATCTTCGCCCCAAACAATTCCTCCGAACGCACCACCATGAACAAGACCGTAAATATTACCGCCCAAGCCGACAAGAATAGCAATAACTGCAGTTACGATAATAGTAGCAACAACAGGTCTTCCACCTTTGTATGTATATGTCCATTCAAAAGCAGAGTCAGTGTGACCGCTTAAAATAATACGCTTTTTTGTTTCACCGCTTGCTTTTCTTACGCCATAAACATTACCGCTTGTAACCTTGGGAAAGAAGGGGTCAAGAACAGGCTTATAGAAAATAAACTCTGCAAGAACAAAGAAAAGTGTTAGAGCAGAAAGAGCAAGACCAACCACACTCCAACCCAATGTAAAGAACACTGTTGAGAAGATTAGAAGTGCTGCACCAAGAGGAACCCAAGCCATAAATGCTTTATCGCTGCATTTATACTCCTCTCTCTTAACCTCATCGCAGAATTTTTCAAGGTCTGCTTTCATATATTCCTGAGCATTCTTTTCAGCCTCAGTACCAACGGCACGCGGTCCGAAATTTTTGCAGACATTTTTAATGCTTTTAATTGCATAGTTAGTATATTCCCTTACTTTTATATCAAAATTAGGGATGCTTTCATTTGCTTTCATATTATTCCTCTTTTCTAACTTAGTGCCACCAACCCTTGCCTTTCTTGCGAAGAAAGGGGGGGCCGCCGCTTGCGGTGGTGGAAAGTTCTAGCGGCGCAAGACGCGTATAATTAAATGTTGCGTCAGCAACTTACATTATTATATACTACCTCACCTGATATATCAAGATTATAATAACGGTTTTAAATATTTTCCCGTATAGGATTTTTTGCATTTTGCAACCTCTTCGGGTGTACCTTGGGCAACAATTTCACCGCCACCATTGCCACCCTCGGGACCAAGGTCAATTATATGGTCGGCAGTTTTTATTACATCAAGATTGTGTTCAATAACAATTACTGAGTTATTTGCATCAACAAGCTTATTTATAACTTCAAGGAGCTTATTAACATCTGCAGTGTGAAGACCCGTTGTGGGCTCATCAAGAATATAAATAGTTTTACCCGTTGATTTTTTGGAAAGCTCAGTTGCAAGCTTAACTCTCTGTGCCTCACCGCCTGAAAGAGTTGTTGCGGACTGACCGAGCGTGATATAGCCGAGACCAACATCAAAAATCGTCTGCAGTTTATTTCTGATTTTCGGTATATTCTCAAAGAAATTCATTGCTTCTTCAACGGTCATATTAAGAACATCGCTGATGCTTTTGCCCTTATATTTAACATCGAGAGTTTCGCGATTATATCTTGCTCCTCGGCAAACCTCGCAAGGCACATAAACATCTGAAAGGAAGTTCATTTCAATTTTTATGATACCGTCACCCTCGCAGGCTTCACAGCGACCGCCTTTAACATTAAAGGAGAAGCGACCTGCATCATAGCCCTTTGCTTTTGCATCCTGGGTAGAAGCAAAAAGAGTTCTTATATCATTGAAAACACCTGTATATGTTGCAGTGTTTGAACGAGGTGTCCTGCCGATTGGCGACTGGTCAATATCAATAACCTTATCGAGATTTTCAAGACCGAGAATTTCATCATGCTTACCTGCAAATTTCTTTGCACCATTAAGCTCTGAAGCCAATTTTTTATAAAGAATTTCATTGATTAATGAGGATTTACCCGAACCTGAAACACCTGTTACAACAACCAATTCTCCCAAAGGGATTTTTACATCAATGTTTTTAAGGTTATTCTGCCTTGCACCCTTGATTTCAAGAAACTTACCGTTACCCTTACGACGTTTTTCAGGCACTTCAATTTTCTTTTTTCCTGAAAGATACTGACCTGTAAGAGAGCGTTCACAGTTTTTGATATCTTCTACAGTTCCTGCGCAGACAATTTCACCTCCGTGAACACCTGCACCAACTCCCACATCAACAATGAAATCTGCTTCATTCATTGTATCTTCATCGTGTTCAACAACTATGAGAGTATTGCCTAAATCACGAAGATTTTTAAGGGATTTAAGAAGCTTTTCATTATCTCTCTGATGAAGACCGATGCTTGGCTCATCAAGAATATATAAAACACCCATAAGAGAAGAACCTATCTGAGTTGCAAGGCGTATTCGCTGACTTTCACCACCGGAAAGAGTCCCCGAATTACGAGAGAGTGTGAGATAATCAAGACCCACATTACAAAGGAAAGAAAGCCTTGATTTGATTTCTTTAACTATCTGCTTACCGATAATCTGTTCTTTTTCTGAAAGCTCAAGATTTTCAATAAACTTAAGCTCATCACCTATGGACATATCGGTAAATTCTTTAATATTTATACCGCCTACAGTAACCGCCAATGGTGCGGGTTTGAGCCTTGCACCTTTACAGTCGGGACAAGGACAAGCAGTCATATACTGTTCAATATCTTTTCTTGACCAGTCGCTTGTAGTTTCCCTATAACGGCGTTCAAGATTATTGATAATACCCTCAAACTCTGTCATATATGTTCCGCTTCCATATTCATTTTCACGGACCATTTTTATACGTTCACCATTTGTACCGTAGAAAATTGCTTTCTGACCCTCAGGTGAAATTTTATTAAATGGTGTGTCAAGAGTAAAATTATATTTATCTGCAAGAGCGTTATAATACATGCCCGAAATGGTGCTGGCATCGCTTTTACTCCACCCCGCACCTTTAATTGCACCCTGATTTATAGAAAGCTTTTTATTGGGAACAATCAAATCCTCGGAAACTCGCATAAACACGCTTAAACCTGAGCAAGTTGGACAAGCACCAAAAGGATTGTTGAACGAGAACATTCTCGGCTCTAACTCATCCATACAAGAGCCATGCTCAGGACAGGCAAAATTCTGAGAAAAGAGAATTTCTTCTCCGCCTATAACATCAACTATTGCCGTGCCCTCTGTGAGAGAAAAAGCGGATTCAAGAGAGTCAGTCAAACGAGAATTTATACCATCTTTCATAATAAGGCGGTCAACTATAACCTCAATATTATGTTTTATGTTTTTTTCAAGCTTAACCTTCTCCGAAAGGTCATACATAATTCCGTCTATTCTTACTCTTGAATAACCTGATTTTCTTACACTTTCAAGTTCTTTCTGGAATTCACCCTTTTTGCCTTTTGCAATTGGAGCTAAAATCTGAAATTTTGTTCCCTCAGGGAGAAGAAGAACCTTATCAACTATCTGATCAATGGACTGCTTTGCAATTTCCTTACCGCAAACAGGACAGTGAGGAACACCTATCCGGGCATATAAAAGTCTTAAATAGTCATAGATTTCCGTAACAGTACCAACAGTTGAGCGCGGGTTTTTAGAGGTGGTTTTCTGGTCGATGGAAATAGCAGGAGAAAGCCCATCAATGCTATCTACATCGGGCTTTTCCATAATACCGAGAAACTGCCTTGCATAAGAAGAAAGGCTTTCCATATATCTTCTCTGACCCTCAGCATAAATAGTGTCAAAAGCAAGTGAAGATTTACCTGAACCTGAAAGGCCTGTGAATACCACAAGCTTATCACGGGGTATTTCAACACTCACATTTTTTAAATTATGCTCTCTTGCACCTTTTACAATTAAATTCTTTTCCATAAATAAATTTATTTTCCGTTTCTGATTTTTTCAATCTGGTCGCGTAAATATGCTGCGTGTTCAAATTCAAGAAGCTGAGCAGCTGCACGCATTTCTTTAGTGAGCTTTTCAATAAGCTCATTCTTTTCTCTTTCGGAAAGACGGCGTTTTGCAACTCTTTCCTGAATATTATCTTTAGAGCTGATTTCAAGAATCTCGCGAACATCCTTCTTAATAGTCTGAGGAACAATGCCGTGTTCTTCATTATATTTCATTTGCTTTTCACGTCTGCGATAGGTTTCGTTTATAGCTCTTTCCATTGAGCCTGTTACTTCATCCGCATACATAATAACCTGACCCTCTGCATTTCGGGCGGCACGTCCGATGGTCTGAATAAGTGATGTTTCACTTCGGAGGAAACCCTCTTTATCCGCATCAAGAATTGCAACAAGGGAAACCTCGGGAATATCAAGGCCCTCTCTTAAAAGGTTGATACCAACAAGCACATCATATTCACCTAATCTCAAATCACGAATAAGCTCCATTCGCTCAATGGTATCAACATCAAAGTGCATATAACGGACTTTGATACCATAATCAGTTAAATAATCTGTTAAATCTTCTGCCATTTTGCGAGTGAGTGTGGTAACAAGAACCCGCTCTTTTTTAGCTACCCGCATATTAATTTCGGAAATAAGGTCGTCTATCTGACCTTCTGTTGGGCGGACGCTTACCTCAGGGTCAAGAAGTCCCGTTGGGCGAATAACCTGCTCGGCAATCTGAGCACTTTTCTCTTTTTCCAAATCACCCGGAGTTGCACTTACAAATATTTTCTGATGGGTTTTATCATAAAATTCATTGAATTTTAAAGGTCTGTTATCAAATGCAGAGGGAAGACGGAAGCCAAACTCAACAAGACTTTCCTTTCTTGAACGGTCACCACCATACATACCGCGAACCTGGGGTAATGTAACGTGAGATTCATCCACAAAAAGCACAAAATCATCGGGGAAATAATCAAGCAAAGTAAATGGTGCAGTACCGGGTTTTCTGCCTGACATAACCCTTGAATAGTTTTCTATACCCTTGCAGAAACCTGTTTCCCTAAGCATTTCAATATCATAAAGGGTTCTCTGCTGAATTCGTTGTGCTTCAAGAAGCTTACCTTGTGATTTAAACTCTTCTACCCTGTTTTCCATTTCGTTATAGATGTTTTCAAGTGCTTTTTCCATTTTATCATTTTCCACAACATAATGAGATGCAGGGTAAATTGCCACGTGGGAACGGGTGCATTTAACCTCACCCGTAAGAGGATGAATTTCGGAAATCCTGTCAATTTCGTCACCGAAAAATTCAATCCTGTATGCAGTTTCGGAAGAATAAACCGGAAAGATTTCAACTGTATCGCCTTTTACCCTGAACTTATTTCGGGTAAAGCTTACATCGTTTCTTTCATATTGAATTTCAACAAGCTTTGCAATAAGCTCATCTCTGTCCTTCTGCATACCGGTACGCAGAGAAATAACCATACTGCGATAATCAATAGGGTCACCGAGAGTATAGATACAAGATACACTTGCAACGATAATTACATCTCGCCTTTCGGAAAGCGCAGAGGTTGCCGAGTGGCGGAGTTTATCAATTTCGTCATTTACTGCGCTGTCTTTTTCAATATAAGTATCTGTAGTCGGAATATATGCTTCAGGTTGATAATAGTCATAATAACTTACGAAATATTCAACAGCATTTTCCGGAAAAAACTCTTTGAATTCTGTGCACAACTGCGCTGCAAGAGTTTTATTATGAGCAAGAACAAGAGTGGGGCGGTTAAGCTTTTCAATAACATTTGCCATGGTAAAGGTTTTACCTGAACCTGTAACACCTAAAAGGGTTTGTTCCATATAACCCTTATTAACACCCTCAACAAGCTTTTCAATTGCTTCAGGCTGGTCACCCGTTGGTTTATAATTTGAATGCAAAACAAACTTATCTGCCATACTCTCATTTCACCTCTTTTAATGTCATTTTTAAACATCGATATTATTATACCACGGAATATTTTATAAAAAAAGGCACTATTTATTAAATTTCTGTCTTATAAGAATACACTGTGTTACTCTGTCAGTAATCAATCCTCTGTCTCGTTGAGGGTAATATTCCAGCAAGGGTTCAAGTTCTTTCATAATTTCCTTCGATGTCAATTCAGGCATTTCAAATTGACTTCCCCACAAAGCTCTCGCCGTATTCATTTGCCTCGTGAATTTCATATTGAATGGTCGGGCAACAATATCCCTAATCAAAGCTTTTGGCTCTATATCCATAGGTGAAAATTGCACATTTGAAAGAAGTCCTGCTCCGTTATCAAAAACAGGGCAATAATCAAATTTACCGTTTTTTTCAACAACTGCAATATTGTTAAGATGCCTGTCATCATTAAGAAACAGAGCATCAATTTCAAACAATAATGTCAGATATTGAGGAAAATCTTTAAGCTCAGTAAATTCTGCAGTCATACAGCCTAAATATTCAATGCGTTTTTTGTCGCTTGAAAACTTTTCCAGTTTCCCTTTTAAAGAACCACCTAGAAATCTTGTAAAAAGATGGCTCAAAGTAACAATTGACTGTCCTTCTTTCAAAAAATTATCACTTGAACAAGCTGTTCTTTCTCTACCATGAACCTGCATTTTCTCCATTTTATACTCTGCAAAAGTAAAAGGAGTTCCACTATTCAAGTTGCTTTTTTTCAACAATTCTGAAATCAAGGTTTCGGAAAGTGCCTCATAACCAAATTGGTCAAGCTTGTACCATTTATTTGTGTCTTTATCAAACCACTTTTCCTGATTGCCTTTAGATGAAGTTTCCGCAACCTTTTCGTTTGTAACGAATTTCACTGTCATATTATTTTCTCCAATTCAATCCATTGATTATCTTCTGCCATTCTTCCCTGAGTTTTTTCAATAATCTTCAACGGATCATATTCTTCTACACCAATAGCTTCAAGATATTCTCTTATTCCACTACGACTTTCAGGCACACACCTTTCTCTCAAAAAATCATTGAAATCATCCCAATCAGGAAAAATATTTTTCCCAAAAGCTGTTTTAACAATATTATCCGTAAAATTCTCTGCAACAAGTGTTTCATCGGTAAAATCCGCACAGATTTTTGTGCATAAAACATCGTTATCATAAAAATATAACAATACTAGATTATGACCCGCATTTTGTTTTTTCATCAAAAATTCCGACAATAACAAACAAGGCAAAATAATTATTTTCTCACCATCAAAACACATCTGAACCTGTTTTTCATCCAAGCTCAATTCATTCACCCATTTTGTAGGCAAAGAAATCTTGTATGTTTTTGCCCCTTTTCCTGCAGTACCGCCTGAAGAACCTACAATTATTTTAGCAATTCTTTTCTCCATTTTTATCACCTCTTATATCCTACCATATTCGTTACGAATATTCAAGGTTTTTGCGTTTTTATTTCCATCAACAATACCAATTTATCAAAGTAATTTTTGGTATATTTTAACCCATTAAATTCAAATTCTTTTGTTGCCCGTATATAGTTGTTTATGGTATTATGAGAATATATTGGAAAAATCAGGAGTTGATACTATGAAAACACCTAAACAAGGCGTGTTATTCGATATGCTGGGGCAGTTGAATAAATACTGCATCAAAGAAAGCGTTAATATGCCTGAATGGGAAACCTATGACGGTGATTATCTTGGCGAGGGTCAGCATAAATTCTACCCTGAAACCAAAGAAACACTTAAATTAGGTGACCACTGGTTTGCACGCTATGACTGTGCAAGAATTTTCAAAACAACAGTTACTCTCCCTGAAAGCTTCAAGGGTCAGAAAATCTACCTCAACCTTGATTTTGGTGGTGAAATTCTTATTAGAATCAACGAAAAAATTGCAAACTCTGTTTCTTCAAGAGAAAAAGGCGGTTGGGTTGGCAGAGAAACTGTTAATATTACAGAAAATTTTCTTACCTTCGGCGAGCCTATGGAAATTGAGCTTGAAGCTTGCGTTGATTCCGCAGGCTTCTGCGATGATGCTATGGCAGGTAAAAAAGAATGTGAATACACCCTTAAATTTGCAAACTTTGCAGTAGTTGATGAAATATGTGAGAAATTCTATCTTAACTGCGTTACCGCCTGGGATGCTCTCCCCTACATTAAAGACGAGTTTATAAAAGAAAGTGTATATAAAGTCCTTGACGATTCACTTCACCTTGTTGACTTTGATTTCCCCGAAGAAGAAACAAGAAAATCAATTGCAATTGCTTGTGAGCATTTTGATAAGAAACTTTCCGAAATTGAATATACTGCACCCTCCGAGGTTATTTTTGACGGTCACTCTCATATTGATATTGCGTGGCTCTGGGGAATTCAGGAAACAGAGAGAAAGAGTGCAAGAACCTTTGCAAATAACCTTGCTCTTATGGATGTTTATCCCGAATTCACCTTTACTCAAAGTCAGGCAATTGCCTATGATATGATTAAAAAGAATTACCCCGAGCTTTATGAAAGAATTAAGGAAAAGGTTAAAAACGGTCAATGGAATATTGTGGGCAATACTTGGGTTGAATGTGACACCAATATTGCATCGGGCGAAAGTATGATTCGTCAGCTTCTTTACGGAAGAGAATTTTTTCTTAAAGAATTCGGTGTTTCTTCCGATACCTATTGGTTGCCCGACTGCTTTGGTTTCTCCTACGCTTTACCGCAGATTATCAAAAAGAGTGGTATGAAATATTTCATTACAACAAAGCTTTTAAATCAGGATACTAACCGTTTCCCTCATACTGTTTTCAAATGGAAGGGTGCGGACGGTTCTGAAATTCTTGCCCTTAATCAGCGTTCTCATTATCAGGGCGATTACGACCCCAAGCAGGTTTGCGCCGCTTCATTCAACAATGATTTAAAGCACGTCCTGAAAACAGGCTTCGGTATGTTCGGCTATGGTGACGGCGGTGGCGGAAGCACCTACAGAATGCTTGAAAACGCAAAGCGTCTAAAAAACTTCCCGGGTCTTCCCAGAACAAGAATGGGTCACCCTGCAGAATTCTTTGCAGAAGCAGAGAAAATCCGCGAAGAGCTCCCCACCTACTGCGACGAGCTTTATTATGAAAACCACCGCGGTACATACACAAGTCAGGGCTTTATCAAAAAAGGCAACCGTAAAAACGAATTTCTTTTGAGCCGTTGCGAAATGGCAGGAGTTTTTGGTGGCGGTTATGATATTGAAAATTTGCAGAACCTTTGGCTCTTATTCCTAAAAAATCAGTTCCACGATATTCTTCCCGGCACATCCATTCACGAAGCAATGGAAGACTGCCGTCCCGATTTTGCAAAGCTTGAAAAGGATGGAACAGAAATTTTCTGCTCTGCTCTTGAGGGCATTACCGCTAACATTACCACAGAGAAAGACGGTGTTGTTGTATGGAATATGATTTCAAATGAGGTTACTGCACCTGTTACTGTCAAAGGCAACAAGAAAATCGGTGCACTTTCAAGAGTGTTCACAAAAGATGGCGAGGAATACACCGAGTTTATTGCATGCAAAGTTCCACCGATGGGATATAAATTCTTCCCATTCTGCGAGGCAGAAGAGAAAGAAACTGTTAAAATCGGTAACGGTGTTATCGAAAACGAAATTCTTAAAGTTACTTATGATGAAAACGGTATTCTTACTTCAATTTTTGATAAAGAAAACAACCGCGAAACTCTCGATGGAAAGGGTAATGTTATTTCCGTTTTCATTGATAAATGTGTTCACGAAACTGCCTGGAACCTTGAACAGAACTATGAAAAGAAAAAATGGGTTCTTGAAAAGGCAGAAAGCATTGAGGTTACAGAATGTTCACCTGTAAGAGCAGTTCTTAAGGTTGTCAGAAAATTCAATAAATCAACTATTGAACAGAATATTATTCTCTATGCAGGCAGCAGACAGTTGATGTTTGAAACAGAGGTTGACTGGCAGGAACGCGACAAGGTTATGAAAGCCGCATTTGATGTTAATGTGCTTAACACAGAAGCAACCTTTGAGGCCGCTCACGGCGCAATTAAACGCCCCACCCATCGCAACTCCTCTTTCGATGCTGCAAGATATGAGCAATGCGCTCATAAATGGGCAGACCTTTCCGAAGGCGATTATGGTGTTAGTATTCTCAACGACTGCAAATATGGTTATGACATTCTTAACAGCAGGATGAGAATTACTCTTCTTCGTGCGCCTACAACTCCTGACAGATACGGCGATTTAGGTCATCATAGCTTCACATATTCTTACTACCCCCATACAGGTACATGGCAGACAGGCGGAACAGTTCAGGAAGCATTCAAACTCAACTTTGCTCTTAGGGGTATTCCTGTTTCTGCAAAGAATGGCACTCTTCCCGAAAGCAACAGCTATATTAACTGTGATAATGATGATATTGTTATTGATGCTGTTAAACAAGCTCAGGACGGTAACGGAATTATTGTTCGTGTATATCAGAGCAGAAGAGTCCGTGGCGAAAGAACACTTACAATTAATCTTCCTTTCACAAAAGCTTACGAAACAAATCTTATGGAAGTTGATGAAAAGGAAATTGACTTTAAGGATAACAAAATCACATTCAACGTTACACCCTTTGAGGTTAAAACATTCAGATTAGTTTAAGGTGGTAAAAATGGTAAAAATGATAAAAAATCTTACAAACCCTTATGCTGAGGGTACAGCAAACAGCAAGCTTTTTCGTATTCCCTCAATATTAACACTTAAAAACGGCAGAGTTCTTGCCGGCGGTGACATCCGTTACGGCAACGGAACGGATGACCCTGCAAACATTGAAACTGTTATCCGCTATTCCGACGACAACTGCAAAACCTGGTCCGATATTGTATGGGTAAACCATTTCAATGATATGGAAGATGCTGACCACAACAACGCAATTCCCACATCTGCTTCATTCTGTGATGCGGCAATGTGTCAGGATAAAAACGGCGTTGTTTATCACGCTTGCGATGCTTGTCCTGCATATATGGGACTTTGGAGTGCAGGAACATACGGAAAAGGTAGCGGTTTCATTGACGGAAAGCTTGCTCTTTGCGATAAAACAAGTCACGAAAAGGCAGAAAGCACATCGCTTGATAAGGCTCATTACCCTTATTATGTTGGAGATTTCTTAGAAAACGGATTTGCTCCTGTTTTAAAATTCTCTGATAATTCAAGCCATAATGATTATTTTGTTGATAGATTTTATAACATTTATAAAAAAATCGGCGAGGCATTCTCCCCTGTTCTTATAAAGCAGATGAACAAGGACGGTAGTCTCAATAACAAAGACATTATAGCAAATATTTTCTATGCCTATGCACCTATTAAAATCTACCCCACATATTATCTTTGGGTGAGAAAAAGCTTTGATAATGGCGAAACCTGGTCTGACGGCAAAATACTTAACACTCAAATCGGTTCAAAAGGTTTCACAGGCTTTTCTCCCGGTGTTGGCATCTGCATTGAAAAAGACGGAAAGCAGAGAGTTCTTTTCTCAATTTACGATAATAATGGTGGCAGAGAATATACAAGCGTTATTTATACCGAGGATGGCGAAAACTGGCACCGTTCTGAAAAAGCCAATCAAGTAGGTATGGCAGGAAAAAGCTCCGAAAGTCAGTTTGCACTTCTCAATAACGGCGTTCTTCGTATGTATTCAAGAAATATTGCAGGTTATATCAGCTACACCGATTCAACCGACGGTGGTGAAACCTGGGGGAAATACACAGTTGATAAAGGCTTGGAATATTGCTCCAACTGTATGTTCTCCGTTATAAATTACTCTGAGAAAATTGACGGCAAAAACGCAATTATTGTTGCTTGTCCTCAGAAGAAAACAAGAAAGCTTGGCGTTATTAAAATCGGACTTTATGATGAAAACAATGTTGTGGATTGGAAATATACAAAGAAAGTTACCGACAGTTTAAATCCATTTTCTTATGTATATTCCTGCATAACGGAGCTTTCTGACGGCAGTATCGTTGACCTTTACGAAAGCGACAAAGCAGAGTTCAGTTTAAAGGGATATACCATTGAAGAATTAAAGGTTCACGATAAAACAAAGCTTTCACTTGTTGATAGCATTAAATCTAAGATTTATAATAAGACAAGAAAGTGATATAATGTTCGGAAGCGAAGCTTCCCTTCAACTATTCACTCTTACCTCTTCACCGCTCTCGTAGGAAACTACGAGAGCTTTGTTCCGCCTTTTCGCACCAGAATTGTATCATCACCGATTACAATAATATCTTTCCAACAAACAACAATCTCTTCACCTTTTCCGCAAAAACCGAAAACACCTCTTCCGCAAAAAACGGTTATGCTGACTAAACAACCTGTGCAGGTATCAATTTCAACATCCGTAACGCAACCTAATCTGCAACCGTTATCAACATTTATCACCTCTTTTGACCTTAAATCTGTAACTGTACATTTCACACAAAATCTCCCCTTTCCTTAAAATTGTTCAGAGTGCCGTTTTGAAGCGAGTGGTGCTGTATATGGATACTGCCCCGAGCAAAAAACGGTACTATGGACGATTTTTAAAAACCGAAATCGTTATCTATAAACGAACAGCGTGTAATAGTACCAAGTCCATATTTATGGCGAATGTTATCTTTAGCATATTCAAGGCGGTGTTCTTTTTCTCTTTTTATGTGGTAATCCAAGTCTAAAAATGAAATCTGTTCGCACACCTCATCACCATTCAAAAGCTTTGTTCCTGTTACTGTTAAAGAGCGGATGGGCTCTTTTTCAATATCAATATTAGCTTCTATAAGAGAAAGTGCCGCATTCCTTAAATCGTAAGATAAATCAGTCGGTGACGGCAGTTGCGATGAACGCTGAATTGTTTGAAAATGCGTATCTTTTATGCCAACCTGCAAGGCTGAGCATTCATAATTATGTTTCCTGAGCCTTGCGGCAACCTTATCGCAAAGAAAGAAAACGCAGGTACGAACATCACCAAAATTCATTAAATCCCTTTTAAATGTTGCACCGTTACCGATTGATTTATATGCCTCTCTGTAATCAAAGCGCAAAACGGGTGAATAATCGTAGCCATTGGCATATTGCCATAGCAATCTGCCATTTTCACCAAGTATTCGGTAAAGAATTTTCTCGTCAGTTTCTGCAGCATCACCGATAGTACGAATTCCGATACTGCGAAGCTTTTCAGCAGTTTTTCTGCCAACCATAAATAAATCTCCGATTGGCAAAGGATATAAAAGCTCTTTAAAGTTTTCAGGTGTAATTTCCGTTGTGGCATCAGGCTTTTTATAATCGCTGCCCATCTTGGCAAAAATTTTATTATAAGAAACACCAGCGGAAATAGTCACACCTATTTCCTTTTTTACAACCTCTCGCAACTCATCTGCAATATCCTTGCCGCTGCCAAAAAGATGAACGCTACCCGTAACATCAAGCCAACATTCATCAATTCCAAATGGTTCAACCAAATCTGTATATCGGCAGTAAATATCAAAAATTCTTTTTGAAAATTCTTTATATTCTCTGTAGTGCGGTGCAACTGTCAATAGCTTCGGGCATTTACTTTTTGCTTGCCAGATTGCCTCCCCTGTTTGAACAGCATATTTCTTTGCCTTTTCATTTTTTGCAAGAACTATTCCGTGACGATGTTCAGGGTCACCGCAAACCGCAAAGGCATATCTATTAAGTTCAGGGTTTAATGCTGCCTCAACCGATGCAAAAAAGCAGTTACAGTCACAATGTAAAATAACTCTTTCCAATTTCCTCTTCCTTTACGAAATATAGAACATTTGTTCGTAAAATGTATTATATCAGAACATTTGTTCTTTGTAAAGAGGGAAAATAAAGTATTAAATGTAGAATGCAAAATTTCGGGTACTGCGCACGGCAATTAAAAATTTATTCTTTATTATTCTTTCTTCTTTATTCTTTTTATTTTTAAAGAATAAAGAATAGATAATAAAGAAGAGAATATAAATCTTCGCGAAGCCATTACAATGTTTGGAAGCGTAGCTTCCCCTTCATTTTGCATTTTGCATTCTGCATTCTGCATTTAGCACTCCTCACTCCTAACTAAACTACCATTCCAACAACCATCATACTTTCCAATCTCTCATAAATCTCCTCAAAATCTTCAATCGGTAACGGATTTTTGCCTTTACCTATTTCAACTGTAAATGCAGGACGTTTAAATTCCTCAATAAACCAATCTTTCAGACCACCGCTTGAATAAAGCCCCTCATTTTTCACTAAAGTATAATCAGTCAGTGCAGAGAAAATTTTTGCGATGTGAAGTGATTTTTCGGGTGTATTTTTTCCATATTCATAAAATATTTCTTCCCCTTGGGAATGGAATGTTATTAGCATTTCAACGGGTATTCTTCTGCAAAGCCGTGTTATTGAGGCAGTTTCAGGCTCGCTTTCGGGAAAAAGTCCACCATATCTTCTTGGTGAAGGAGAATCAATTCCCGCCTCCTTTTCCGCCTCTCTCAAAGAATACCAATCCGCATTAAAGTTATGATTTATATCAACACCTCTTGCATTTGCACTCCAGAAACTGAAATCACCATTACAGATTTCAAAATTTTCCGCCTTATATTTTCCGCAGGCGGCAGCACCTTTAATGGCAATTTCAATTCCATCGGGGTTAAGCTCGGGAATTACAATAAGCTTTGTATTTTGCAAAATATCTTTTATTTTAAAGCCTGCCAGACTTTCGTCATTTTCATTTGCGAAAGCAATGTTTTCCGTAAATTTTAATAATAACAAAGAGGTAAGCCATTCAAGTCCGTGGGTTCCGCCCACATAAACAATATTTTTTTCTCCCTCGCCTATAACAAAAGCGAAAATATCTTTATCTAAAAGACTTTTACCGCAAGTAGTAATTTTCAAGGTTTTGTATTTTCCATTCAGTTCTCTTATAAGATTTTGATAAACCGAATATGTAAGGATTTCATTTTTTACAATTTTTAACATATATCTCACCCATATAATATATGTTCTGTTTTCTTATAATATTTACAAAGCATGGGTTTTGTGGTTTAATATATGTATATAATTTTATTATTCTTTCGGAGAGTTGTTATGACTGTTATCTGCATTTTACTGTTATTGATATTTTCTTTCGGTGCTTTTTTGATTTATAAAAAATCAAAAACCGAAAAGAGCATAGAAAAGGCATTTGTTTTTGCGTTGGCTTCAATTGTTATTTTCAGCATCGGTCTTGAAATATCTCTTTTCAATATTAATTTTTATACCTCAAAAGGTTATGAAGAAATCAATCTTAATTCAAAGCTTTCAGACTATCAGAACTGCGAGGGTTACTATACATTTTTCACCGATGAAGCTATAGAAATTTCCGGAATCGATGAAAAAATCAATAATATTCATATTAAACTGAATAAAAATAACCCTTCGGTTATAACTACAAATATTATTTTAACAGATGAAGCTAATGAGTTTTATTACTATACTCCCAAAAGAGATATTTATCTGAATGTAAATAAGAGCCAGTATATAAACGTAAACACAGCAGGAAACACCCCAAATTTAGGATTAGTTTTCCAAAGTGACGAAGAAACTGTTAACATTGACTCAATCTCAATAAATGCACAAAGACCTCTTGAATTTTCACTTTTAAGAATATTCTGCTTAGTGGGAATATTGTGTCTTGTTTACCTTTTCAAGCCATCATCAATTCTTTACAAGAAGAAATTAACAGATAATGAATACTCAAAAAACACCTTAGTGGCAGTTGCATTGTGTCTGCAATGTGCAATAATTATCATTCTTGGTTCAATCAACCCTACCTTTATGGGTATTGCATCAAAAAATTACAATTCTTACAAATGGGATGGCAAAGGTATTGATTTTGTAAGATTAAATTATTCTCAACATAACCAATACGATGAATTGGCACAAGCTTTCCTTAAAGGCAAAACCTATATTGATAACGACGATGTACCACAATCTCTCATAGATATGGAAAACCCATATGATACAACAGCTCGTTCAAAACAAGCAGAAATCACAGGTGACAGCTATCGTTGGGACGTGGCATACTTTAACGGACATTATTATGTTTATTTCGGTATTGTTCCATTGTTGTTAATGTATCTTCCTTTCAGGGCAATTTTCAAGGCACCCTTCCCATCTGCCGTTGGAATTATGAGCTTTGCTCTTATTTTTTCAATCGGAGTTTTTAAACTGCTTGATATTCTCTGTAAAAAGAAATTCAAAAACATTTCTGTTGGAACATACCTTTTGACTTCGTTGACATTCATCAATTGTTGCGGAATGACATTCCTTGCAAAGCGGCCCGATTTTTATTCTGTTCCCATTATGACCTCTATGGCATTTGTTGTGTGGGGAATTTACCTTTGGTTCAAAGGGCTTAACACGGATAAAAACAGACCTTTAAAATTCTTTACAGGCTCACTTTGTATGGCACTTTCTGTGGGTTGCCGTCCTCAAGCGGTGCTTATTTGCGCAGTAGCACTTCCACTTTTCCTTGGTTATTTCTTTAATGATAAATTTATTTTCAAAAAGCAAGGAATAAAAGAGCTTATTACCCTTGCGATACCTTTTGTGGTTATTGCATCGGGAATTATGTATTATAACTATATCCGTTTCGGTTCACCCTTTGATTTCGGCTCTGCTTATAACCTTACAACAAACGATGTTACAAGAAGAGGCTTTTCACCTGGCAGAACAGGTTTGGGAATTTTCACATATCTTTTCCAGACACCATCCTTCAACGCCACTTTCCCATTTATTAAACCTGTTAACATTGAAACCAACTATATAGGTAAAACAATTTCCGAATATTGCTTTGGCGGACTTATAACAAGCTTACCAATATTATGGTTCGGATTTGCTTTACCAAAAGCAAAAGCTATATTGAAAGAAAAGAAAATATTAGCTTTAACAATTACTCTTTTCCTTATAGGCTTTGCTCTTGTTATTGCCGACACTCAAGCAGGTGGATTACTGCAAAGGTATTACAGCGATTTTGGTTATATTTTCTTTTTGGGGGTAACTTTTGTTATATATTCCCTCAGCGAACAAGGCTTCTTGGAAAACAATTCCAAAGGCTTAAACAACCTTTTATTTATTTGTGCTTTTTTAAGTGTTTTTTACTCAATTGCTCTTGCATTTTCCGTATCAGATGTTACAATAGATACAGAGAATTCAGCTTTGTTCGGCACAATTCGACACATGGTTGAATTCTGGACTTAATTATTTTAAAAGGAAGACAAACAATGAGAAAACTCAAAAACTCAAAACTTGCAAAATTAATTTCGCTTACTTTAGCACTTATATTTATTCTTGGTGCTTTTTCAGGCTGCGGTGGTAAGGAAGAAGAACCAACCACAACTCAAGCGCCGTCAACAACTCAAGCACCCAAGGAAACTGTTATCAGAAACCCTCTTACAGGTGAAGAAGGCTACAACAAAAAGCTTTTAAAGAACAGACCTGTTTTTGTAGTTGTTGAAAACCATCCTGATGCAAGACCTCAATGGGGGCTCACGTCTTCTGACATCGTTTGGGAAATGGTTGCTGAAGGCGGTATCACAAGAATGCTTCTTATGTATGCTGATTCTTCAAGATTACCTGAAAAGGTTGGTCCAATCAGAAGTGCAAGGCATTACTTTGTTGACCTTGCAGAAGGTTTTGACGGCATCTTTGTTCACTTTGGTTTCAGTCCTTTAGCTAAAAGTCAGATCGCAAATCATGATGTTGATAATATCAATGGTTTGTATGACAATTATTTCTATCGTGATTCTTCAAGAGGCGTTTCATCCGAACACAGAGCATATACAACCGATGAAGCAATTGCAAACGCAATAAAAAATAAAGAGTACAGAACAGAAATTGAAAAGGATTATAAATCACCTTTTAAGTTCAACAGCAAGGCAAAAAATCTTTCTGCGCCCTGCAATGAACTTACAGTTTCTTACTCTTCAGGTTACACTTACACTTACACCTACGATGAAGAAAACAAAGTATATTTAAGTAAGCTTAACGGCAATAACTTTGTTGATAGCGAAGGCACTCAACAGAACTTTGAAAACATAATTCTTTGCTATACAGAGATTTCATCTTTAAATGACTCCAAAGGCAGAGTTGATTTTGATTTTTCTGAAGGTAAAGGCATTTATGTTTCCAATGGTTCTTACACAGATATCACATGGAAAAAAGGTGATAGCGCCGATATGCTTAAATTTTATGATAAAAACGGCGATGAATTATCACTTAATATCGGCAGAACTTATATCGGTATTCTTGATAACGGTAGAGAAAGCTACAATACAATAAAATAAAATAGATATGTGCTCATATTTATCAATCGGATTGATGAATATGAGCACATTTTTTATTTAATAATCTTTTTAAATTTCTGTGAAATGCGGATTAACAGAAATTTGTTTTTAGTCAAGCAAATGTCATAAAGAATAAAAGCTGCATTTGCCATTATGAGCAATATAGGAATTGTGTATTTACCAAACTCATTATATTCATCACCTGACACACCAAAAACATAGAAACCAATTACACCTATACTTACTGCCGCCAGATTAAAAACAAACAACTTCAAAAGCCAACTTATTAATCGAGGCAATTTTTCGATTAAATCTTTAATTAAGGGATAGTAACCGAAAAACAAAGCGTAAGTAAGTGCCGCTTCTTTATCTGTTATTAAAAGGATTGATAGAAATGCAGTGGAAAAATACACTCCTGCTCCCCATTTTTTATTTGATACGTCTGCAGTAAAGAGAACCAACAGACCAGTTACAATGGGAATCACATACATAAAAACAGGAATTAAAGTTGTTAACATCATCAGCACCACAGAAAGTGCCGTCATAAGACCGCATATAGCGGTATTTTTTGTTTTGCTTTTCATATCAACCAAAATAACCCAATGATGTTAATATCACCAATACAGCAGAACTTAAAGTCAAAATTGCTGCAATTATGAAAATAATTTTCCAATGGGTTTTATTAAGAAATACTCTTTTTCTCGGTGTTTCATCGGAATATCGCCCCGCATCACCGAAAGTATCTTCAAATCTGTTATATGGATATTTTTCACCATTTTTATATTTAGGATTATTGGTTTGATTTTGATTATTATTCTCCATAAACTTATTCTCCCTCAACAGTTGTAATTGAATTAAAATCTATAAATACATCTCTGTCATTTTCCTGATGATTTGAACACTCTTCAAAAACTGTATTCCATGCAGTTTCAGAATCTGCATAAGAGGTGTAATATGTTATCACACCATCTTCGGAAAAGCTGAAAGCAGAAAAAGGCAACTCTGCATTGATATACATCCCGTTACCAAGGTGAAAATCCACACCGCCTGAAATATGTACTATTTCACCATAATCGAAATTATAGGTAAATTCATATTTACAGCTACCTTCAACCTGCTCACCGGTTAAAAAATATGCATCATTCAGAGCATTATTATAGTTTTCTTCCGATACAATTTTCTTTGAAAAATCGCAAATCAACATTTCAACAAATGTATCTTCGGAAAGCATTTCATTTGTCATAGCACCCGAAATAATATCATCATGCATATTTTCGGGAAGATAATCATCAAAAACCATACCGCTTATTTCAAGAGTAAAGGTTTTAAAATCATCATCAGCATCAACCATTTCAATTGTTGCTTCATCAACAACTGTGTAAAGTTCGTTTATGTATTCATCCTGTACCGAAATCACATCATAATCCGAGGAATAATCAATATCATCGTTATGACTTAACAAACCCGTAATTAAATTGAAAGCAATAACAATGCAAAAACCTATAATACCAATATATTTACCATTTTTATTTTTTCCTTCTGAAAACGTCTTTCTTAAATCAGGAATATTGATTTTTGGAAATTTATCTTCAAAAGTATTTTGAGCCTGATTGTAAGGCGTTTGTTCTCTTTGAGCGTGAGGTTCAAAACCTTTATTATAGGTGGTGTTCTGATACTGAGGATTATTGCTTTTATATATTTCACCTCTATCGTATCTTTTGCTGTCAAAAGAAGAACCGTGGATGCATTGTTTTTGAGCCACTGCACCGCAATGAGGGCAGAAAACATCCTTACTTTCCTGATAAAGCTTACCACAACTATCGCATTTTCTCATAATTCACACCGCCTCATAATTTGCCAAAACAAAAATAAAGGTAAAGGATTTTATTATACGCGCCTTACGGCACTAGAACCTTCCACCACCGCAAGCGGTGGTCCCCCTTCCTTCGCAAGGAAGGCTTATACGGTAAAGGATTTTATTTTATTATGACTTCATGTCCTGTTCTTGCAGATTCATAAACAGCATCAAGAATTCTCATAATTTCAACACCATCTTCTGCAGGAGCTTTACAGGTTGTTCCATTAAGAACGCAATCAACAAAATGATTGATTTCTCTACAGAAAAGACCGTCAAAAGCAAGAGATGTATCCTTATTGAAGCTCAAATCAACAAGGTAACCGTTTTCGTCTGTGAAAATTTCTACCTGAGGGTCAAGCTTTGCACCTGCTTTTGTGCCGAAGAACTGAATGTTGCCCTCACCATTTTTAATATTAAGAGAGAAGCTCGCTTCAACTGAAAGGACAAGACCGTTATCGAATCTAATAAGCGCAGTTGCAAGGTCTTCAACATCACAAATATCTTTATCACCTGCAGAAACAGAGGTGTAGCCTTTTCCGTCCTTAATTTCAGGTCTGTTGAAAAGCTTCTGGAAAGTTGCTCCGTAAACTGAAACAGGCTTAGGATTACCGCAAAGGAATCTTGAAAGGTCAATAACGTGAACACCAAGGTCAATAAGAGGTCCGCCACCTGAACGGGATTTATCACCAAACCATCCGCCCGGATTACCGTTACGGCGAAGATATGTAGCCTTAGCATAGTAAATATCACCGAATTTACCTGCATTAATGAAATCCTGCATAACATCCGCATCATTACCGTAACGGCGAACAAAGCCAATCTGAAGAAGTTTTCCGTTCTTCTTTGCAGCCTGGAGCATTTCTTCTGCCTGCTCAGTATTCATCGCCATAGGCTTTTCGCAAATAACGTTCTTACCTGCATTAAGGGCGGCAATTGTACATTCTGCGTGAGCAGAGTTCCATGTGCATACGCTTACAATATCAATTTCGGGAAGTGCTTTGAGCATCTCATCCTTATCAGTAAAACAGCGTTCTGCAGGAACACCATATTTTTCGGACATAAATTTAAGTTGTTTTTCATTTATATCGCAAAAAGCATATAATTCAACATTTTCATTTTTAATGTAGCCGTTAATATGCTCGTTTGAAATACCACCAACACCAATAACTGCTGCTTTTAATTTTTTCATAAATATGCACCTCATTAAAAATCTTTTACATCAATTTCATTGTATCATTTTTGCAGAAATTTGCAACAATAAATATAGACATTCAGTAAAAAAAGAGTTATAATTTTTATAATAAAAATTATCATAAGAAAAGAGTTTTTTATGGAATATTTATTTGAAATGCATACCCACACAAAAGAGGTAAGCACCTGTGCCGTAGCTTTAGCAGAGGATTTAATTGAAAGCTACAAGGACAGCAACTATAAAGGTTTCGTTTTAACTAATCACCTTAATGCCTCAACCTTTGAAAGAGCAGGTTTGAGTGACGCTTCATGGGATGAAAAAATAGACCATTTTATGAAAGGCTATGAGGCAGTAAAAAAAGCCGCAGGTGAACGTTTCGTTGTACTTTTAGGCTTCGAAATAAATTTCTATAACACCTCAAATGATTACCTGGTATATGGCGTAACAGAAGATTTTTTACGCTCTCATGGTGACCTTATGGCAATGACACCTAAACAGGTTTCAAAGCTTTGCCGTGAAAATGGCTTGCTTTTCATTCAGGCTCACCCTTTCAGAAGAGGTATGAAGGTTGTTGATTGGAATATCCTTGACGGTTACGAAATTTTCAATGGTAATCCCCGCCACAATTCCAATAACGATATAGCTGAAATATGGGCAAAAAAGCATAACAAATCAATTGTTGTTTCAGGCTCAGATTTCCATGAAATCGGTGATGCTTGCGCCGGTGGTATATACTTTAAAAACCCCATCAACAATAATGACGATCTTTTAAGAGAATTACGAAATGGAAATTACACTCTAAGAAAAACTGATTTAGGAGAACTAAAATAATGCATTTACAAGAATCCGGTGAAATGTATCTTGAGACCGTTTACATTCTCACAAAAAAAAGCGACAGCGTCCGCTCAATAGATATTTGTGAATATATGGGCTATTCCAAGCCCAGCGTAAGCCGTGCTATCGGGCTTTTAAAAAACGGCGGTTATGTTACAGTTGACGGCAAAGGTTATATAACTCTGACAGAAGAAGGTACTGCCGTTGCCCTTAAAATGTTTGAACGCCATACTATGCTGACGGATTTCCTTATAAAATTGGGCGTTGATAAAGATATTGCTTCCGAGGATGCTTGTAAAATTGAACATCACATCAGCGAAGAATCTTTCAATGCCATAAAAAACCACGCAATAACCCTTGGTGACAAATAATGAAATTAGGTAATTTAGAAATAACAGAAAAAGCCTCTCTCGCGCCTCTTGCAGGTGTTGCAGACAGAGCCTTCCGAGAGCTTTGCAGAGGCTATGGTGCGGCATATACAGTTTGCGAAATGGCAAGTGCAAAAGGAATAAGTCTGGGTGATAAAAAAAGTGCGGAGTTGCTTTCAATCACCCCAACAGAACGCCCTGCAGGGTCACAAATCTTCGGTAATTCACCTGAAACAATGGCGATTGCTGCAAAAAAAGCACTTGAATATAATCCTGATTTTATTGACATAAATATGGGTTGCCCTGCCCCAAAGGTTGCTTCTTCAGGAGGCGGTGCGTTACTTATGAAAGATCCTGTTTTAGCCGCCAATATAGTTAAAGCAGTTGCAGAGGCTTCAACTGTTCCCGTTACGGTGAAAATGCGTTCAGGTTGGGATAACGACCATATCAATGCAGTTGAGCTCGCTAAAAGATGCGAGGATGCAGGCGCAGCTGCTATAACCGTTCACGGCAGAACAAAGGTGCAGATGTATGCCCCCCCTGTTAATACAGATATAATCCGTCAGGTGAAACAAGCGGTTTCAATACCTGTTATCGGCAATGGTGATGTTGTTGACGGTATCAGTGCCGCTCGTCTTATGGAAGAAACAGGTTGCGATATGGTAATGGTAGGCAGAGGTGCTTTAGGCAGACCTTGGGTATTTTCTCAAATTAATGCTTATCTTGACCACGAGGTTATTCTCCCCGATCCACCCGTTGTTGAAAGAATGAGAGTAATGCTCAAGCATATTGAAGCACTCTGTGAATACAAAGGTGAAAGAATTGGCATCAGAGAAGCCAGAAAGCATGCCGCCTGGTACACTAAAGGACTGCATGGTGCCGCTAATTACAGAGCGAGAATAGGTCTTATAAGTTCGATAGAAGAACTGCAACAGATAGCTTTAGAATTAATTGAACAGAACAGATAGTAAAAAAGAGACGGAACTCCGTCTCTTTTTTAGCTGCCAGTTTCTAGCCTCCAGCTACCAGAATTGTAACAACAGTTATATATTTCCTAAATTTATAAACATCTTTATTTTTGAGAGAAGAAAATTCAGAACGATAAAGTCACTTTTATAAAAACTGGCGACTGGTAGCTTTAATAGTGCATCATTTTATAAAAATTAGGATATTCTGCAAAGAACTGATTTAAGGTTGTTCTTGTATTTGAACCCGGGTCATTGATATAGAAAGATGCTGTTGTGAGAGTATTTGTAGCCTTTACTCCTGTAATCACAACATAATGCTGACTGCCATTACTTTTCTTTGCACCAATAAGAACAGGTTTGCCTTCTTTTAACAGATTATAAATCTTTCCAAGATAACCGCTTGATGATGTTATAATAGTGTAATGAGAGGGCCAATAAACTGCTCCGCCTGAGGTATAGGAAAGTTTTTTCGCCATAGCGTTAGGGTAAATAGTTGTTCCGGTACGATAGCTTTCAAGCATTGCTATTGCAGTTGTTGCACAACCAATTCTTGCAATAGTCTGACCTGATGAACCAAGAGTAACATTTGCCCATCGTGAATCCGTTTGTTTAAAGGAAGGCACATTTAACTTAATCGCTTTATAAGAACCTTCTGAAGATGTGCCTGAGGTTGTTGTCAGGTAACCGGAACTTACATAACCTGTCTTTGTACCATTATATAAAATTCTCGAAAAGCTACCGCTTGTGGAAAGCACCGTAACCTGTATGCCGCTGGAAAGGTAATCTTTAACAGTGGAACTTGCAGAAGCAGAACTTCTCACACGGAGTCTGCCGGTTGTAGTTTTTACTGTACGGACTTTGGTTGAAGCTGTTGTAATAAAATCTGCATGACAATAGCCATAACCGGATTTAGAATACCGAACTCGCCAATATTTTCCGTTTTTTGAAATCAAGGTTACATAAGAGTTTTTGGAAAGCTTTGCCTTAACTGTTGAACTTGCAGATGCACTTGATCGGACATTAAGAGCAGTTGAGGTTGTTGTAACCTTACCTGCACCATAGATTTTTTCTGTGGCATACGCCTTTTTAGTAAATGGTAACAACGAAAGGCTTAACACTATCGTCATTAAAATACTTATTGTTTTCTTCATAGAAAAACACCTCGTATAGAAATATTTTCACAGCCATTTGTTGAGTGGATCAGGCAATGAATGTGTATATGTTAACATACGGCAATAACAAAAGTCATTGTATAAATATTGGAAATTGCATTTCGCGTTACTTTTACAAAGGATATTTCTTTACGGTGCAACCCACCACCGCTAACGCGGTCCCCCTCCCTATTTCATCAAAGATGAAACAGGGATGATAAATTTCGTTCTCAATAACTTATTTGTAAGCTTTGACAAAAAAACGTAAAAATTTTATATAAAAATAAATCTATGATTATTGTAAATAACACTTTCTTTTTTTCAGAGAAAGTGATATACTATATCTGTATGTATATGACTTTTTCTGCCGAATCGGTGCGGCTTTTTTCACCGATAATTTAATCTCTTTAAAAAGGAGTGCGAATTGTGGAAAAGTTTGTTATTCACGGTGGCAATAAACTTCACGGTAATATAAATATCAGCGGTGCAAAAAATGCCGCTTTACCAATAATTGCAGCATCAGTTTTTGCAGGTGATGTTTGCCGAATTGAAAACGTTCCCGACATCAGCGATGTTCGTATGATGATTAAAATCCTTGAGTTCTTAGGTGCTGAAATTGCAAAACCTGAACCCAATGTAATTCTTGTAGATGCAAAAAATGTAACTCCTGTTACAATTCCCGATAAAATGACAAGCAAGCTTCGTGCATCCTACTACCTTTTAGGTGCACTTTTAAGTAATTTCGGAAAGGCTTGTGTTGCTCTTCCCGGTGGTTGCTACTTTGGTGTTCGCCCCATTGACCAGCACATAAAAGCTTTCGAAGCTTTAGGCGCAGTTGTTGAGGTTGAAAATGCTATTGTAGATGTTAGCGCTGATGAGCTTTATGGTTCATCAATTTATCTTGATGTTGTTTCCGTTGGTGCAACAATTAATGCAATGCTTGCCGCAGTTAAAGCAAAAGGGCTTACGGTTATTGAAAATGCCGCAAGAGAACCTCATATCGTTGACCTTGCAAACTTTCTTAACTCTATGGGTGCAGATGTCCGCGGTGCAGGTACTGAGGTTATCAAAATCCGTGGCGTTGAAGAAATGCACGGTTGCACTTATTCCATAATCCCGGACCAGATTGAAGCCGGTACTTATATGGTTGCCGCTGCTGCAGTTGGCGGTGATGTTACTATTGATAATGTTATCCCTAAGCACCTTGAATCCATTACCAATAAAATTGAGGATTGCGGAATTACAGTTATTGAATATGATGAAAGCGTGCGCATTATTTCCGAAGGCGGAAGAATGAAGGCTTGCAGAGTTAAAACAAGTCCCCACCCCGGTTTCCCAACAGATATGCAACCCCAGTTTGCAACAATGCTTTGCGTTTGTAACGGCACAAGCACAGTTGTTGAAGATGTCTGGGACAATCGTTTTAAATATATTGACCAGCTCAGAAGAATGGGCGCCAATATAATTGTAAATGGTGATACCGCTCTTATTACAGGCGTGGACAGGCTCCATTCTGCTCCTGTTGAGGCAGATGATTTAAGAGCAGGTGCAGCAATGGTTATTGCCGGTCTTATGGCAGATGGCGAAACCACAGTTGGCAACATTAAGCTTATCGACAGAGGATATGAAAATCTTGTTGAAAAGCTTACCGCTGTCGGTGCAGATATTTCAAGAGCAAAATTTGAAGATGAATAATTAAAGAGGAATAATTATGATTAAGTTTTGTCCGCTGTTCTCTTCGAGCAGCGGCAATTCTGTTTACATAGGCGACCGCGATGGCGGTGTTCTCGTTGATGTGGGCAGAAGTGCCAAGCAAACAAATGCAATGCTAAATAATATCGGTATTGACCCAAGTCAGATAAAAGCAATTCTTTTAACCCATGAACATACTGACCATGTTGGTGGGTTAAGTGTTTTTGCCGCAAAGCATAATATACCTGTTTATGCTCCAAACGGAACATTACTTGCTCTTAAAAGAAAAGGGACGCTTTGTGAGAAGCATATTGATATAACTCTTTCCGATTCCCCTATTGAAATTGCAGGGCTTAAAATAGAAAATTTTAAAACCTCTCACGACTGTGCGGACGGAAGAGGCTATGTTGTTACAGGGCTTGACGGTTCAACAAAGGTTGCCATTGCAACTGATACAGGTTATGTAACAAGCGACATTCTTTCAAAAATAACAGGCTGTAAGCTTGTTTATATTGAATCGAACCACGATATTGCAATGCTCAGAAGCGGACCTTATCCCTACACTCTTCAAAAGAGAATTTTATCTGATATAGGTCACCTCTCAAACGATGCTTGCGCAGACACCCTTAGGGCCCTTGTAAATAAAGGTACAACTCATTTTGTTCTCGCTCATTTAAGCAGAGAAAACAATACACCCGACCTTGCTTATAAAACCGCTACAAATGCCCTTTGCGAAATGGGAGCTCTTGAAAACAGAGATTATATTCTCAAAGTAGCAGACCCTGAAAATAATGACAAGCCTTTAGTGATATAATAAAAATTAGTCCATTCAAAAAACGGACTAATTTTTATTATATCACCTTTTTTATAAGCTCTTCCTTAATCAGTGCGTGGCCTGCTGCAGTAGGATGAACGCCATCTGCTGTCCAATATGTTGGTGGCATAAGTCTTGAGGCCAAATCAAATTTTTCCTGCAATGGTATAAATATTAAACCATATTTTTCCGCAACATTTTTTGCCGCTTGTGCGTGTAACTTAACATCTGCCAGAAACTCATCAAAATATCTTTCAGTTCCCGATCCCTTAAGCACAAAAGGTTCTAAAATAAAGATTTTTATGTCGGGAAGCGCCTCTTTGATTTCTTCAATAAGCATTGAATAAATCATTTCAAATTTTGGTGCTGCAACACCATTCTTCTCATTCAATTCGTGCCAAACATCATTAACACCAATAAGGATTGAGAGGTAATCAGGCTTATGGTTGATTATATCTTGCTTGATTCGTGCATATAAATCAACAATTCTGTCTCCACTGATACCCTCATTTATAAATTCATATTCACCGGGATATTTGCACATAAGCTCAGATGCAACAAGATTAGGATAACCATAGCCAAAATTAGCTTCATTATCTCTATCGCGACCTGCATCTGTTATGGAATCTCCTTGAAAAACAAATTTAATCATATTTCCACTACCTTTTTATATTGATACTAAAAACAATTTATGCTATACTTATTTATTGTCACCGTTGTAGTTTTCTTCAACAGATTCTACCCACGGACAAACAATTTCAGGAACAATTTCTCTCGGTGCCGCCCAATGCACTGCATTATTAATAATTTTCTGCACTTCGGGTATGTAGTATGTTGGGTTTTCTTCATGACCGGGTTGAAAATAGAAGACCTTGCCCAAACCTCTCTGATAACAACATCCTGAACGGAAAACCTCGCCACCCTTAAACCAACCTATAAAAACAAGCTCGTCAGGTTGAGGAATATCAAAACGTTCACCGTACATTTCCTCAACAGGAATGCTGAACTGTTCGGGAACATCTTTTGCAATTGGGTGAGATGGGTTTATACACCAGAGTCTCTCTCTATCACCATCGCGCCATTTAAGAGAGCAGGTTGTCCCCATAAGTTTCTTAAATGGCTTTGAAAAATGAGCGGAGTGCAGAGCAATAAAGCCCATACCTCTCATAACTCGGTTATAAACTCTTTCAACAAGGTCATCCGGAACACATTCGTGTGCCATATGGCCCCACCAGAGAAGAACATCCGTATTTTCGAGAACACTCTCAGGAAGACCATTGTCCTCATCGTCAAGTGTTGCAGTTGTAATATTAAGCTCTTCATCGGTGCCTAAAAAATCAGCGATACAGCCGTGAATACCTTTTGGATAAACCTTTGCAACTGACTCGCTTTCTCTTTCGTGCCTACCTTCGTTCCAGATTGTTACATTAATCATAAAAACACCCTTTCCAAATAGGAAAATATACATCTTATTAATAATATATCTTTTGACTAAAATAAGCAATGTTTTTTTACACGAAAAATCCTTGCTTTTTTTATACAAAATGTGAGTTCGAAACCATCCTCACATAAGCGGTATAACCGCCTAAAAAACAAAACTATGGAGTTGATTAAATTGAAAAACAGGAAAAAAATCGTTAATGTATCCGTTGCGGCAATAATTGCGGCGCTTTATGTTGTTCTAACATATCTTGCCTCAGCTTTAGGTCTTGCAAGCTTTGCCGTTCAGGTCAGATTTTCAGAAGCCTTAACCATTTTGCCCTTATTCACCCCTGCGGCAATCCCGGGACTTTTCGCAGGTTGCGTTCTTGCAAATATTCTCACCGGTTGTGCTATGTGGGATGTTATTTTCGGAAGTATTGCAACCTTAATCGGTGCTCTTGGAACATATTTTCTTAAAAAACATAAAATCCTGGCAACCTTGCCACCTATAATCGCAAACACAATTATTGTTCCCTTTGTACTTCTGAATGTCTATAATTTAGAGGGTACTTATTGGTTTTTCGCCTTAACCGTTTGTCTTGGAGAAATCATTTCTTGTGGTATTTTAGGCTCATTTTTAAGAAAGAGTCTTGAAAAAAGAAATATATTTGATAAATTAAAATAATATTCTATAAGGGGTTTATTTTTCTCATTTGTTGGAGTATAATTTTAATATAAAAATAAGTCCGAAAGGATTTTTGATATGATAATTGATGATGTTATAAAATCAGCTAAAAGAATTCATTTTATCGGTATCGGTGGCAGCGGTATGTGTCCCCTTGCGGAAATTTTACACGCGCAAGGTCACTACCTTACCGGCTCTGATAACAATGAGTCCGATACATTAAAAAGAATTCGCGCTCTTGGTATTCCTGTTACAATGGGTCAGAAAGCAGAAAATGTTGAAGGTGCAGATATGGTAGTTTATACTGCCGCCCTTCTCCCGGACAATCCTGAACTTGTTGCTGCAAAAGAAAGCGGCATTCCCACCTTTGAGCGCAGTAAATTATTCGGTTATTTCACAAGAAAATATGATAACTGTATCGGTGTTTGCGGAACTCACGGTAAAACCACAGTTACTTCAATGCTCACTCATATTTTAATTGACAATGATTTTGACCCATCAGCCGTTATCGGCGGTAAATTACCCTTAACCGGAACTAACGGTCGAGTTGGTAAAAGTGATATTCTCGTTTGCGAGGCTTGTGAATATAAGGACACTTTCCTTGACCTTACTCCCGATGTCAGCGTTATTCTCAATGTTGACAGAGACCATATGGAGTACTTCAAAACCCTCGAAAATCTTGAAGCATCATTCAGAAAATTTGCTGATATGTCAACTAAAGCAGTCATTTATAATGGTGATGACCAAAACACTCTTGATAGTATCAAGGGCATATCTGAAGGCAAAACAATGATTTCCTTCGGTACAAAAGACAATTGCAAATATGTTGCTAAAAACATCGGCTATAACAATGGTGCTTTCCCCTGCTATGACCTTTACATTGATGGCGAGTACAGAAACAGAATTGAATTAAGCGTTCCCGGTGAACACAATGTTCTCAATTCTCTTGCGGCGATTGCTTCTGCTATGCACTGCGGTGCAAATGTTGAACAATGCAAAAACAGTATTCTTACATTTAAGGGTGCAGGCAGAAGATTCGAATTTTTAGGCACATACAATGGTGCTGATATAGTTGATGACTATGCCCACCATCCTGCAGAGCTTGAGGTTACTCTTTCTGCTGCCAAAAAAATGGATTATAAACGTGTTTGGGCAGTTTTCCAGCCTTTCACCTTCAGCAGAACTAAAATGCACCTTAATGCTTTTGCAGAGGCACTTTCTATTGCAGACAGAGTTGTTCTCACTGAAATTATGGGTTCAAGAGAAATCAACACCTATGGTATCACAACTCAGGACCTGGCAGATGAGATTGATGGTTCCGTTTGGTTTGATACTTTTCAAAAGGTTGCTGATTATCTTAAAGAGAACATCACAGAAGGCGATTTAGTTCTCACTCTTGGTTGCGGTGATGTTTATAAAATCGCAAAAATAATTTTAGATAAAGAATAAATTACAGACAAATATGACCCTATAAGAAAAAATCGTTTTTTCTTATAGGGTCATAAAATTAAAAGTTGCTTGACCAAAAAGTCAAGCAACTTTTTCATTTAATTAAACTAATTCAAGAATGCACATCTCTGCTGCGTCACCGCGGCGAGCTTCAGTCTTGATTATACGGCAGTAACCACCGTTAACATCTTTGTACTTGGGAGCGATCTCGTCAAAAAGCTTTTTAACGACATCTTCCTTAGTAATATATGCCATTGCCTGTCTCTTGTTGTGGAGACTGTCAACCTTAGCAAGAGTAATCATTTTTTCAGTCATAGCGCGAACTTCTTTAGCTCTTGTAACTGTAGTTGTCATCTTACCGTTTTCAAGTAATGATGTAACCATGTTACGAAGCATAGCGTTACGATGATCAGTTGCTCTGCCGAGTTTTCTGGTTCCGGCCATCTAAATCACTCCTTTGTAGAAAATACGAATTTTTTATTCGTCTTCGTCACGAAGAGAAAGGTCAAGAGAAGCCAATTTAGCAACAACCTCATCAAGAGATTTTCTGCCAAGGTTTCTAACCTTCATCATATCGTCTTCAGTTTTATTGATTAAATCTTCAACAGTATTGATACCGGCTCTCTTGAGGCAGTTAAATGAACGAACTGAAAGATCAAGTTCTTCAATAGTCATTTCGAGAACTTTACCCATTGAAGTATCGTCTTTAACAACCATAATCTCTGTGTTAGAAACTTCATCAGAAAGCTCAACGAAGAGATTAAGATGCTCAGTAAGGATTTTAGCAGCGAAAGAAACAGCTTCTTTAGCAGATATTGTTCCGTCTGTCCAAACATCAATAGTGAGCTTATCGTAGTCGGTAATCTGACCTACACGAGTATTATCAACTGTGTAGTTCACCTTTAAAACAGGTGTATAAATAGAGTCGATTGCAATTACGCCGATAGCGGGTTCGAGAATCTGCTTGTTTCTGTCTGAAGAAACATAACCTCTGCCCTTGTCAGCAGTAAGTTCCATTGTTACATGTGCATCAGCATCAAGAGTAGCAATGTGGTGGTCGGGGTTGAGAATTTCAACCTCGGAATCGGCTTTAATATCACCTGCGGTGATTTCACCGGAGCCGTTAGCCTCGATATACATAATCTTGGGACCGTCTCCGTGTATTTTGAGAATAACGCCCTTAAGGTTAAGAACAATCTCAGTTACATCCTCTTTTACGTTCGGGATCGTTGAGAATTCGTGAAGAACATTATCAATCTTTACAGAAGTAATAGCATAACCGGGGAGCGATGAAAGAAGAACTCTGCGAAGGCTGTTACCAAGTGTTGTACCAAAACCTCTTTCGAGAGGTTCAACAACAAATGTACCAAATGCTGAATCTTCTGCTGAACCGGTAAATCTTACTTCGGGTTTCTCAATACCAATCATACCAAACCCTCCTTAAAAATTACACAGAATATCTGCGTTTTTTGTTTAGCCTTTATAGGCTCGAGGCTAAAGAGCATTATTTCGAATAGAACTCGACGATAAGATGCTCAGCAACAGGAGCTTCAATCTGATCTCTTTCGGGAAGGTTAATAACCTTACCTGTGAGAGCTTCACGATTGATTTCGAGCCATGCGGGAACAGGACGGCTTCCGTTTGCTTCGATAATATTCTTGAATGCGTCGGTCTGTGCTGATTTTTCCTTAATAGAAACTACATCCCCTGCTTTGCAAAGGTATGAAGGAATATCAACTTTTTTGCCGTTAACACAGAAGTGTCCGTGTGTAACAAGCTGTCTGCCTTCTGCACGGGAATCTGCCCAACCGAGAAGGTAAACTATATTATCCAAACGGCTTTCGCAAAGCTTGAGGAGGTTTTCACCTGCCTGGCCGGGCATTTTTTCAGCCATAAGGAAATATTTGTGGAACTGTCCCTCAAGAACTCCGTAATAACGTCTTGCTTTCTGTTTTTCACGAAGCTGCATTCCGTATTCGGAAATCTTTTTACGACCCTGACCATGCTGGCCGGGTGCATAGGAACGGCGCTCAATAGCGCATTTATTGGTATAGCATCTACCACCCTTTAAAAAGAGCTTCTGGCCCTCGCGGCGGCAAAGCTTACATACCGCACCGGTATATCTTGCCATAATTCGTTTCCTCCTATATTGTTATACACGTCTTCTTTTAGGCGGACGGCATCCGTTGTGAGGAATAGGTGTTACGTCTTTAATAAGAGTAACATCAAGACCTGCAACCTGTAATGCTCTGATTGCTGCTTCTCTTCCTGAACCGGGGCCTTTAACATAAACTTCAACAGTTTTCATACCGTGCTCAATAGCAACTTTAGCTGCTGTTTCAGCAGCAGTCTGTGCTGCGAAGGGAGTGGACTTACGAGAACCTCTGAAGCCCATTTCGCCGGCACTTGCCCATGAAACTGCGTTACCTTGAGTATCAGTAATAGTAACAATTGTGTTATTGAAGGTGGATTGGATATGAGCCGCACCGCGTTCAATATTTTTACGTTCACGACGCTTGCGTGTTCCGGCACCTTTTTTGCCGGTAGCTTTTGTAGCCATTCTAATACCTCCTCCGACTTATTTCTTCTTGTTAGCTATAGTCTTCTTGGGACCTTTACGAGTACGAGCGTTTGTTTTGGAACGCTGACCTCTTACAGGAAGACCTTTACGATGGCGAACACCACGATAGCAACCGATTTCTACAAGTCTCTTGATATCGAATGCTGTTTCACGACGAAGGTCACCTTCAACCTTAACATTGTGATCAATATACTCACGTAATTTTGCAACATCGTCTTCAGTAAGATCCTTAACTCTTGTGTCAGGATTTATGCCTGTTGCAGCAATAATTTCGCTAGCAGTTTTACGGCCGATACCAAAAATATAGGTAAGACCGATTTCTACTCTCTTATCTCTTGGTAAATCAACACCTGAAATACGAGCCATTTGTCAGTTGCACCTCCAAATATGGTTTACGCGCTGGGATTAACCCTGACGCTGTTTGTGCTTAGGGTTCTCACAGATAACCATGATTTTACCCTTACGTTTAATAACTTTGCATTTTTCGCAAATTTTCTTGACAGAAGGTCTGACTTTCATTAGAATACCTCCTAAAATTCAGCTTTTGCCTTTTTACTTACTTTGAGCGCCATGTAATACGTCCACGTGTAAGGTCATATGGCGACATTTCTACTGTAACCTTATCACCCGGAAGAATTCGAATGTAATTCATTCTGAGCTTACCGGAAATGTGAGCGAGAATTTTGTGACCATTTTCAAGTTCTACCTGGAAAGTTGTGTTGGGTAACGCTTCCAGGACAGTACCTTCAACTTCGATCATATCGTCTTTAGACATAACAACTACCTCCTGATTTCCTGATATTTAATTTATATCTTTGTCATAATTAACGGACCGCTGCTTGTTATTGCAATTGTATGCTCAAAGTGTGCGGACAATTTGCCGTCGGTTGTTTTTACCGTCCAGCCGTCAGACAATGTTTTAACAGATGCCTTACCCTCATTAATCATGGGTTCAATGGCAATTGTCATGCCGGGAACCAAACGGACACCTCTACCTTGAGTACCGTAGTTTGGCACCGAGGGGTCTTCGTGGAGCGCGGAACCTATTCCGTGCCCTGTATATTCTTTAACAACGCCATAGCCACGCTCTTCGCAATAGCTTTGAATGGCAAAACCAACATCACCAAGTCTGCCGCCCGGAACTGCCTTTTTGATGCCTTCGTAAAGGCTCTGTTCGGTAGTTTCCATCAGCCGCTTCGCTTCTGCAGAAACATCTCCGCAGGCGAAAGTGGCGGCATTATCACCGGTATAACCATTGATACAAGCTCCGAGGTCGATACTTACTATGTCGCCTGCCCGTATAATGCGGTTTTTGTTAGGAATACCGTGAATAACCTCATCATTTATGGAAATGCATGCCGCAGCAGGAAAGCCGTTATAGTTAAGGAAAGTAGGTCTAGCACCTTTGCTTTCAATATACTTTCGGGCTACTCGGTCAATCTCCCAGGTTGAAACACCGGGTTCAACTGCCTCCCCTGCTACTTTAAGTGCTTCTGCGGAAATTCTGCAGGCTTCAAGCATCTGCTTAATTTCCTTTTCGCTTTTAAGCACTATCATGCTTAATCCTCCAATACCTTAAGGATTGCTTCGGTAATCTCTGTAATAGGAGCAGTACCTTCAACGCTACGGAGCTTTCCGCATTTAGCGTAGAAATCCTTTAATGGTTCGGTCTGTTCGTGATAAACATTGAGTCTGTCAAGAACTGTTTCGGGAGCATCGTCCTTACGAATCTGAAGCTCACCGCCACAAGCATCACATACACCTTCAACTTTAGGTTTCTTATTTTCAATATGATAAGATGAACCGCAAGCCTTACAAACGCGTCTGCCTGACATTCTGTTTACAATGTTTTCATCGGGAACATCAATATCAACAACTTTATCAATAATGATGCCCATATTATCAAGAGCCTCGGCCTGAGGAATTGTTCTGGGGAATCCATCAAGGATGAATCCGTTATTGCAATCCTCATTAGCCAACCTTTCCTTGATGATGCCGATTACAACATCATCAGGAACAAGTTTTCCGGCTTCAATGAATGATTTTGCTTTAAGTCCCATTTCTGTTCCATTAGCAAGTGCCTCACGAATGATGTTACCTGTGGAAATAGTGGGAATATTAAGCTTACCAGCGATTATCTCTGCCTGAGTGCCTTTACCTGCACCGGGTGCACCGAGAAATATAAGTTTCATTACTAATTCCTCCTAATTAATCAAGGAAGCCTTTGTAATGGCGGAGCATCATCTGGCTTTCAAGCTGTTTAACAGTCTCAAGGGCAACACCAACCATAATGATAAGTGATGTACCGCCAAGAGAAATGTTCATACCCTCTTTTGTTACGAGACCTGTTATCATTGTGAATAATGTGGGGAACAAAGCAACTACGCTGAGAAGCAATGCACCAAGAAGAATTATTCTGGAGATAATTTTCTCGATATATTTAGCGGTGGGCTTACCGGGTCTGATACCGGGAATTGTACCGCTGTTGTTACGGATATTGTTAGCCATTTCAGTGGGATTGTACTGAATTGCTGCATAGAAATATGCAAAGAAGATTATCATGAGGAAGTAGAGCACGTTGTAAACTACGCTTGTAGGAGCAAACCAACCAAAGAATGTTTCCCAGAAGCTACCTTCTGTAATCTTGTTAGCCACAAAAAGTTCGATTGTGGGTGGAAGAGAAAGAATTGAGCTTGCGAAAATAACGGGCATAACACCGCTCATATTAACTTTAATCGGAATGTGTGTGCTCTGGCCGCCATACATTTTACGGCCTACAACTCTCTTAGCATACTGAACAGGAATTCTACGCTCTGCATTGTCCATCCAAACGATGTATGCAATCATAAGAAGATAGCAAACAACTACGAAAGGAGCAAGGAAGTAGTAGATTCCGCCTCTTGCGAAGTAACCGGGTGCTGCATCAGATGTACCAAAGAGCATTGTTGCTTCCGTAGGAATACGAGAAATGATACCTGCAAAAAGGATAATTGAGATACCATTACCAATACCCTTATCGTTAATCTGTTCGCCGAGCCACATAACAAGTGTTGTACCTGCTGTAAGAACTGTGATAACAACGATTGCTTCAAATACCTTTGCAAAACCATCGCCTGTGTAAAGGAGATAATCTTTTGCATTAAGGTAAATAAAGTATGCGATACTCTGAAGAAAACCAAGTCCGAGAGTTACGTAACGAGTGATAGTAGCAATTTTCTTTCTGCCTTCTTCGCCTTCTTTTGAAAGTCTTTCAAGAGCAGGGATAGCTACAGTCAAAAGCTGAATGATAATCGAGCTGTTGATGTAGGGTGTGATAGAAAGAGCGAAAATTGTACCATAGTTGAAAGCATCACCGGTCATCATACTTAAATAGCTGAGGAATGTTGTTCCCTCTGTGCCGCCAAGAAGACCGCCTTCGATAATATCAACGAAGGGAACGGGAATGTTAGCACCAACTCTGTAGATAACAATAATGAATGCTGTGAAGAGAATCTTCTTTCTTAAATCGGGGATTTTCCATGCATTAACTAATGTCTGAAACATGTTAAATCACCTCTGCCTTTCCTCCGGCAGCTTCAATTTTTGCCTTAGCTGCATCAGAATAAGCATTAACCTTAACAGTGAATTTCTTGGTAATATCACCATGTGCAAGCACCTTAACACCGTCAAGTGTTTTATTAACAAGACCTGCTGATTTAAGTGCATCGATGTCGATAACTGCACCATCCTCAAATCTGTCTTCAAGAGCAGCTACGTTAACGATAGCAAACTCTTTACCGAAAATATTAACGAAACCTCTTTTGGGGAGACGTCTCTGCAAAGGCATCTGGCCGCCTTCAAAACCAACCTGCAAACCACGGCCGGCACGTGCCTTTTGACCTTTGTGACCCTTACCGGCTGTTTTGCCCTGGCCTGAACCGGGACCTCTACCGATACGCTTAACTTCCTTTTTGGAACCAGCTGCGGGTGAAAGCTCGTGAAGCTTCATAAATTGCACCTCCTTGCTTATTCTTCAGTAGCCTCAATAAGATGGGCGATTTTTCTGATTTTGCCTTTAGTCTGGGGATTATCGGGCTGTACTGCAACATCACCGATTTTACGAAGACCTAACGCATGGGCGGTGGCAATCTGATCTTTCTTTGAACCAATAAGGCTCTTTACGAGCTTAACTTTAATGTTAGCCATTCTTACCACCCTCCTTAATCTTTAAAATGTTTAACGGATTTGCCGCGAATGTTTGCAACTTCTTCAACGTTGCGGAGCTGCATAAGTCCGTTCATAGTAGCTCTAACCACATTGCAGGGGTTGTTGGAACGAAGTGATTTACCACGAATGTCCTTAATACCAACTGTCTCAACAACTGCACGAACGGGGCCACCTGCGATAACGCCGGTACCGGGTGCTGCGGGTTTGAGAAGTACTTCACCTGCGCCGAATTTACCAATAACCTCGTGAGGAATAGTTGTTCCTTTAAGAGCAACTTTTACGAGATTTTTCTTTGCGTCCTCGATACCTTTACGGATAGCATCGGGAACTTCGTTTGACTTGCCTAAGCCAAAACCTACTGTGCCTTCGCCGTCACCTACAACAACAAGAGCAGAGAACTTCATAATTCTACCACCCTTAACCGTTTTAGATACACGGTTAATAGCAACAACTCTTTCCTGGAGTTCAGAGTCTTTGCGAGCTGCATCGAATTTAGCCAAAGTTAATTCCTCCCTTTCTTAGAAGTTGAGGCCGCCCTCGCGGGCGCCTTCGGCCAAGCTCTCTACACGGCCGTGATAAATGTAACCGCCGCGGTCGAAAACAACATCTTTAATGTTCTTTGCCGCTGCACGCTCTGCTAATAACTTACCTACTTTAAAGGCTGCGTCTTTGTTTCCGCCGTAATCCTTGAAGTCCTTTTCAACAGTTGAAGCTGAAACGAGTGTTACACCGTTTACGTCGTCAATCAACTGAGCATAGATATGCTGAAGAGAACGGAATACATCGAGACGAGGGCATTCAGCAGTACCGCTGATTTTGCCACGTACTCTTTTATGACGCTGAACCCTTGCTTTATTAGTGTTCGGTCTTTGTACCATTATTTCTTCACCTCTTTGTTAGAATTCAGGGATTATTTACCCTTACCTGCCTTACCTTCCTTACGACGGATAACTTCATCAATATACTTGATACCTTTACCCTTGTAAGGTTCCGGAGGTCTCTTTCCTCTGACTTCTGCTGCAAACTGACCAACCTTTTGCTTGTCAGGACCGGAAATAATGATTTT
>JAZUSD010000088.1:0-5325 GCA_045606545.1 Acutalibacteraceae bacterium | reverse complement strand
GAGCTTGCAAAATATTATATGAGAGTAATGAAAGATGATGAAAAGGAAGAAAAGTTGCGGATGTTAAAAGAGCAGAAAAAGATATTAAAACAAAGGTTAAAAGCTGTAGACAATTATCAGCAGATGTTAGAAACTCAACTGGAGTCGATTCTCGATCGTATAGACTATATACAGATTTATTCTTAATTCTAGTAGTAGTGGTTTTTTTCGTTTCTTATAAATTACAACCACTACTTTTTTTTAGGAGATAATATGGCAATAGACAAAAATATAACAATGTTTATGCACTGGACACCAAGCACAAGACTTTGTTATGACCGTAATATGGTATGCAATGGCTGTCCTAACTTATCTTTTTGCAATACACAGCCTTGGAACAAAAACCCGTATGGGATAAAGAATATAAAATACGCAACAATACAGACATTAAAAAACATAGGTGAACCAAAATGAAAATATGTAAACACGAATTTGAGTATGCTTATACTTTAGATAAAGCATTACCTTATGGTGAGATAGAATCAGTAGCAATATTTAAGTGTAAAATATGTGGAGAAGAGATAGATGAATATGATTACAATAGAAGAATTAAGTAAGATAACAGGTTATGGTGTACCATGTATTAGAGCATATTTGCAGGGTTACAGGTTTACACGATTTGAGGATTATGTAAAAGTTAACCATAGGACAAGATTAGTTTATTTATTTAATCAAGAGTTTGTAGATGAGTTTACCAAATTTATATGGGAACGTAAATGCTTGGACATCAAACACAAACTGCAAAAAAAACTCTTGTCACTATCAGAACAAGAGAAGTAGTCCGTTTAAATATAAAGAGAGAGCTTTATTAATTATTATAATACCATAAAATTTTTCTTCTGATAAAATTATCTGTTTCGGTTGCTGTACCTGTCATATAAGGTATTTTAGTTAAGTCAATCTTACCTATGTTTTGATACAACCATCTGTTGTATGGTAATAACATAGTTATTGTACCTTTTTTGCACATATCACCTATTGCAGCATGTGTATAACAGTTTTGTGGCTTTAAACCAAATTCTTTACATTTATCTGCTACTGCCTTAAACATCGCCTCAATCTGTACTTTTGTTATAGGTGTTCTGTCTAAACCACCACAACAAGCTATATTGTATGTAATTGAGTTCATACCGCCAGTTGAGCTTGTCTTGCCTACAGGCTTACCCTCGTATCTTTTACCTTCATTGTCTATCAGTAATTGGTACGAGTTTAAATCTAACTGACATGGCTTGTAATTACCAGCAGTCCAATGTGTAATAATATAACGAACTACCATTATTTATGCTCCCATTCATCAATTCTATGATGTGCTGATTTAACAGATTGTTCAGCTATTATCATCCGTTCTAATACGTTATTGTATTTTGACATTTCTTCTTTAAGTTCTTGTTTATCTTCTTTTAATGTATGTTTTATGTCCTTTATTTGCTCTTGCATAAAAGATATAGTTGTTTTAAAAACACCTATAAATATGCCTACTGAAATAAGTTGTATAACTACAGATAATATTAATTCAGGACTAAAATTCATTTACTATACTCCAATCCCCAGTCACAAAAGTATTTTTGGTAGAAGTTTATTGCACTGCACATAATTTTACGTTTCAATTTACACACTTTTGATTCTTGTAACAATACATTAAATACCTCTGTTGAAAACTCTCTGTCATTCATTACAAGCTCTTTTCTTAAGCATAACTGATCATGGACAAGCGCACCGATTAAAAAACTGTTATCTGTAGGTGCGCCAATAATGCGCCAAAATAAACGGTTTATAGAAGCTCCGTCAAAACAAAATCCTTTAGGTATATCAAACTGATAAGTTCTATCCTTAATTTTATCAACCAACCGGACAGTAAGTTTTTTCTTGTTTATAAACGGGTATTTTTTAACAGACTTTATTTCAGCATCAGTCATTGATGGTAAAACATACCTGATTGATACATGCGGTGCTTCATCAAAATAAACTATTGCTTTATTATTTTCTGCCCATTTTATCATGAGATATCCTCTCTTTTGATTATGTATTTTTTACTGTTTCGGTTTATGTTTTTGATTATGTTTAGTGCATAAGCCAGACAATCAAAACCTTTTACCTTATGTGATAAAAACCACCCGATATATTGCATTGCCCCTTTGTAGTTTTTATCTAAATAATAATCAATACTTTGTGTGTCACGCATTGTATTTTCTTTTACATTTGTTAGGATATAATTTCCTGTTACGCTTGCTCCGCCGTGCGAATGAGGGATTATGTGGTCAAGGCTTACTTTAGTGAGTTCTTCTCCTGTAAATGACTTTAACCCTTTAAATTTGCCTTTTTTGAAATATGTTTTGAGAATGTTGCTATATCCAAAACTAATTTCTGTCGGCTGTATTTCCATATTAAAACCTTATCCTAAATTCAATCCCTGATAAATCATGGTCTTCTCCGATTGAAGGTATAATCAAAAAATGCCTTGCTAACCAACCTATAAAAAATATGATTAGCAACTTCTTTATCATTTGTTCAATACCTTTGCCAGTTCGTTTTGGATAATATCAGTAATTGCTTTTTTTACTCTGTCTAAAATATCATCCGCATGTTCTTCAACATAAACAAGTGCCATTTCTTTATAGCGTGGCAACTGCTTTGTAATGTCTTTGATGATTGATTTTAAAATACGTTTTTTAAGCCAACCAAACATATTACTTTCCTCCTATTCGTGCTCCTCTTGGTTCCAAGCTGTCATAAACGCTACATATAAACCCATAAACTCTTGCAATGTCATTGCAGGCATTATTATCTGATGGTTAACAAGCCATTCTTCTGTACATTGTTCAGGCTTCGTAAAATCAGGTTCTTGATAAAATATAACCAAACCTGCCTGAATACCTTGAGTCATATTAGCAATATTAAAAAGTACATTCATACTTTCAACAGCCGACTGATACCCCTTTGGCTGTTTTCTGTACCAACCGAAATTATCAACCTTGAAGAATTGCTTTTTGAAATCAGCTTCCCTAATCTCTGTCTGTTCTTCATCATAGTTTGGATTTAAAACAACATCACTACCATCCCATATATAGTGGTCAATGGTGTTATAGACTTCTTCAGTTATCTCAAAACTAACAACACCTTCAGTTAATTGGGGGCATTCGCCTTTTCCGTTTATTTCATTGTTTTCTATAAATGCGTAGTATGTCATTATGCGTTCCTCCCAATTCTTCTGTAACCACGAACATCTAATTCATAAGTACCTGTATATCCAGAGCCATAGCCAACATATATAGTTCTATCACCACCAACAGGGATTATGGCATTTCCACCACCATTCATTATGCTTGATGTTCTCGTTCTTACTTCACATAAACAAGTTGGACTGTCTATTATGTCTGAGCCAATATATAAACCTATATAGGAGCCGCTTGTAGTTGTTGTATCGACGCTTCCATCAAGTAATACTTCATAAGCAAAACCGTCTGCAGGCAAATAATTTACTAGTGAATAAGTTTTTCTTGTTGTAGTCGGTATTGTCGCACCGCTTGCTACGTTAACGTGCTTAAGTACCCATTGACCGTCAGCATCATTCGTATCAACAAGTTTTACAGGCATTTGATTTAGATTAAAATCAGTAATGTATGTACCATCACCATAATTAGCACCTATTATTATTGTTCTATAATGTGACCAATTTGCTATCGTTGAGCCATTTGTTACATACCATTTATTTTCATCTATAGCATAATATAACCATCTGCCACTATTATCTACTGTTGATGGCATATTTCTTTTATGTCCATATAAAATATGTTGTGCAGGTAAATCACCAATAGCAGTTGTATGGATTGTTATATTCTTTAATGATGCATTTACCGAAGCAGTACCAGTTACTACATTTGTATATGTAATCTCAGTATTTTTATAAGTACCATCTTCATTGCGACCATCGGCAAACAGAGCTTTTACGTTAGGGAGAACAAAATATGTTCTACCTATATAGCCAAAGCCGTTGAATACTTGCCCCACTGTAAAGGTGTTACTAGCAACACAATTTACAATTGCTATCGGAAAACTAATTGAGGGTGACCATTCACCACTTCCCGCTCTAGTTTTAATAATATTATTTGTTGTATCATACCACGTTTGTCTTGTTGAACCCGAAGCTGGAGAGGGAGCTGCCGTTCCACTATAACATTGTATATTTTGTGTTAAAACACGGACGTTGGAAATAGCATCATAAGTGAGCATTAATCTATTAATTACAGTGCCATAAGCTATTGCTATATCATTTTCTATAGTAACTTCATCAAACTTAGGAGTTACCCCATCTTGCTCAAAACCGTTAGGTACATAAACCTTACTACCTGCCTTAAGTGTCAATGTACCGCTATTCAGTTCTAACTTAATGTCTTGCGGTATTTCTGTGACTACGTTGGTGATTTGTGTTTTATTCAAAAACTTTTTATCAATAATAACCCACCAACCATCATCAAGTGCCGGATTATGGTTAGTATTATTATCTTTTAATGAATAATAAATATCTGAACCATAACGACAATAATTATCAGTATAATAAGTTTCTGTACTCAGCCATTCAGGTATCCCATTTTGCATTAAATAAGCAAGCTGATAACTAAACCCATAATCAACACCGTCACGCTCTTGCCAAATCGGATAGTTTTTGTTTGTAATGATAGCAGATGACCAACCATTCTCATAGTCAGCAGACTGCAATGTTTCAACATTTTTAGATGTTTCTTTATCAACACCGGTACCGAACACACCTACTTGGTTAGAATTGTTTGCAAAAATCTTTTGTAAATATCTTTGTAGTTTAGCCATGTTTTACTCCTAGTCAGCGATGTTTACATCAGCGTATTGTCTGTCATAAGTTTTAACATAAAGTGTATTAGCCACGTTATGTTTGTACTCAAACGGTAAGTTAAAGTCGATAACAAATCCATTCTCACCATCTTCCGGTTCGCTTGCTTTAGCACAAAAAGCACAAATATTGCCTGTTTGTAACAGATAAACTGTGTCATTAACCAAGGTAAGACCTGTAAGTTCTTCAAAATCTTCCCATTCATTGTCAGTTTTGATTCTAAAAGTTCCTAAGTTAGCCATTCTATTTTTCTCCTGTTTTAATCCATAACTTTATTTTATCATTTTTTGTATAGGTAATATCATTTGTTTGAATACCTGCCAGAGGCGTAGCCTCAGACAAAGCAAACTCACATATGCCATTAATATGTATGTGATAGGTTTTGTTTAGTTCAAAAACCTGCCCAATCATCGCTTCTATTG
>JAZUSD010000087.1:0-32623 GCA_045606545.1 Acutalibacteraceae bacterium | reverse complement strand
AGTTTGTTCGTAGTATAAAACATTTTTTTCATCAATTTTAGATTTTTTATATCTTTAAGGGGTTCTATAGGCTTATTAAACCTACAGAACCCCTTACTATATCTGGTTTTATACGGTCTGCGCTTTTTTTACAGCCCCTTTTTAGGGTTTTATTGATAATTAATCGCTACCATAAAGAGCATAACGAGTGCGGAAAAAGCGAATTCTGCAACAAATAGTTTCCATGACCATTTAAGCCATTTACCATAGGAGACACCGATAAGTCCGATTGCAATAATCATAAGACCGCTTGTCGGGTAAAGAAGGTTTGTGAAACCATCTGCTATACAGAAGGTTGTAACAACGCTCTGCCTTGTGATGCCGACAAGGTCGGAAAGCGGAGCAACAAGAGGCATTATAAGGAATGCTTTGGCAGTACCGCTACCAATGAAAAACTCAAGAACTGCAATAACTGCGAAAAGAATAAATATTGCAATATAAGGTGAAACACCGTGCATAGCATTGTTCAATTCATAAAGAATTGTATGCATAATCTTTCCTTCGTTAAGAACATAGGAAATTGCAATAACAAAAACTATAAGAGGTATTGCGGGCGCGATTGTTTTAGCACCCTGAAAAAAACTTGTGCCGAGATTTTTGCCTTTTAAGCCTGAAAAATGACCTGCTAAAAGTCCGCCCACTGTGAAAAGAATTCCCATAGCAGGGAGAGAAAGTCCGCCACCTAAATTAAGCACAAAGTCGAGAATTATGAATATTGCATCGACTAAAATGCAGATAACAAATGCTCTTGTGCCTTTGCGGATGTTTGGGTTTTCAAGAACTGCCTGTGCATCGGTCATTGTGAATTTTTCACGAAGGACCTTGTCAGATTCATAAACAATAGATTTTGTCGGATTTTTTTCGATTCTCTTTGCATACAAATAAAGGAAAAAGAAAAGAATGAGATATATACCAATAAAAACCAAAAGACGAAGCCAGAGCCCTGAGAAAACCTCTAAATCGGCAAGCTTCTGAACAGTTACAACATTAAAGGGATTGAAGGTTGCTGCAGTGAATCCCCAAGCAATTGAAACGAGGCTTAGTCCTAAACCAACAAGAGAGTCCCAACCCATAGCGAGAGATACAGCAACGGCAATAGGCACAAGGGTAATTGATTCCTCAAGAACACCTGCGGTTGAGCTTAAAAGCATACAAACAAAAATAACTATTGCCATTAAGGTATATTTCTTGTTGCTGAATTTATTTATGAGGGTTGCCATAATGTATTTTAAAATACCGCATTTATCAAGTATGAGAAATGCACCACCGATAAGAACTATTATACCGATTATAGCAATACCTGTTCCGGCATAACTGCTACCCATACAAAGAATGGGGGAAAGAATTATTTTCCAGATGGGCATTTTGTAGTCCTCGAGGACTGCGTAAGTTCCATCAACAATTGCTTCGTGACCATCCTGATTAATTATCTGATATTCTCCTCGGGGAAGAGATTGAGTTAGAAAGCCTATGAAAGCAAGAATAACTATCAGCACAACTGATATGGTTGCCATAGTTTTCTTGTTAAGGCTCAAGCCCAAAGAATCATTTTTATTTGCATTTTCCATTTCTTCTGTTCCTTGTAAAAAAGATAGAGACCATTATACATAAATAATGTTGTAAAAGCAAGTGCAATTTGACAAAGTTTCAAGTTGTCCGTATAATAGCGTTGTATTGGTGGTGATTTTGTGGAAATTATCGAGGATTTTACCTGCGGTAAAAAAGCTGTATTCAGCAAGAATGAAGATATGCTTTTAATAACCTATAATTTTATTGCAGTTGTTGATGGTGTTTCTGCAAAAAACGGACGGCTTTTTGAAGGTGTAACAGGAGGAAGAAAAGCGGCAGATAAAGTCTGCGAAACAATAGTGCTTCTTGATAAAAATGCCACCGCCAAAGAAGCTGTAGAAAAAATCACTCAAGCAATAGCGGAGCTTTATGAAGAAAACGAGCCCAAAGGTGCTGCGGCGGCAGGTGCGATTATTTTCAGTAAAGAGAGAAATGAAATCTGGAGTGTGGGAGACTGTCAATGCCTTATAAACGGCAAGCTTTTTTCTCACGAAAAAGAAATTGACAGAATTAATTCCGATGTCCGCGCTCTTGTTCTGGAAATGGCGAAAAGGGAGGGTAAAACCCGGGAAGAACTTCTCAAAAATGATTTGGGTAGAGATTTTATTATGCCCATATTGGAAAATCAACATATTTTTGCTAATAAAACAGGAAAATTTTCTTACGGGATTTTTAATGGAACATCCGTTCCCAATGAACATATTATTGTTCATAAAGTAAAAGAGGGAGACGAAGTTGTTCTGGCTTCCGATGGGTATCCATATTTAAAGGAATCTCTTGAAGAAAGCGAAAGGCTTTTGAAGGAGGAAATGGAAAATAATCCTCTTTGTGACGGAGAGTACCGTTCAACTAAAGGTAAAGCAGAAGATAATATATCTTTTGATGATAGAACATACATAAGGTTTAGAGTGAGTGAATCCGAACCAGATATGGTTTAATACAGTCACTTTTCCCCGTAACATAGTTAAAACTCTTGAAATACGGTAGTATATGGAGACAAAAAATATAAAAGGTGCGTGAAATCGGACATTTAAGGCATATTTGGTTCGAATTCACTCACTCTGAGGTGTAAAAATGAGAGTACATAAGAAAAAACACGGAGCAGAGCGTCTTGAAGCCTGCGGAAATATTGTTATTAAAGATTTAAAAGCAGAGGGTAATACCTCTCAGGCACTTTTTGGAAATGATAATCCCATAAGAATTGAAATTGGTTGCGGTAAAGGTGACTTTATTGTCGGTACTGCGGCAAAAGAACCCGATGTGAATTTCCTTGCGGTTGAAAAGGTTTCGGATGTTCTTGTTATAGCAGCGGAAAAGGTTAAAAATTCAGGACTTACAAATGTAAGAGTTTGCTGCGTTGATGCAAAAGAATTGGAAGAGATTTTTCCTGAAGGCAGTATTGACAGAATTTATCTTAATTTCTCTGATCCATGGCCTAAAGCTCGTCACGAAAAACGCAGACTTACTTACAGAACATTCCTTGCAATTTATAAGAAAATTCTCAGAAAAGACGGTGCAATTCATTTTAAAACTGATAACAGAGGTTTGTTCGATTTCTCTTTGGAAGAGTTCGAAAATTTTGGTATGAGAATGGAAAAGCTTACCTTCGATTTGCACAATTCCGAATATATGGAGGGTAATGTAATGACAGAGTACGAAAAAAGATTTTCTAGAATGGGAGTGCCGATAAATAGAGTTGAGTGTTATTTCGACTGATGTCGAAATCGATATAAATCCTGACGGATTTTTGATATATTTAAAAATTCGATATACCTTCGGTTCGATATGTGCCTTACGTCACGAGTAAATAAGGATTTATATCATATCGAATTGAGCCTAGCGCAATATATCGGATTTTGTGAAGCCAAATATATCGAACAAGCTTGCTTGTATATCGACTATACCAGGGTAAAATAAATTACAAAACAGTAGTTGCACAATTTTTGTAACTACTGTTTTTATTTCTCACACAAAAAAAGCAACCACTCTATTGAGTGATTGCTTGTTAGTGTCGGCATCGCCCTATTTTCCCAAGCGGCTTCCCACTAAGTATCTTCGGCGCTGTTGAGCTTAACTACCGTGTTCGGGATGGGAACGGGTGGACCCTCAACGCCATCAACACCGACTTCGAAGAACTGTTCGTCCGTCGAACAACAGTAGCTATTATAACAGATAATTTTGAAATGTCAACACTTTTTTTGAATATTTTTTTAAAAAAATTACTAAAATTTTTGTTGTGGAAAAAAACAAGCAATGTCAATAAAATTTGTGCAACATTTTTAGGTGTTTACTGTTGATTATTCACATAAAATAGTGCATAATTACAATAAGATACTTTTTGATTATCTTACGGAGGGAATAGATATGGGTAAATATGCTATTACATATGATATAGGAACAACAGGTGTTAAAACCTGTATTTTTGAATTGGGAGATACAATTAAATTGGTATCTGCCGCATCCGAGGGTTATAAGCTTTATGTTTTCCCTGATGGTGGTGCGGAGCAGGACCCTCAGGAATGGTGGGATGCGATGTGCTCCACTACAAAAAAAGTTCTTGATAAATGTGATGTTGATATAAAGGATATTTGCGGTATATCTTTCTGCTCACAGATGCAGGGTATTGTTCTTGTTGATAAGGAGGGTAAGCCTGTCCGCCGAGCAATGAGTTATATGGACCAGAGAGCAAGAAAAGAACTCAAAGAGGGTATTGCTTACGGTCCTCAGATTGCAGGTGCATTTATTCCGAAGCTTCTTAAATCTCTAATGATAACAGGCGCTGTTGCCGCATCAGTTAAGGACCCTGTTTGGAAATATAAATGGGTTGAGAAAAATGAGCCCGAAAACTTTAAGAGAGTACATAAATGGCTTGATGTTAAAGAATATTTTATTACAAGAATGACAGGCGAGTTCTGTATGACACATGACTCTGCTTTTGCAACTCTTCTTTACGATATTAAAAAACATGAGTTCAGCAAATCAATGTGCAAAATGCTGGGTGTTAACTTTGACCATCTTCCCGAAATCAAAAAATCTGCAGAAAAGGTTGGCGAGCTTTTAGAGCAACCTGCAAAAGAGCTTGGACTTATGCCTGGTACTGCAGTTTTCGGCGGTGGTGGAGATGCATCGCTTATAGGTGTTGGCGCAGGTTCAGTTGCTTTGGGCGATACCCATATTTACAGCGGTACATCCGGTTGGGTTTCAACCGTTGTTGACAAAAGTATTGTTGATGCTTCTGCTATGATTGCGGCAGTTGTTGGTGCAGAAGAGGGTAGATATAACTACTTCGGTGAGCTTGAAACTGCAGGTAAATGTCTTGAATGGGTTAAGGACCACCTCGCTCTGGATGAAATTGGTATTTATCTCGAAAAGAAAAATATTACTGATGGCTACGAGGCAAAATATACAAGTCTTTATGACTATATGACTGATGCGGTTAAAGATGTTCCTGCCGGTTCAGGCGGTGTTATTTTCACCCCTTGGTTACACGGTAACCGTTGTCCCTTTGAAGACCCCAATGCCCGCGGTATGTTCTTCAATATCAGCCTTGAAACAGGAAAGAGCGAAATGATAAGAGCGGTGCTTGAAGGCGTTTGCTACCATCTTCGTTGGTTCCTTGAAACAGAAGAAAAGAAGGTTAAATCTTCCGAAAAGGTTCGTTTTGTTGGCGGTGGTGCACTTTCTGACCTTACCTGCCAGATTCTTGCAGACTGCTTGGGCAAGGTTGTTGAAACTGTTGATACACCTCAGAACGTTGGTGCGATGGGCGCTGCAGTTCTTATTGCGGTTGGTCTCGGTCAATGCAAATCCATTGAGGATGCAAAAAGCCTTATACCCGTAAGCAAGACTTTTGAACCCAATATGGAAAACAAAAAATCCTACGACAAATATTACGAGGTTTACAAAAATCTTTATAAATCAAATAAAGACAATTTTGCGAAACTCAATTCGTAAAAGTATTTGCTTTTTTGGAAAAATATTCTTTAAATAGTTGAAAAAAATGTATTTTTCTGCTAGAATATTCAAAAATTGGTATTATATATTCATAAGGAGTGAGGTTAATGAATATAGCTTTAATTGCACATGACTCCAAGAAAGAACTTATGACTCAGTTCTGTATTGCTTATTGTGGAATTTTGAGTAAGCATAGCATCTGCGCAACAGGCACAACAGGTAAGCTTGTTTCTGAAGCAACAGGACTTAATATAGAAAGATATCTCAGTGGCTCTCAGGGAGGCGCTCAGCAGATCGGTTCAAGAATTGCTTGCGATGAAATTGACCTTTTACTTTTGTTCCGTGACCCTCTTAATCCTAAGCCCGGTGAACCCAATGAAGCAAACCTTTTAAGGCTTTGTGATGTTCATAACATTCCTGTTGCAACCAATATTGCAACTGCGGAAGCTCTCATCCACAGCCTTGAACACGGCGACCTTGACTGGCGTGATATTGTTAATCCCAAGAATTAATGAAATTCATTGTTCAACGGACTTGATTTTATCGGCAAATTGTTGTATAAATATTGGGTAATCGGCATTATGTCTGATTACCCGATTTTTTATTTTATAATATGTAACTAAATGTTTTATAGGAGATTTAAAATGGCTGGAAATATTCAGGCAATCAAAGGCACAAAAGATACTTTACCATCTGAAAGCTATAAATCACAGTATATAGAGCAGGCAGCTCTTGATACTGCAAAAACTTATGGTTTCCACGAAATGAGAACCCCTGTTTTTGAATATACAGAGCTTTTCGACCGTTCAGTTGGTGAAACAACTGATGTTGTTCAGAAAGAAATGTACACCTTTAACGATAAAGGCGACCGTTCAATTACTCTTCGTCCCGAGGGTACTGCAGGTGCAGTCCGTGCATTCCTTGAACACGGACTTTTCAATGAACCTCTTCCTCAGAAGGTTTGTTATCTCACATCCTGCTACCGTTATGAAAAACCTCAGGCAGGTAGGCTTCGTGAGTTCCATCAGTTTGGTATTGAATGCTTTGGTGCGGCAACACCTCTTGCAGATGCAGAGGTTATTGCTCTTGCTAACAGCTATTTCACATTCCTCGGACTTGAGGAATATACACTTGAAATTAACTCTATCGGTTGTCCGGAATGCAGGAAAAAATATCAGGAAGCTCTTAAAGCATATTTTGAAGAAAAGAAAGGCGACCTTTGCGAAACCTGCCTATCACGTCTTGAAAGAAATCCTATGAGAATTCTTGACTGCAAGAGTCCTGTATGTTCAAAAATTGCAGAGGGTGCACCCGTTGTTCTTGACTATATTTGTGACGATTGCCGTGATCACTTTGAGAAATTGCAAAAATACCTTGATGCGATGAATATTTCATACACAATTAATCCTCAGATTGTTCGCGGTCTTGATTACTATACAAGAACTGTTTTTGAATTTGTTTCACAGCATGAAAAAACAAAAGGTCTTGTCCTCTGCGGTGGCGGAAGATATGACGGGCTTGTTGAAGAATTAGGTGGCGTATCACTTCCTGCTTGCGGTCTTGCAATAGGTCTTGAAAGACTTCTGATGGCTATGGAAGAAAGTGGCGTTCAGTTCCCCGAAGCACCTAAATGCAACCTTTCAATTGTTACAGCAGGCGAAAATGCAGTGCTTAAAGCAGTTGAGCTTTCTGCGGATTTGCGCGCTCAGGGCTATAGCGTTAATGTTGATACTGTTGGCAGGTCGATTAAAGCGCAGATGAAATATGCAAACAAAATAGGTTCTGAATTTACTGTTGTTATCGGTGACAACGAGCTCCAGACAAATGTTGCTCAGCTTAAATGTATGGAAGATGGCAGTCAGACAGAAGTATCTCTTACTGAGTTTGATGCAGGCTTTGAAAGAGCATATATGAACAGAGCGGTTGCAGCGTTTAGCGATGCAGATTTTTCAACTCTTACACAGGTTGATATAAATAATCTTTTAAAATAATAAGGAATTATTATGGAATTAATCGATATTTCAAGAGATTTATTAAAGACTCCCGTATATCCCGGTGACCCGGAAGGGTATGTTGATAACATTAAAAGTATAAGAGCAGGGGATAACTGTAACCTTAACGCAGTTTATACCTGCCTTCACACTGCAACTCACGTTGATGCACCCTTGCATTTTGTTGAGGGTGCAGGTCCTATGGAAACATTGCCATTGGATTTGTTTATTGGTGAATGCCTTGTTGTTGAAACTCCTCCCGGACCAATTACAGGTGCATTTGCAGAAGAGCATTTTCCTTGGAAAGACTGCGAAAGACTTTTGATAAAGGGTAACGGACTTTCACATCTTATGGAAAGCAGTGCATATTATATTGCAGATTCGGGAATAAAGCTTATAGGTACAGATTCTCAGACTATCGGTATAAGCGGTTCAAACCAGACTGTTCACCGCGCACTTCTTTCAGAAAATATTCCGATAATTGAAGGTCTTGACCTTTCAAACGTTGCACCGGGCAGATATTTCCTTATGGCGCAACCATTGAAAATCGCAGGTGTTGAAGCTGCACCGTTGAGAGCGGTTTTAGTAAAAGAGCATTTATTCTGGAGTGGGAGATAATAGTTAAATGCAGAATGCAAAATGCAAAATGTAGAATTTCGGGTCTGCGACGCTATTATAATAATTGGAGTAAGTAATGAGATTAGATAAATATTTAAAAGTATCAAGAATTATAAAACGCCGTACTGTTGCAAACGAGGTTTGCGATGCGAAGCATGTTGAGGTTAACGGCAAAATTGCAAGAGCATCTTATGAAGTTAAGGTTGGCGATGTTATTGCAATTCAGATGGGCAGTAACCTTACAAAATACAAGGTGCTTTCCGTTAACGAATATGCAAAGAAAGACGATGCGGCAAATATGTATGAAGTGGTAAATTAACAAGTTCTACTTTAATTCTACCTGAAAAAACCTCTGTTCTATTGATTTGAACAGAGGTTTTTTATATAATTAGGGTGAAAAGAGTTATCCGAATCTGCCTAAAAGCGAATCTTTTTAAGTCTTTTCGGCGTTTCGGTCTTGAAAGGCGCCAGCCTATCTTCGCCCTCAACACCAAAAATCCAATAAAAATCTTTCGCTTTTAGGTCGAAGATTTTATACAGAGCGAATTTTTGGTCAGACAAGGCAAAAACGCAGCTAATCCTTTCGGATTGGCGAGTATTTTAACGTAGGATGAACGGAAATCCGCCTGTATAAAACAGGTTCGGATAATTCCTTTCACCCTATGTGAGGTGAATGCTATGGATAAATACACATTCGGTAAAAATCTTTATGAGCTTCGCAATAAAAAGGGGTTAACCCAGAAAGAGCTTGGAAAGCTTCTCGGAGTTTCCGATAAAGCCGTTTCCAAATGGGAAACAGGTGAAGCTATGCCGAGAACTGCAAAATTAGTGCTGATAACCGACCTTTTCGGTGTAAGTATGGAACAGCTTTCTTCCGAAGATTTTGACTGCAATGCAGAGGATTTCCAACAAAATGAAACCCCTGAGCAAAAAGAAAGCAGATATAAAAAATATTTTGATAATGCTATGAAACAGCATTATACAGTAAGTAAATTCTGGTCTGTGGTAACTACTATTTTTTTAGTTGCTACTGTGATTGTGTTAATAGCAAGTCTTGGTACAGGCGGAAGTATTGGCGTTGCTGTGCCTTTGTGGAAAATTACGTTGTGTTATTTGCTACCGTTTTTTATTTTGATTTATGCAAAAGTGCTTTTCAGAAAAATATATAAAAACCGAGAAAAAACTGAGCTTTCAGATTTTGTTCCGTTAACTTTGACTTTGATAGCTTTTTCAGTTGTTTTTTGTATAACCGAGCTTATTATGGGTGTAACCAAAGAAGATATTGGTAATTGTCTTGGTTGTTTAGTATTTTGTTCAAGTTTGAGTGTTTTACTGCATTTTTTGAAATTAAAAAACAAAGCTCAGTTAAATGAAAAAAAGTTAACAATAATTTTTGTAATAGCATTGATAAGTTTAGGTTTTTTTATTGGAGCAAACCTGGCAAACGAAGTTGCTCTGTTTATAACATTGGCTATGGCTGCATTGGTTTTGTCAATTATGGATATTTTAAATGTAGCAATTATCACTTCTGTTCTTGATAGTACGACTGAGAAAGTAGATACAATAAAGAAAAAGTTTTTACGAAAAGCATTGTGCTTTGTTGCATCTTTTTTTGTTGTTGTTTTAGTTGCTCTTGCTTTTTTACCAGGCTTGGCATACAAAATACATTGCAAAGATTTACAAAAAGGTCAGGAAATAAATGCTCAATGGGAAGCTAAAGATATTTTATTTGAAAAAGGTGAAAGTAAAAGAATATCAATGGATTGGTTTTCTGTTGAAATTCCAAAAGAACTCAAAAGAGAAGATTACAAAACATCGGCAGATTATTTAACATCCAAGAGATATAAAGATGACAATATAGCAATAGTTTCAATTGAAAAATATGAAGATAATGCTTTTGCGGATTTTGATTTGTTTGAAATTTCTGATGAGGATTCAGAAGAGAAAAAAGCAATAAATGAATTATATTTATTGAACTTTCAGAAACAATTCGGATATATTCCGGAAAATATGTATGAATACCAAAGACTTGCTGCAAGTCTTGATGCTGATGATATGAAAATTTATGATGTCAGTCAATGTGTGTTATATACTCAGCTTATAGCAACTGCACAGATTTCTTCTTTTGGTGGATCAAATAAAATTTATTATGTTGATACAGATAGAACTTATGGAGAAATAATGGTTAGTCCACCAATGTCAGACGAAGATGTGAGACTTATGGCAAGTTATACAGTTGTTGATAAACATAATTTAGATGTGGAGTATCGTGTGCTTATAATTATTTTGAATGGCGATATGGATTTACTCCACAAAATAATCAACTCTGTTGAGATTGATTTTTAATCGAAAATAAAAAAACTAAAATAAAAAACGAAAAACTCCTCTGCGTAAGCAGGGGAGCTTTTCTTAGGGGTAAATATGGAAATAAGGAGATAGGAATGAAAACGTGTAACCAACAGGAACGAGTTTATTATTTCCCGTCCCGTTGATTACACTATACAGTACATTATTTAATTGCGTATGAAAAAGTTGTGAACAATTTTCGATTTTAATGAACGTTTTGTTAATTAAAGGTCGAAGATTGTTCTTTTTGTTTTTAAAGATATCTGCTGTTGAAGCTTTGTTTTAAATCAATAGAAGTATCTTCGTGAATAGTTGTGATGGTTACGCCCTGTTGCCATTCTTCCTCGGGGAGAGATACACCGTTGTAATTACCGAGACCGTAGGCATTGTAGCTGCCGAATTGGTTATATACAAGCCAGATTCCCTCGTACTTTGCTGCCCAGTCATTAACATGGTCGTGACCTGAGAAAATACCCTGAGCTTCATTTTTCTTCATTGCTTCAAAAAGACCGCTGTTGAAGGGTGAAGAGCCAACACTTTCGTGCATTCTGCCGTAAAGAATTTCTGCTTTGCCTGTTGGAACATATTTTCCCTCATTGTTCAATGCGAAAACCTCTTCATATTCTTTAATCGGAATATGCATATAAAGAAGATTTGGTGCTTTTACGTATTCTTTTCTGAGAGCTTCCATTTCCTCAGTGTACCATTTAATCTGATCGGGCTTTATGTAATCATAGCCATTTTTCATTTCCTCGGGTACACCATCTCTTGCCATATATTCAGGAATAATATCTCTGCCCGAATCCATAAATACAAGGCTCTGCTTCAATTCGGTTTCAGAATTCATAATGTTAATAATGAAATTACCATAGCCGAAAAGGTTAGGGTCACCGAATTTTGAAAGGCAGTGGGGGTAATCTGTAAGGCTTTTGAAAATAAGATATTTATGAAACTCTTTTTCTTCTCTTGCTTCGTGATTGCCGAAAACATAAGCCCAATAAACACCAAGCTTTTCCATCATCTGAGCAAAATGGATTGCCTCAAACTGCTGATATTTTGACTGAATGCAGTCACCTGTGAGAATAACCAAGTCAGGCTTTTCATCACGAATCTGATTAATGAACATCTGAAGAGTTTTATTGTTGAGAGAATAGTCCTCATCTGTGTGCATATCGCTGGTGGCAAGAAGCTTGAAATCTCCGTTGTCGATAGTGCCGTTATCATTAAACTTTGCAATGAAGGTTGAGGTTTCGGTCTCTTTTATAATTCTAACCTTACTACCAACATAAGGAACATCAAGAGCAGATAAAAATCTGTTTTGTGCAAGCTTACCTTTGCTTAGATCATATAATATTTTCTCAGCACCAAGGCAGAGTTTAATGCCGTTTTGCTGAATAAAAGTTCTTACGGGTTTCATAAAATACCTCTTTTCCATAATTATGAGTTTATCTTATCACAATATATTTTTGATTTCAATATTTTAGCAGATATTGAGCATTTGTTAACTAAATATTTCAGGGATTTTAACTGTTTTTTAAAAGGTCGGATTTTCTGTTTTTTATGTATAAAAACTAATGAAAAACTTTGGCTATTTTTACATTTTATTTAAAGGTTTATTCGTTGACAGAACAAGGGTTTTTATGGTATATTTATTCTGTAAAATCATATAGTAGGGGCAAGTGCGCTCGTTTGATGAAAAACGGCTTTTGCTCCTGCAAATTTACAAAAACAATAAATGGATTTTAATCCGTAAAACCGAAAGGAAGAAACTCAAAATGAAAAGAAGTATTTCACTGGTGTTATGCCTTGCTATGCTTGTTTCGGTATTTTCTTGCATCGGCGTTACTGCATCTGCAGCAGGCGTTGCTCAGGATTTGTTTACCGTTGAAGAAGGCGAATTCCAAAATGACAAAATCACATACACCGTATATCTTAATAAAGGTGTGAGTATGATAGGCGCCATTATTTATGCAAAGTTCGATTCTCAGGTTGTCACAATAGATGAGGCGAACACAGGTGCTTATATGATAACAGATAGCTATGGTGATGAATGCCAGAGCATTAACGGTGTTTATGAACAGGGCTTTATGGCTGAAACAAATGACCAGTATTCTATAGCTCATGTTTTCGGAACAGAATCTGACTATAAAGCAGGTTCCGATAAAGCTTATATGCAGTTTACATTTAAAGCGATAGATGGTAATCGTCCCAAAACAACAGTTAAGTTCTATTGTTTTGAATTTGAAAGCCAGAGTGCTCCTGAAAATAATATTGCCAACGGAAGCGACAGCCTTATCCATTCAGATACAAGAACAACTCTCGGACAGGTAATTATCGATTCAGTTGAATCAGAAAAAGATGGTGTGAGAGTTTCTTGGGAAAAGGTTACAGGTGCTGATTTCTACCGCGTTTATAAGAAAATAGACGGCAAATATGAAATAATCAAGGAAACCGCAGATGGTAATGTTACAGATTACCTTGATGAAGATGTAAAAAACAACACCTCTTATACATACGCAGTAAGAGCAGTTAATGAAGCCAGCGATGCAGGATATAATGCAACAAGAAGCAGTGGTGTTACAACAAGATATACAGTAGCTCCTTCTAAAATTACTCTTTCAAATGAGGATGGTAAGGTTGATGTATCCTGGAAAACCGTAGATGGTGCAACTGCTTACAGAGTATATAGAAGAACAGTTGATTCCAAAGGAACAAAAAGCAAGTGGGAGTATATCAGCAAAAAGATAACATCTCGTTCATACACCGATACAAAGGTTAAAAGCGGAACAAAGTATGAATATGCAGTCCGCGTTTATTCCGATGGCGGTAATAGCGATTTGTATTCCGAAAAAGCAATTATTTATCTTGCAATTCCCGAGTTTTCTGCTGAAGCAACAGTTAAGGGCGTGAAAATCTCCTGGGATAAAGTAGCAGGTGCAAAAGAATACAAGATTTACAGAAAAGTTAAAGGCGGTTCTTGGAAAACCGTTACAACAGTTTCTTCTAAAAAAACCTCTTATACAGATACAGGTGCCACAAGTGGCAAAACAGTTTATTACAGAGTTAAAGCTGTTAATGGTTCTTATGTGAGCGATTATGAAGGTCACAATTTATACTACCTTGCAACACCTGAAGTAAGCATTAAAAATATTTCTACTGGCGTAAGAGTTTCTTGGGATAAAGTATCAGGCGCTACAAGTTACTATGTTTATTGCAAAGCGGGAAGCGCTAAAAAATGGAAAAAAATTGCAACAACAAAGAAAGATGCTTATACAGATAAATCTGTTAAGAGCGGTACAACTTATAAATACTGTGTAAGAGCAGTTAACAGTACAGATAAATCTGAATATGGTAGCACTTCTTATGAAAAAATCAGATTCCTTTCAGCTCCCAAGCTTGATAAAATCAAATCCACCAAAAAAGGTGTTGTAATTTACTGGGACGATGTAAAGGGTGCAGATGGTTACATCATTTACAGAAAATCAGGTTCAGGCAGTTATAAGAAATATGCAACTGTTGATGGTAAATCCACAGTTAAATATACTGATAAGAAAGCTAAAAAAGGAACAACCTATTCCTACAGGGTTTATGCAAAATATAAATCTTATAAGAGTAGCTATGTATCATACCTTTCAATTAAGGATAAATATTGATTTTGAAAATTACAATTCCTAAGGAGGAATTAGCTTGAAAAGAGTTATATCATTACTTCTTTGTCTGGTAATGTGTTTTTCAGTTTTTTCTGCAACTGTAACACAGGTTTATGCTTTGGGTAATGCAGAAGAGATTTTTACAGTTGAAAAAACAGATTTTGAGAATGATAGAATAACCTATACAATTTCTCTTGCACCCAACCAGACTAAATTAATCGGCGCAATTATCAAAGCAGAATTTGACAGTTCTGTTTTAGAGGTTTCTTCTGATAGTGGTGCAGCTTGCAATATTAATTCATATGGTGAATATGCACCTATTGTAACAGGATATTATGAAAATGGTATCACTTATGATGACAAGAATGTTTATTCTATTGCATTTATGAACCCTAATGGTGTTAACACAGGCGATAGCAGTAAAGCATTTATAAAAATTACTTTTGAAGCTGTTGGCGAGAAACGTCCCGTTACAGATGTTGAATTTTACTGTGAAGAATACATCACAGAGGATGACAATAACGATAACGATATTAAAAAGGGTGACGGAAAACAACTTTTTTATGAAGATTCATTCTTCACCCTTAATCCTGCGAATAATGTTGAAGTTGCATCTTGCGTTGAAGGTCTTAAGTTTACATGGACTGAAGCAACAGGTGCAGAATGGTACAATATTTACCGTAAAGAAGCAGGTGGCGAATGGGCAAAGCTTACTGAAGCTCCTGCAGGAACATCGGAGTATGTTGATACAAGTATCCAGAAAGGTACAGAATATTATTATTCAGTAGAAGCAGCTAATGAACATGGTGTAAGGGAGTACGATAAAACAGGCCTTGTAGGTTTTGATTTTGGTACAATTACACGTGTTGATGCCAACATCACAGAACGCGGTGCTAAAATTGATTGGGATGCACTTGATGGTGCAGCAAAATATACAGTTTACAGACAGGCAAAAGGTGAAACATCCTGGAAGCAGGTTGCTGAAACTTCTGAAACATTCTGTTTTGATGAGCCTCTTACAAGTAACGTTGAATATTCATATAAGGTTAAGGCGCATCATGAAAAAGGTTATACAGCAGACACATCTGCTGACCCTGCAAAGATTACATTTATTGCCAATGCAACAATCATTGAGTATCAGTTAAACAAAAATGATATTGTAATTAACTGGCAGAGCGTTGATGGTGCGGTTGGTTACCAGATTTACAGAAAAGCCACAGCTGAAAATGAATACAAAGCTGTTGCCATTGTTGAAACTCCCGGTTATACAGATTTTGATGTTGCAGATACTAAAGAATATTCTTACAAGGTTCGTTCACTTATTAACCTTGAAACCAAAGAGGGTAGCGTTCTTGGCGAGGAGAGCTTCGATTTAGTTAAGCTTCCTATTGCAGAAGAGGTTGTTGCTTCTCTCGGAGGCAATAATGTTACAGTAAGCTGGGATGCTATTGCTTTAGCAGATTCTTATGTGATTATGCGCCAGGACAACCAAAACGGTAACTGGTTTGAAATTACAACTGTTAATGCTCCTCAGGTGAAATATTTAGACAGAGCGGTTAAGAGCGGTAAAACATATACATATGCAATCAAAACAAAAGCAGATGGAATGATAACAAGCCAGTCTGAGCCCTCAAACTCTGTTTATTACCTTACAGCTCCTGTAGTAAGCGGTGTTAAAAACGCTTCAAAGGGAATTGAATTTACATTTGATAAAGTTGATGGTGCAAGTGCTTATAACATTTACAGAAGAGATGTAAATGGTCAGTTCGGTGAACCAATCGGTACAGTTTCTGCAGCAGGCGAGCTTGTGTATGTTGATACTACTGCAGTTTCCGGTGGAATTTATATTTATGGTGTTCAGTCTGTATATGGCAATGTTTTAAGTGGTATCAGCGAGTCTTCTGAAATTTGTTTCCTTGAGGAACCAAATTTTACCCTTGAAAATATTTATGGTGGTATTCAGCTTAAATGGAATGCTGTTCCCAGCGCAGAAAAGTATATTATATATTACGGCGGAATATCTAAAGATCTTAGCAAAATGATTGCTATAGATGAGGTTACATCAACAAGCTTTGTATATAAAAATGGTACAAGCGGAAGAAATAACTGGTTTGCTGTTGAGGCTGTTTGTGGCAAAACCATAAGCACCAAAACCGCTAAATGCGTTTATTATTTCGAAGCTCCGGTTGTTGAGCTTATTGAAAATGTGGCTGATGGTATAAAAGTGCGTTGGAATATTATCAGTGCTGCAGATTTCTATATTGTTTACAGAAAAGCAGGAAGTGCCAAAAAGTGGGAAGAGATTGCAGTGGTAGAAGAGGATGAGGATTTACCTTATGTTCAATATACTGATAAAAAAGTAAAATCAGGTACTAAATATACATACACAATCAAGGCTTCTGACATTTATGATGAATGTTCTCCCTACAACGAAAAGGGTTGGTCAAAGGAATTCCTTTCTACACCTAAAATTTCAAGTATATCAAATTACTATGGCGGACCTAAAATTTCTTGGAAAAAAGTTACAGGGGCAGCAAAATATAATGTCTATCGTAAGACTAAGTCGTCAGGTAATTGGACGAAGATTGATTCAACAAGTTCGACATCGTATATTGATTCCTCTGCAAAAGCAGACAAAAAATATTACTACGCAATAAGTGCAGTTGATGGAAAAAGCGAGTCCTGTGCAACGAAATCAAGTCTTGATAAGATTCGTAAATCTGTAACCTATTCAGCAGAGCTTATTGTAGCAAATACGACAGACACTGATATCAAGGTTTCATGGAACAAGGTAAGCGGTGCCAAAAAATACGAGGTTTATAGAAAGGCCGGTTCTGAAAAGAAATGGAAGAAGCTTACTACAACAAGTAAGACCAGCTATACAGATAAAAAGGTTAAAAATGGCACAACCTATAAATATATGGTTAAAGCCATAAACAGCAAATCAAAAACTGTTTCAAGCTCAGAATCTACCACTATCAGGTGTATTTCTGCTCCGAAACTTTCAAGCGTTAAGAGTGCAAAAAGTGGTATCACCTTTAAATGGAAAAAGGTTTCAGGGGCCTCCGGTTACTATGTTTACCGTAAAACAGGCTCCGGAGATTATGAAAAAATAGCAACTGTTAAGGGCGGTTCAAAGGTTTCTTATCGTGATAAGAAAGCTAAAAAGGGTAAGACCTACAGATACACTGTAAAAGCATATTATAAATCATATTCAAGTGCTTACAGAAGCGGTCTTAAAATCAAAGATAAATATTAATAAAACGGCAGTTCCCTCGGTTGCGAGGGAACTGTTACCATACCATATTAGGAGGTATGTTTTTGAAAAGAGCAATATCTTTTTTCCTTTGTATTATAATGTGTTTTTCTATATTCAGCGGTACTGTAGTTCAAGCTTCAGCACTTGGTGTTGCTGAGAAGCTTTTTACAGTAAAAGATGATATTGTAAAAGACGGAAAAATTACATTTACAGTAAGTTTAAACGGAGGCGTAGAGGGCTTTGGCGGTTCGGTTATTCTCGTTGAGTATGATAATACCGTGCTTTCTCCTCTCGAATTTTCTCCTGCATATACAAACTCAGGAGTTCAACGATTTAGCGGTATTTTTGCAAATGGAATTGCTGAAGGATATGATAATGTTTATTCCGTTGGTTATACCAATACAACACCTGAAAAGGTTAGTAAAAACACCGAGTTTTTTAAACTTACCTTTGAGGTTATTGATGAGAAAAGACCTGCAACGAGTGTTAAATTTTACTGCAAGGAGTTTTTCTCAACTACTAATTCCGAACAGACAATTACTGTAGCAGATGGTTTGCAACCTATCGCAAATTTAGAAGATATAGTTACTTTAGAGGCTCCCAAACCTGAAAGTGCAACTCTTCTTACAAATGCAATTGTTTTTAAGTGGAAGGGCGTAGTTGGTGCTACTGAGTATGAAATTCGTCGCAAAACAATTGTAGGAACATGGGAGAAAGTTGCCAGAGTTACAGCAGATGTTTTAGAATATACTGATTATAATCTTGAAAGCGGTAACACATATATTTATACTGTTCAGCCACTTAATCTTTACACAGATGAAAATGTTTTGATTTTCAATTCTACAGGCGTTTCCTGCAAATATGTTTCAAAGCCGGCAAATATTGTCGCCGAAACAGGTGTCGGTGGCATTGATATAACATGGGATAAAACCAACGGAGTTGATAAATATCAGGTTCTTCGCCGTGAACCGGGTGTTGATGAATGGACTGTAATTGCAGAACCAAGTAACCTGAAAACAGAGTATAAGGATACTTCTGTTGAAAACGGAAAAACTTATGAATATGATGTGAATTCAATTCTTGGCAGTTTTGTGACAGATGCTGTTTCTGACGGACATGTTGTTACATATCTGACCTCTCCCGCGGTTAATTCACTTGCAAACATAAGCGAAGGCATAGAAATTAAATGGGAAAATGTTGAAAACATTGCGTATTATGTTGTTTACAGAAAAGCGGTAGGTGTTGATACTGAATTTTCAGAATACGAGACAGGTATCACAACTAATAGCTTCATTGATTATGATGTTACTGTTGGTAAAGCCTATACATACAGCGTTCAGGCAGTCAGCAGTTTTGGTGATGAAAGTGCTTTTACCAAAACAGGTTATACAATAACAAGAGTTCCATCAACAGTGGTAACAGAGATTGTTCCTCAGGCAGATAGCATAAAGGTTTCCTGGGAAGCGGTTGATGGTATTGATGGTTACTATATTTATAGAAAAACAGAAAACACTTCTTGGGAAAAAGCCGGTAGTGCTTCTAAAATAACTACAACATATGAAGATAAAGGTGCTAAAAGCGGCCAAGAATACTTTTATTGCGTAACACCTTGTATCGGTAATTCTGAAAGTGCAAAGGTTTCTTCATTTGAATCAGTTTATTACCTTAAAGCCCCCCAGAATGTTTCAGCAGTTAACACAAAAGATGCTATAAAGGTTAGTTGGTCTGCATGCGCAGGCGCAACTGAATACCTTGTTTATCGTCAGAATGGTGATAAACAGGAGCTTGTTGCAACTATTGATGCGGGTGAAACAGAATTTGTTGATGCCTATGTAGAGGTTGATGGTGTTTATCGTTATTTTGTTAAGGCAAAAAATGAAAATAAAGATGTAGTAAGTTTAGATAGTGAAATAACCATTCCTGTAAAAAGAATTGAATGTGTTGAAAAGATAAAGACTGAAATAATTTCCGATGGTGTATTAGTGAGTTGGAAGGAACACCCTTACGCTGATTCTTACATCATTTGTCGCAAAACCAGCTCAGGAGAATGGGAGAATATTGCAACAACTATAAGTTTAGAGTATATTGATGAAACTGTTAAAAGCGGTGAAACTTACGGTTATTCGGTTATTCCTGTTGTTGGAGAATTTGAAGGCGGAATAGACGAGGAAAGCATAAAAGAATTCAAATACCTTGCTATGCCCAAAATTACTGAAGCGAAGTTGACATCTGACAGCATTAAAGTTTATTGGGGCAAAGTAGGCGGAGCTAAAACTTACAAAATCCAGAAAGCTTCATTGGATTCAGATGGTAACAGAAAAGGTTCTTATAAAACAATTGCTACTGTAAAAGCTGATAAAACAAGCTATGAAGACGAAAGCGTCAAAGCAGGTAAAGGCTATATTTACAGAGTTTATGCAATTGATGAAGAAGACAGTAGCCTTGCTTCAGCAGGCTACAAAGCAACATTTCTTGCAACGCAGAAAATTAAATCCCTTTCTAATGCTTACGGTGGTGTTAAAATAACATGGAGCGGTTCCGAAGGGGCTAAAAAATACCGCATATATCGTAAAGTCAGTGGCGGAGATTGGGTTCATGTAAAGAATGTTTCGAGTTCCAAACGTTCCTATGTAGATAAGGGTGCTAAAAACGGTGTTAAAACCAGCTATGCTGTTAAGGCTCAGAACGGCGATAGTATAAGCACATATAAGTCAAAAAGCTTTACCTACTTTGCATCTCCTGAGGTTAAGGTTTCCAATAAAACATCCGCTATTACAGTTTCTTGGTCTAAAATCAGTGGTGCAAAAAGTTATTATGTTTATCGCAAAGGTCCCAAAGACAGTTCTTGGAAAAAAGTCAGCACAGTAACCAAAAATATATATACCGATAAAGATGTAAAGAACGGTAAAACATATACATATACCGTAAAAGCATATAACGGCAAGATTTTTTCGGGATATAATACTGATGGTTGGGAAATCAAAAGGCTTTCTGCTCCCAAACTTAGATCCATAAAAAATGATAAAACAGGTGTAACTGTTAAGTGGAAAAAGGTAACAGGTGCCTCTAAGTACATTGTTATGAGAAAGGTTAAGGGCTCTTCTAAGTGGGAAGAAATCAAAACAACCAAATCATTAAGCTTTACAGATAAAACTGCAAAAGCGGGTAAAATATATACCTATACTGTTAAAGCCGGGTATAGTGATTATCGCTCTACTTATATTGCTGACGGACTTAAAATAAAGCGTCTTTCAAGACCTTCCCTTGTAAGCGTAAAGAGTGCAAAAAAAGGCATCACTTTTAAGTGGAAAGAAGTTACAGGTGCTTCCGGATACCTTGTTTATCGTAAAACAGGTTCAGGTGATTGGGAGGAAATTGCAAAGGTAAGTGGAAAATCAACAGTTTCTTATGTTGATAAAACTGCTAAAAAAGGCAAGACCTACTATTATTCCGTTCGTGCTTACAGTGGCTCATATAAGAGTGCATATAACAAGACGGGTTTAAAAATCAAAGATAAATATTAAAAAAGTGTCCGAGAACTTAAAAGGTTCTCGGATATTTTTATTGACAAGGTAAGTTATTTTATATACAATCTTATATACTTTCGTCCTTAGGAGATAAAAATGAGTGTAAAGAAAAAAAGTGTAAAACAAAAAGCGCATATTATTAAAAACACGGCTTTCATGTTAGGCTGTGCGCTTAAGTGCGCTCCATTATCTCTATTTATTATATACTTTTCTTATATTGCTGAAAATGTTTACTATGCAGTTGTTATAAATGTAATGTTTCTTGAAACCGCTCTTTCCATGATAGAAAACAATGGTAGCTTTCAGGATTTTGCAATCAGAATGTTAGTAATAGTTTTTGGAAAGCTCCTTGTGGATTTACTGGGATATATTGATGTTTATACTGTAAGAATAAAATTTGAAATAAAATGCGAAAGCTATATAAATTCTCTGATTTTTAAAAAGGCACAAGAGGTTGAATTGGGGTGCTATGAAAACCCTGATTTTTTCGATAAATATAACAGAGCAACCTGGGTTGTTGACCAAGGCGGATTTAAAAGAATAATTGAGGGCTCTGCTTGGACGCTGGGTTCTATTGTCAGCCTTGTTTTTCTTGTTATATACCTCGTTTCAATAGACCCTTGGCTTCTTGTATTTATTCTTTGTCCGGTTATTGTTATGTGGTTCAGAGTTCGTAAAAACAATATAGAGCTGGAGAAAGAAAAGGAGATGACTCCTTACGAAAGAGAAAAGGATTATGTAAGAAGAACAATTCTTCTTAAGGATTTTGCCAAGGAAATAAAAACTACTAATATTTTTGTGGTTTTAGAAAAGCGTTTTCGCTCTGCTATTGAAAAAAATATAAATGTAATTAAAAAATATGGATGGAAAATTGCTCTTCTTGAATCTGTTTCCGATTATTTTGCAGAAATAATTCCTGTTACCGGTGGTTTTATTTATGGTTGTTACAGACTTCTTGTGGTAGAAAATATACCGATTTCACAATTTTCTGTTCTGGTTTCTGCTATTACAACCTGCAGAAATAAAACCAACCAATTAGCGTGGTATTTTGCTATGCAACAAAAGCATTGCCTTTGGGTGCAGAATTTAAGAGAGTTTCTTGAATATGAGCCTAAAATACAAGGTGGAGATATAATTCCTGAGGATTTTCAAAGCCTCGAATTTAAAAACGTTTCCTTTAAATATAAAGAAGATAGCGATTATATTTTAAAAGATGTTTCATTTAAAATTGAAAAAGGTCAAACAATTGCAGTTGTTGGTCATAATGGTGCAGGCAAAACCACTCTTTCAAAGCTTTTAATGCGCCTTTATGATGTAACAGATGGTGAAATTCTTTATAATGGTATAAATATTAAAGAATATGACCTTTTAAAATATCGGGAAAAATTCGCCTGTGTATTTCAGGATTATAAAGTTTTCGCTATGACGGTTTCTGAAAATGTATTAACTGAAGAAGTTACGGTTGAAAACACAAAAATTGCTGTTGATGCTCTTGAAATGGCGGGGGTTTACGAAAAAATCGGTAAGCTTCCTAACAAAGAAAATTCACTTCTCACTAAAGAGTTTGACAGCGAAGGAATACTCCTTTCCGGTGGCGAAACTCAAAAAGTTACAATTGCTCGTCTCTTCGCAAGAGATTTTGATATTGCGGTTCTTGACGAGCCTTCATCTGCTCTTGACCCTGTTGCAGAAAGTAAAATGTATGATGCTCTTATTGAGGGCACAAAGGGTAAAACAGTAATTTATATTTCCCATCGTCTTTCAAGTGCAACCCGTTCTGATAATATATTAGTGTTCAATAAAGGTATGTTGACAGAGCAGGGCAATCACGAAGTGCTTATGGAGAATAACGGATATTATCAGGAAATGTTTACACTTCAGGCTTCCGGATATAAGGAGGTGTTTGAAGATGAAGAATAAAACAGAAAAAACAAACACAATAAAAAACAATATTTATATGCTTAAATTCATCTTTAAGCACACACCTTTTATGGTGTTCGGTTACTTGTTTTTTGATGTGTTGGCAAATCTTCCCTGGACTCTTTCAAATGTTATTTTATTAAAATATATAATTGATGTTGCAACAGAGGGTAAGGATTATTACAGAGTTGCAGTTGCTCTTGGTTTGTTTGTGGTGTTTGTCGTAATAACTAATCTTCTTACTACGCTTTTTTACGAAATCTCAATGCCAAAGCAAAAAGAAAAGCTTTATTTTGCGGTGTATAAAACCATTTACCAGAAAGCCGCAAAAATGGATTATGAGGCTTATGACAACCCCGAGTATTACAATGACCTTGTTCTTGCAATGAACTCTATGAACGAGAGAGCATATACGGTTCTTCAGGATACTCAGGATGTTCTGACTAATGTTATAAGCGTTCTTACTATCGGTACGGTTATTGTTTCAATTGACCCTATTTGTCTTCTTTTTGTTATAGTCTGCGTTGCGATTATGACACCTATCGGAAGACTTATTGCAAAGGTTAATGTGGAAAGAACCGAGGCTATGACGCCCCTCGACAGAAAAAATCTTTATTTCAGCCGTGTTTTCTATTTGCAGGATTATGCAAAAGAGTTAAGACTTTCTCGTGCAGGAGAAATGGTTGAAAGAAGATATAATCAGAATGTTTTTGACAGAATAAAAACAATTTCACCATATCTCACTAAACAATGGAAATTGTATTTCTGTCAGGAATCTCTCCCCATGACTTTGCTTATTTATCTAGGAATAACTCTTTTAATGGGCTATAAGGCCATTGTTACAAAAGAAGTAACAATGGGCGATTTTGCCGCAACTTTTAACGGTGCTTCTTCAATCAGTACTAGCGTTTTTGCATTAACAAGTCACCTTGCAATTAATGTAAGAGAAAATGGTCTTTATGTTGAAAAATTCCGTCGTTTTATGAATGCAAAGGAAAAAATGATTTCAGGTACAAAAACAACTGTTTTTGAAAATCCACCTGTAATCAAATTTGAAAATGTATCTTTCAAATACCCCGGTACAGAAAAATATGTTCTCAGAAATATAAATCTTGAAATATCACCATATAAAAAGATAGCATTTGTTGGCTACAACGGTGCAGGTAAAACTACCCTTACTAATCTTCTCTTAAGGCTTTATGATGTAACAGATGGCGCTATAACAATAGATGGGGTTAATATTAAAGAATGGGATATTAAGTCTTATCATAAAAATTTTGCCGCAGTTTTTCAGGATTTTTCACTTTTTGGTGCAACTCTCGGAGAAAATGTTTCAATGGATGATTGTCCCGAAAAAGAAAAGGTTGAAGAGGCAGTTAAAGCCGCAGATTTTGACAGACAACTCCCAAATGGAACGGATAGCATTTTATTAAGAGAATTCGATGATGATGGAGTTTCCCTGTCAGGTGGCGAAGCACAGAAAATTGCAATTGCAAGAGCATTTTATAAAAATTGTTCCTTTGCAATTCTTGATGAGCCAAGCTCCAACCTTGACCCTGTTGCAGAATATGCGCTTAATCAGTCTATGACTAAAGCCTCAAACGATAAAACCGTTTTGTTTATTTCCCATCGTCTTTCAACAACTGTTATGGCAGATGAAATATATATGCTTAAAAACGGAGAAATAATTGAACATGGCTCTCACGAAGAGTTAATGGAGCTTGACGGAAAATATGCTTATATGTTCAAATTACAAGCAGAAAAATACAATTAAAACTAAAACACCCGAGCGTCTTTTGAGACACTCGGGTGTTCTATATAAAGTTTAATTAAATTGACCTTGCAATTGTTTTTCTGCCATTGCATCAATCTCTTCTTTTGTCGCAGTTTTCATAAATTCTGCCATTGAAGCTCTTCTTTCCTGAAGGTCTGCATACATTTTTTCACGAACCTCAGCAGAAAGGGGGTAGAAAAGCTTTGGGACAATGCCTAAGCTTGAAGTTATAATCGGAATACCTGTACCTAAAGCAAAAATCCACCATTTTGTTTTATCGGTCTGAGTACCGATTTCCAAGCCTTGAACATAACCGATTTTACCCATAACAAGATTTGTTACACCACCCATAACAGCCTGTTGAATTTTAGTGATAAGGCTTTGAGTAACACCGAGCATAGCCTCCGAACGATAGCCGTTTTTCCATTCGCAGTAATCAAGGGCTTCGTTCTGGATTTCTGCAGGAATAACTCGCCTTAATCCGTAAACACACATTTCAAAAATTTCTTCAATCGCCATCATAGGAAGAATAATCGGCTTTTTCATAAAGTTTTTATTTATAGAGCCGATGCCGAAAACCAATAACCACAGCATATCAGTCCACGCATCTTCCAAAATCCACAAAGCTTTTGTTGAAAACCTTCGTCTTAAAGGCTCAACAAAGCTATAGCTTATGAATTTAATCGGGAAAGCTGGAATACCAACAATGGTTTTCCAAGTGATAGAGCCTATAACATCTATGTAGAAGTTTGTTCGGCTTGCACCTATAGAAAAGCCTGAAAGCAGCGAAGAAAGTAATTGGATTCTCATTGGTTTATTGCTGATAACGGCTTTCAGACAATGCTTGACGGAGGGTTGCTTAATAGATTGAGAAACACGCTCACGAGAGTTTGTAATAAAGAAAAGAGCAAATGCTGCAGATGCCGCTGCACAAACAATACCGAAGGCAGAGAAAAGCTTTGGCAAGGGAAGATTTAACTTTTTGTTTGCAATCAGGTCGTAAATGATACCGAATGCCTGTTTTGGTAAATCCTCGACCAGATGGGAGGAGACATTCGCCAGAGCTATAAGCCTTGAACGTTCCAGCGGTTCGGGAGTTATGGTTGAAAGGAAGCCTGTTTTCGCAACAGACGTGAAAGTGCCGGCTGTTTCTGTAATAATACTCATTGCAAAATAGAAAATCCATTTGGGGAGATATGTTGCGGGAGTATTTGGAAAGAGGAAGGGTATCAACCAATACCACATACCTAAAACAGTAAGGGGAATTTCACCTAAGAGCACATATGGCTTGAACTTACCCCAACGGGTTCGGGTCTTATCAACCATAACACCGATGAAGGTATCATTAAAAGAGTCCCAAATTGTTGCAACAACATTCTGTATTGCAAGATATTTAAAATCGATTTTTACAACATCATAAATATAACGTTCTTTGAAATCGTTGATGTTAAGACTTGCCGCAACGTCGTTAAGAACATATGCAAGAGTTTCTTTTTTGCCTACATAACGGCGGGGTTCTGCGCTCAACGTGGAAACGGTTTCTCTGTTTTCCATACAGTTATATCCTCCTTATGTGTTTAAAAAATCTAAAATCGTTTTTATATTATTTTCGGGCACATCAATAATTTGTTGCGGGATTCGCATATTTTCGAGATAATGAGCATCCGAATCGGAAAGAATTTTCAATTGGTTTAAATATGAATGCTTTTCTTTAAGCTCTTTTTCTTTTTCAATGTCGTGAATTTCAGCACATTTAAACCCGAAATATTCATCAATCACACCTAAGTTTGAAAGAATGCTGAAAGAAGAACGGTCAATGTGGGCAGGGTAGCAGATTCCATTGTATTCTTCAACTTTTTTTACAACTTTTTCCGTGCTTATACCGCTTGCAGTAACGAGTAAGGTTTCCTCGTGACCTATAACACTATCATTTTCATCGCAGATTAATTGCTCACCGAAAACAGATGGTTTATTTTTTATTGGTGGCATGGTGGATTTTACGTATTTCGAAAAGTTCAGAGCATCCTCCAAAGTATAAAAAAGGCAGACTATGTGAACCTCTTCTGAGGTGCAAAGCTCCATACCGGGTATAAATGTTATTCCGTTTTTTTCTGCGATTTTTGCAACTGCAGGGCAGTTGAGCGCAGTGTTATGGTCCGTTAAAGCGATAACATCATATCCCATAATTTTCGCAAAATTCACTATATTATTGGGGGTCATATCCTTATCGCCACAAGGACTAAGACAGGAGTGAATGTGAAAATCGTAATATAATTTCATATCAGCTTTGAAATCTCTACGGCAATCTGATAAGAGTTTTTATCTGTACCGAGGATTATAACTTCATTTTCTTCTGCTCGTTTTATGGCATCTGCATCTGCAGGGGCATTTTCTGTGAGAATAATGCAGGCAACATCTGCAAGAACCGCAACACCTATTGAGGTTACATTACCCATTACAGTAAGCCAGGCATCACCTTCTGTAGCACGGGACATAACCCAGCTTAAAAGGTCTCCGCAGTAACAACCTGTAACAGTTTTTTCTTCTGCAAGTTTTTCGTTGCATATGTATTGTAAATCCAGTTTTTCTTGTAATTCCTTAACTGTCATTTTGTTAATCTTCCTTTTTTTCTCTGAAGGGTGCAGGGATGAAGCGGTCAAGGCATTCATCACTGTCGATTTCATGCAATTCCTCTCTTGCTCTGAAAACGCAGTCCTGCTCTGTTGTATAACCTCTGACGATGTCTTCTGCCAGGGCACGACAGCTTGGCGCACCGCAGGTTCCGCAATCAAGACCGGGGAACACTTTTAAAAGCTCTTTCATTCGGTTCATTCTTGCCATAGCTTCTGTTACATTGTCCGCAAGCTTCATAACATCATCGCAGGGTTCAACAGGGCTTGTGCAAAGGAGCTCTTTAGGAAGAACTCTGTTACCCAGGTGGTTGCAGGAAATCGGACTGTATTTGCGCAATTTCATAAGTCGGGATTTAGCGATAAAGGGATTTTCGGAAGTAAGACTACCGCCAACACAACCGCCCTGACAAGCATTCAGTTCGATAAAGTCAACTGCATCAAGAGTACCTCTTTCAACCTCTTCAAGAATTTTCATACAGTTTTCGATACCATCCGCTGCAAGAGCATTGTCGTGTAAAGTGCCCGATGCTTCGCCACCGCTTGTTGCCCAACCGATACCGATAACACCGCTTTCGTGCAACGCTTTGAGTTCATCGGATTGCTCGGTTTTCTCCATAGCCTTTAAAAGAAGTGGGTAAATATCATTAATTGCGATTGCACCATCAACATGGGATTTGGGGATGCCGATGGGTTGCTTAATAGCAGTAACCTTTGCAGGACAGGGCGTGATGAAAAACACACCGATTTCCTCAGGCTTAAGCCCTGTTTTCTGAACTGCCTTTATTCTTGCAAGCCTGCCTGCCTCGTCAACAGGAGCTGTAATAGGCATAATGTTATCTACGAGCTCCGGGAAACAAACCCTGATAAGCCTTACAACAGCAGGACAAGCTGAAGATATTAAAGGTCTTATATGGGTGTTTTCCTGCATATAAATTCTTGTTGCTTCAGAAATCAACTCGGCTGCTTTTGAAACCTCGAAAACGCTGTCAAAGCCTAAAGTGGGGAGAGCGTTGAGAATTATGTTTATATCATCAAGATTATTAAACTGTCCATAAAGAGCAGGGGCAGGGAGAGCCACTTTGTACTTGTAATCTTCGATCTGAGAAAGCACATCCCGACTTGCATATTTTGCGTGATGGGGACAAACGCGAATACACTCACCGCAGTCAATACAACGCTCTTTTAAAATAACTGCCTTGCCGTTTCGCACACGGATAGCTTGTGTAGGGCAACGCTTTATGCAGTTAGTACAGCCTCGGCACTTATCTTTATCAAGACGCACCGAATGGAAATATGTATCCATAGCAATTCCTTTCAGTCGGATTATTTAACAAACACCTTAAGCTTGATTGTTGTTCCTTTTCCGACCTCTGTTTCTATAATCATTTCATCAGTATATTTTTTAATATTTGGAAGACCCATACCTGCACCAAAGCCTAATTGGCGAACATTATCGGGGGCAGTTGAATAGCCTTCCTGCATAGCAAGTGCTACATCAGGGATACCGGGTCCCTGGTCTGCAAGAACAATTGAAATACATTCGGGAGAGATTTCAACATCAATAACACCGCCACCGCCATGGATGACCATATTGATTTCACCTTCATATACGGCAATGGCAACATTTCTTATAACTGATGTGGGGAATCCCAATTCCTTAAGATTTCTCTTGATTTTACTGGAGGCTTCACCTGCGCAGGTAAAGTCGGTTCCGCTGACTTCATAGTGTAAAGAAAGAAGCTCCATCAGACACCGCTGCCTCCTTTAAGTCCGTTTTTATAAAGAAGACCGCAGGCGGTAAACATTTCAAGCTTTGTTCCGAGGAGGACTATGTCACGTTCAACTGCAAGCTCAATCATATCTTCATCGGGCTCTTTGCCACGAACAAAAACAATACATTTCATATCCATCATTTCTGCAGTTCTTACAACCTGAGGATTAACAAGTCCGGAAAGAAGAACAGCTTGCTCTTTAACGTAAGCAAGAACATCGCTCATCATATCACTACCGCAAGCGGTGTGAACCTCATTTTCAATAAATTCTTCACCGCAGATAAGCTCTGCATTGAGAATGGATTTAATTTCACTTATTTTCATATAAGCTCCTCCATGAATGAAAGTGTATATTTATATACAATTATTATTGTATCATAAATCAAAAGGAATTTATAGGAGAAAAACATTGGAATTAAGATAAAAAGCAGAAAAAATTTTGCTCCGCATTTGTGCAAAACGGAAAAATGTTAAAAAATTATCAAAAAAACAAAAAAAGTCGAAATTTGGTATAGACATTAAGGCGAATACTGTGCTATAATTTCTATTGTATGTAAAGTGGTAAATTGCGATTTTGCGTTTACCCGCAACAAACACAATCTGAATGGAGGAAATCTAATGCTCAAGAAAATCAGTACAATACCTTTCAACGGTACACCTGAGCAGAAAGCAAAACTCGATGCAGTAATTGCAGAGTGCAAGGATGACAAAAGTCAGCTTATGCATGTAATGCAGGAGGCACAAGGTATCTACGGTTACCTTCCTCGCGAAGTGCAGGTAATGATTGCAGAGGGTATGGACATTCCCTTGGAGAAAATTTACGGTGTAGCAACATTCTATGCTCAGTTCTCTCTTTCTCCTAAAGGTGAATATGACATCTCAGTTTGCCTCGGTACTGCTTGTTACGTTAAAGGTGCTCAGCCCATTATCGACAAAATCAGTGAAATCCTCGGAATTGAACCCGGTGAATGTACTGCAGACGGTAAATTCTCTCTTGAAGAATGCCGTTGCATCGGTGCTTGCGGTCTTGCTCCTGTTTTCACAATCAATGGTGAAGTATATGGCAAAATTACCGCTGACGATATTCCCGGAATTCTTGCTAAATATATGAACTAAGCGTTATGCGCGAACTATCATTAAACGTTCTCGATATTGCCCAGAATTCCATTGTTGCAGGTGCATCTCTGACAGAGATACTTGTTAAAGAAGATACCAAAGAGAAAACTCTTCTCATCGGTATATATGACAATGGCAAGGGAATGACACCCGAGCAGGTTGAAAATGTAAAAGACCCGTTTTTCACAACCCGAACAACGAGAAAGGTTGGTATGGGAATACCGCTTTTTAAGTTGGCGGCAGAGCAAACGGGCGGTAGCTTTTCAATAACCTCTCAGGTCGGTGTTGGAACAAAGGTTGATGCGCTTTTTAAAACAGATAGTATCGACTTTACTCCCTTGGGCGATATAGCATCCACAATAGCAACTATTGTGAGTATGAATGAGGACAAAGATTTCGTTTATACCCGTAGTATTGACGGTAAAGAGTTCACATTTAAATCTTCTGATATAAAAATAATCCTTGACGGAGTTCCTCTTTCAGAGCCTTCGGTTATGAATTGGATTGAAGATTATATTAGAGAGAATACGGAACAGTTACTTATTGAAAGGAATGAATGATATGAAATCACTCGAAGAGTTACTTGCTATAAAAGAAAAAGCACAGGCTCAGATGGCTGCTCGTGACGCTGATGGTAACGACGGTATCAGAGTTGTTGTTGGTATGGCAACCTGCGGTATCGCAGCAGGTGCTCGTCCTGTTCTTAAAGCAATTACTGATGAAATTGCAAAAAGAAATATTAAAAATGTTGCTGTTTCACAGACCGGTTGCATCGGTATGTGTCAGTATGAACCCATTGTCGAGATTTTTGAACCCGGCAAGGAAAAGGTTACTTATGTTCAGATGACTGCAGAAAAAGCAGTAAAGGTTGTTAACGAACATGTTGTTAACGGCAAGCCAGTAGCAGAATATACTGTTGGCGCAGTTACCGAATAAGGAGGAAATAATAAATGTATCGTTCTCATGTACTCGTCTGCGGCGGTACCGGATGTACCTCCAGCCACAGCGGTGAGCTTATTGATGCACTTAATGCTAACATTAAGGAAAAAGGTCTTGAAGAAGAAATTCAGGTTGTTAGAACCGGTTGCTTCGGTCTTTGCGCATTAGGCCCTATTATGATTGTTTATCCTGAAGGTTGCTTCTACAGCGAGGTTAAGGTTGAAGATATTCCCGAAATCGTTGAAGAGCATCTTCTTAAAGGTAGAATTGTTAAAAGACTTCTTTACAGTGAGACTGTAACTGAAGAAGCAGTTAAACCCTTGAATGAAACAAACTTCTATAAAAAACAGCACCGTGTTGCTCTTCGTAACTGCGGTGTTATTGACCCCGAAAATATTGAAGAATATATTGCTTACGACGGCTATCAGGCCCTCGCTAAAGCTCTCACTCAGATGACTCCTCAGGATGTTATCCAGACAGTTATCGATTCAGGTCTTCGTGGCAGAGGTGGCGGTGGCTTCCCCACAGGCCGTAAATGGAGCTTCACAGCTGCTAACCAGGCAGACCAGAAATATGTTGTATGTAATGCTGACGAAGGTGACCCCGGTGCATTCATGGATCGTTCAGTTCTTGAAGGTGACCCTCATTGTATCGTTGAAGCAATGGCTCTTTGCGGTTATGCAACAGGCGCAACAGAGGGTTATGTATATGTTCGTGCAGAATATCCCATCGCTCTTCATGGATTGCAGAAGGCTATTGATGATGCTCGTGCATACGGTCTTCTCGGTAAAAATATCTTCGGTTCAGGCTTTGACTTTGACCTCTTCATCCGTCTTGGTGCAGGTGCTTTCGTTTGCGGTGAAGAAACAGCTCTTATGACATCTATCGAAGGTAATCGTGGTGAGCCTCGTCCTCGTCCTCCCTATCCGGCAGTTAAGGGCCTTTTCGGCAAACCCACAACAGAAAACAACGTTGAAACCTTTGCAAACATTCCTCAGATTATTCTCCATGGTGCTGAATTCTTCAACACAATGGGTACTGAAAACAGCAAGGGTACAAAGGTTTTCGCTCTCGGTGGTAAAATCAACAACACAGGTCTTGTTGAAGTTCCTATGGGTACAACCCTTCGTGAAATCGTTGAAGATATCGGTGGCGGTATCCCCAATGGTAAAACATTTAAAGCAGCTCAGTCCGGTGGTCCTTCAGGTGGTTGTCTTCCCGCAAGCCTTCTTGACATCGAAATTGACTACGATAACCTTGTTGCAAAAGGTGCAATGATGGGTTCAGGCGGTCTTATCGTTATGGATGAAGACGACTGTATGGTTGATATTGCTAAATTCTTCCTTAAATTTACTGTTGACGAGTCTTGCGGTAAATGTACTCCCTGCCGTGTCGGTACAAGAAGACTTCTTGAAATTCTTGAAAAAATCACAAGCGGTAAAGGTACAATGGAAGACCTTGACAGAATGGAAAAGCTTTGCCACTACATGAAAGAAAACTCTCTTTGCGGTCTTGG
>JAZUSD010000086.1:0-14021 GCA_045606545.1 Acutalibacteraceae bacterium | reverse complement strand
GGCTGTTCACCGGGAACATACGCCGCAAGAGAATTATATCTATCGTCAAGGAATTTGCTCATAGGATTATTCTTCTCCTCTTATCGATACACTCTTTGCGTGAGCGTGTAAACCTTCTTCGGTAGCAAAACGAACCACTTTATCGGAAACCTCTTTGAGTGCTTCTCTGCTGAAATATGAAAACTGAGTTTTCTTAACAAAATCATCAACTGAAAGAGGGCTTGAAAATCTTGCAGTACCACTTGTAGGTAAGGTGTGGTTAGGTCCTGCAAAATAGTCGCCAAGAGCTTCGGGACAGTTTTTGCCGAGGAAAACAGAACCTGCATTTTTAACATAACCCAGGTATTCAAAGGGGTTATCAACACAGATTTCAAGGTGCTCGGGTGCTAAAATGTTAGATGTTTCCATAGCCTCAACAAGTGAATCCGTAATAATAATTTTACCGTTTGTATCAATTGAGCAACGGGCAATTTCGGCTCTTGGAAGCTGAGGAATCTGAATTTCAAGTTCTTCGCTTACTTTGTTTGCAAAATCTTCGCAATCTGTAATAAGAACTGCAGTTGCCATTTTATCGTGCTCTGCTTGTGAAAGCAAATCTGCCGCTATATGAGCAGGATTGTTTGTTCCGTCAGCAACAACAAGAATTTCACTGGGACCTGCAATCATATCAATATCAACAGTGCCGAAAACCTGCTTTTTAGCTTCTGCAACAAAAGCATTACCGGGTCCGACAATTTTATCAACCTTGGGCACACTTTCTGTTCCGTAAGCAAGAGCAGCAACTGCCTGAGCACCGCCTATTTTGAAAATTCTGTCAACCCCTGCAATACTTGCCGCCGCAAGAATAACGGGTTTGATTTTACCCTCTTTGGCAGGTGTTACCATAACAATTTCAGAGCAACCCGCAATTTTTGCAGGAACGCAGTTCATAAGAACTGATGATGGGTAAGAAGCTGTGCCACCGGGTACATAAAGACCAACCTTTTCAATGGGCAATACCTTCTGACCGATTATAACCCCTGCATTATCATTAATAAGAAAGGAATTGCGAACCTGCTTTGAATGGAAAACGGTAATATTCTCTTTTGCCTGTTTTAAGATTTCGATAAGCTCGCTATCAACCTGATTTAAAGCATCTTCGATTTCCTCTTTTGTAACCTCAAGAATATCGTCAACTGCGCCGTCGAATTTTTTGCTGTATTCAACAAGTGCTTTATCACCGTTTTCACGGACATTTTTAATTATATCTGTAACAATACCTTCAACATCAATTGTCTGCTCGCCTCTTTCGAGAATTTCTTCTGTTGAGATTTCGCTACGCTTGTATATTTTAATCACTGTTTTTCCCTCACAATTACTTCTAACGAAGCCTTCAATCTATCAATTATTTCAGCCTTGAATTTATAGCTTGCCTTATTTGAAATAAGTCTTGCACTTATTCCGACAATTGTTTCTTTGGGTTCAAGTCCGTTTTCAAGAAGCGTTGCACCTGTTTCAACAATATCAACAATAACATCTGAAAGACCTAAAATTGGTGCAATTTCGATTGAACCATTAAGCTTTATTATATCAATATCACGGCATTTATCTGCATAATAGCTTTTTGCAATATTAGTAAACTTTGTTGCAACTCTCAAAGTGCTTGTGCCGTTATCGGTAAATTCCTTTTTACCTGCAACGCACATCCTGCATTTGCCCATATCCAAATCAAGAAGCTCATAAACATCGGGCGCATATTCAAGAAGAATATCTTTACCTGCAACGCCTATATCTGCCGCACCACGTTCAACATAAATAGCAACATCCGATGGTTTAACCCAGAAATAGCGGACTTTTTTCTCTGCATTTTCGAATATAAGGCGACGATTTTTTTCATAAATCTGAGGACATTCAAAGCCTGCACTCTCAAACATAGCATAGACCTTTTCGCCAAGTCTGCCTTTCGGAAGAGCAACATTGAGCCAACCATCATCTGCAGTTTCTTCAACTTCTTCTTTATTTTCAAGAAGTCTGTCAACTTCATCAAGATAAACTGCAAAACCGATTGCTCCTGCTTTTTTGTTAACCCGTTCCATAAGCTTATCATATCTTCCGCCTGAAAGAACACTTGAAGGAACACCGTGAACAAAGCCTTTGAAAGCAATTCCGTTATAATAGTTCATATCATTAACCAACGAACAATCAATATTGATATTCTCTTCATAGCCTGCATCAATAAGTTTTTCGCAAACCTTTGAAAGCTCGTTAAAAGCATTCTGCATTTCGGAATTGACTGCAACCGCACCGATTTTTTTAAGAACCTCAGATGGTTTACCGCAGGCATTCATTATTTCTAAAAGCATATTAACCAATGCCGCCCCAACACCAAAGCTTTCGCAAAGTGTTTTTATAGCCCCTGCATTCTTCTCTGCAATAGCGGAAAGAAGCTCGGTTTTGTTGCTTTCGTTAAGCTCCATAGCATTGAAAATACCGCTTAAAAGTCCTAGGTGAGAAATATCAAGAACATAGTTTTCGCTGATTGCATAAAGACTGCGAGCAGCGAGAATAATAACATCGCAAACATCGTTATCGGTTATATCCCCCATACACTCAATGCCTGTTTGCATTATTTCGCTGAAACCGCCTGCTTTTTTACTTTCGCGATAAACATTTTCGTTATAATAAACCTTCTGAACACCTTTAACAGTATCATCAAGGTTCTTGATAATTGAAAAAGTTACGTCAGGCTTGAGAGCAAGAAGTCTGCCGTCTGTATCCGTAAAGGTGATACAATTTCCGCTGACAAGAAAATCCTTGTTGCTGCCGTATAAATCATATTCCTCAAACTTACTCATTTTAAAGGGCTTGTAGCCAAACTTTGTATAAAGACTGCGAAGCTCAAAAATAATCCTTTCGGTTGGGTTGAGAACAGAAAAATCAATGCTCATTTGCTATCTCCCCCTTTGAGCTTTTCGATTATCTTTTTATAACCGCCGTTACCATAAGAAAGGCAACGGTTAACCCTGCCGATAGTAGCGGAACTTGCACCTGTTTCAGTAGTAATAGTTGAAAAGGTTTTGCCCTCATCAAGCTTCTTCGCAACGCTCAGACGTTGGGAAAGAGAAACAATTTCATTAATAGTGCATAAATCCTCAAAAAACAAAGCACAATCCTCTTCGTTTTCAAGGCTTAAAATTGCTTTATAAAGCTCCGTAACATCATTATTTTTTAAAGGTGTCATAACTTTTGACCTACGACTTTTCTAAAAGAAAAGCCATTCCTTTCATATATTTATGCAGTAAAAAACGTGTTCATATGGTAGCACACTAAAGTGCTAAAGTCAATAGCAAAACACCATTATTTTTTCTAAAATTGAAATTTGTTAAAATGAATAAAAACACTTGAAAAAAACAAGGGTTTTATATATAATACTATTCGTGTTTAAAATATATTTTGCTGGAATAGCTCAGTTGGTAGAGCAGCTCATTCGTAATGAGCAGGTCGCGTGTTCGAGTCACGTTTCCAGCTCCAAAAATCCCAAAATCCGTTTAACAGATTTTTCTGCTAAACGGATTTTAATTTTGAAACTTTTACTCTATATATTCGTGCTTAGTCGGTTCATAATCACCATTATCGTATTTGTTATATTTTTCGGTCTTATTATCTTGTGTTTCTTCTGCAGAATATTCAACGGGTTCGGTGCAAATAGCATCACACAAAATAGTTTCTAAATCTACATACTCAGAATAATCGCCAAGACTTGCAAGGACGAAAGAGTTACGCACATAGCCTGCATTAGCAGATATAAGCTCCTGGTCAAAGTAATAACCATAGTGTTCAACAAAAAATGTGATTAACATTACAACTGTTCTTGTATTACCTTCCCTGAAAGGATGAACCTGCCATATAGCAGGAAAAAATCGTGCAACATTTTTGGCAAATTGGTCTTTAGATAACTTAGCCCAATCAACTGCGTTGATATTTTTCCAAGCAGTTTCTAAATCCTTTTCAATATCTTCATTGTTGGAGTACCAAACACTTTTACCTGCAAGAATTTTTTCTCTTTTTTGAATATTGATTTTTCTGTACTGCCCTGCCCATTCATACACATCGCCAAACAGTTCCTTGTGGATATAACAAATGCCGTTGGATGAAAAATCAGAAAAACCATTTTCATACAACAACATCATATTAGCTCTGGAAAGCTCTGCTTCGGCAACATCTAATTCGTTTTCATCTGTAATTCCGAGAAGATTTTTCAGAACCTTGCTATTTTCAATTAAATATAAATCATTCATAATTATACCTTTTTATGAGCAGCGATAAGTGCCGCCTTCATTTGCAAACCGGTAATTTCACCCTTTGCCCATTTATCTGATAACTCGCGTGCATAATCAGAAACAGGAGCACCTTCAATTTTATTAAGGGCATCAGCAACTTTAATTGCATTCATTCTTTTTTTATATTGCTTTGGTGACATTTTATCGCCTCCCTTTTGTATTATTTTATCATAAAAACAAATGAATTACAACACTCATTATTTAAAAATAAAGTTATACTTAATTACTCCTAAAATCATTTTTTAATCCAATTATTACAAAAAACAGTCTAAAAATTACATTTCACATAAGTTTTTAGTATTCCTTGCTATAGTATAATTAAGAGGAACGGTTATGAATATTTAACTTAAATCCATCTTGCGAAGGGAGATAAGACTATGTGTAATTCGGATAATAATTTCAATGACTGGACTAAAGTAGAAACTGTTGAGGATGGCAAAGCAACATTTAAAGACATTTGTAAAACAATATGGAACAAGGTAATTTATAAAGACAGCATTATCAGGGCTGTGGTGATATTTATTACTTTATGTACAATAAATATGCTGTCGGTTGAATTAGGTTGGGGGTACTGGTATTTTGTAGAGCCGATTTCTCCCGGTTTTCCAAGTATTGTTTTTCTCAGCTTTTACCTTATAGGATTTATATTTTTCACTGTTTACACAACAATGTGTTGCAGGCATAATTTAAAGAAGCAACTGATTGCTATAACATCCGCTTTAGGGCTGATTGCTCTCGGTTCTTTTATTACAAGTGGTTTGTTTGTGCCCATATTTAATGCCGGTGGACTTGTTCTTAGTTACATTACAAACAGCTCTGAACACGAAAGTATTTTGTGGGAAGCAATTCCATGTATAGCAAATATTACTTTTCTAATTATTTATACTCGTCATACATTCCGCTCATATCGCAAAAGCTCTGACACCGAAACGAAAAAATATCGTTTATCCTTAGTTAAAATCACTGCTATTCTTTCTGTTGTTTTTGCAGGCTTCCTTGTACTTTACAGCTTTGCTTTTGCAAAATATGAATATGAATGGTTTGATGAAGAATATTATACAGAAACATCTCAGGAATATTATCTTTCAGAAGTCACTTCAGATCAAAGAAAAATATATACCGACATTAAAATCGGAGACGATGCAAGAAAAGCAGAAAAAGAGCTTACAGAAAAAGGTTTTATAAAACAAAAACAAAATTACGAGGATTTCCTCTTTGACTGTTTATTCTCATACTATATAGATGATTACTTAACTCCAAAGAATCCTGAAAACACATCTTCAAACCAATATGCAATATATTGCCACACTAACGGGATGGAAGAACTAGATAGTTGGGATGATATTATCAGTACAATAATCATTTCATACGACGAAAGTGGTAAAATCAATTACAAGCTTTTCATTCCCAATGCCGATGGTTGCAATATAGATGGTTATTATCTGGATTACGAGCATGGAGAACAGACAAGAAAATGGTTTGATAATATAAAGAATGGTGAAAATGCTGATAGCATTATGGATTTCATCAGAAACACAGGTGCCGTTATATTTGAAGATGAAAAATATGAAGGAAATAAAAAAATAAACACTTATAAAATCATATTACAGTGCTATTACCCTTACGAAGTGGATTTTTATGATTTCTTGTTAAATAATGATGCTGATTTAAAAAACTATTTTTATGATATTGAAATTATTACAACAGATGATGAAATTACACATAAACAAATTTCAGAGAGTTGGTAAAATATCATTCAAAAAATAACTTTGCACTTGATTTCCCACCCTAAACTACAACCATAGGTCGCGTGTTCGAGTCACGTTTCCAGCTCCAGAAAAATACAATCCGTTTAACAGAAATCTCTGCTAAACGGATTGTTAAATTTTGTATAAATTTTTAATCCTGCTTATTTATCAAACAAAAGAACCTTATAATTGCCTGAAACTATAGTTTCACTCTCCTCAAAAACAAAGTCTTTAACAGCTTCTTTTTCATAGTGAGGCACAACTATAAAATACATCTTATTTAACAATTGATATGTTTGAGGGGTCAAATCATCAGGTTTTGAGGAAGTAACAAACTTTCCTTTTTTCTCCTGCAAATAATCAACTCCAAAATCTGAATTCGCAACATACTCAACATACTTTTCTTCGTCCATAGTCAAAAGATAATATTCCGGTTGAGTTTCCTCTTTATCTATATTTCTTGTTTGAAGAATAGCTGTTTTGGCTTTTCCAATAATTTCATCTATGGTCTGCATCCTGCCGTCATTTTTAGGATTATATTCAGAAAGTAAAACTATTTCTTCATTTATCACGTTAAAGAAAGCATTATTATCGAAAGTGATGATAATATTACCTTCAATCCAGAAATCCTCATTTGCTTTGGTTCCGTTATATACCCAGACATTAAATATGGCATCTTCAATATTGCCTGTTTGTGTATATCTGATTCTGAAGTTTTTGACTAAGATATTTTCAAAATCAGTATTTAATGTGAATTTAATGTTGGATAAAATTTCATCAAATTGAGTCTTATCTGCAGGAATATCATTTTTTGATATTTCATCATAAGTGCTGTTATCGGTTTTTATAGCTAAATATACAGTTTCGTTTATTTCATCGGTTTCATTCCGTATTGTAGCCTGGCAATATATTTTACCATCCTGCACTAATTCAATTCTTTCGATTGAATAATTTTGCTCAGATGAATATATACCATTTGCATAAACAGTAACCTTGAAATCACCATTTAAACCTACACTTTTAAGTCTGCCATCACTAATATAAAACAGCTTCTCATCATAAACAACAAAAAATGTATTTTCAAATCCTATTCTATCAACCAAAAGATATTCTTCTGTTGCTTCATTTTTATAATATAGACCATAGACCCGCAATTCGCTTTTTGAATCTATTATCGCCTGATAATAATTTTCGTGAACCTGCTTAAACTCTCCAACATTTTCATTATATAAATTCAAGCCTAGAAGTAAGCTGATGTTGGTTGCATCATATTCACTTTTATCTCCGATATAGCTTGACAAAAGATGTTGAAATGGTTTAACGGTAATTTCTTCATTAGAGAGATTATATGTTGAAAGTATCAGTTTCATTTCCTCAATACTTGCAAACTTATTAGAGTGTAATATTTTTTGAGGATCTATTGATCTTGAAGTAAGGTAACATTCAAAATTATGCTGACTAAACTTTGTAACATAAACTGTAACGCCATTTTCAGTATCTAACCCAAAGAAATGAGGATATTTATCTTGTAGTTTCTTTATTTCATTTTTTGTGTTTTTGTCTGATACAATAATTGATGTTGGTCCGTCTGCTCCGCCGATTATGCCTATTGAAGAGCTGGTGCCTTTATTTTGTGATTTTTCATAAACAACTGCTAACGCATTGAAATTGACAAAGATTTTATTGTCACGTCTGTTTGCAAACCATTCTTTAGGAACAGAGAATGAAAATTCTGTTCCGGGACCTTTTGAATGGCAATATGAAGAGTATGGACCATCATCACCGATTTCACCAAATGGGTCAGACACTCTTATTTCATCGCCTAATTCTAAGCCATCCTCAAACTGATTTGCGCTCACTACATAAATTGTACCGTCATCGGGTACATCCTCATAGGTCACATCAAAGGTTAAGGTAAACATATCATCGTGACTGTGAACTTCCTTGAAATTAAATACAACACAGTCGTTTATGATACAATGGCTACGAATCTTATAAACCCCATCTTTTTCAAACATTTTGTCAGTTATATTTCTTGAACCGAACTCAATAGAAATATTCTGTTCCTTTGCACTAAAAACCTCATATCCGTCTTCATTTATAATTCTGTTCACTTTATCATTTACAGGGTTACTGACGAAGCAAATTGCTAAAACAAAGCTTATTATTACTGCAACCAAAACAACCCAGAATGCAGGCTTTTTGTAGTTTAAAACGGACTTGATTCTGTCTTTAACTCCTACCTCACCGAATGCAACTGGACACGCCATAATCATTCTTCTGTTTGCACTGCAATTTAACAGTGCCGTAGAGTAAAGCTTTTTAGAGTCAGTATCGTAATTCTTTATTACTTTTTCATCACAAGCAGATTCAATATCTCTGCAAAGGAAAATATACCAAAGCCATATTGCAGGGTTAAACCAGTAAACAGATAGAATCAAAAATGAAATCGGTTTTATAATATGATCCTTGCGCTTCAAATGTGATTTTTCATGCTCTAAAACAAATTCTAAATCTTGTTCATTTAAGCCTGAAGGAACATAAATTTTAGGTTTTATAATTCCTAAAATAAATGGGGTTTCAATATCATCGCAATAATAGATATTATCTTTATAAAAAACCGATGCAGATACCTTTCTCTTTAAAATCACAAAAGAAACAAGGCTGTAAAGCACCATCAGAATTAAACCTACAACCCAGATATATGAAGCTATGCCAACCGCAACCATTAAGGGATTCACACTATAACTCGGGTAAGGTGCAACAGCATTTGAAATAACAGGATTCACAACATTATTAACAATATCAACGCCAGTATCTATTTGCGGATTACTTAAAACAGTAATATTAATAGGAATTGTTTCAGCCGATGGAACAAGGCTTAAAACACTCTCAAAGCTAAAAGGAAGACAAAGCCTTAAACCAACAACACCCCATAACAGACAATTAACCCATTTTGGACCCTTCTTTAAAATCGGGCGTAAAATCGTAAATGCCAAAACTGCCCAAGTAGCAGTAATGCTCATATTGACAAGGGTTAAAAATAAATCATTCATATTTCGCCCACCTTTTAAAACTTATCAATCATTCTTTTTATTTCTTCAATTTCTTTTTCACTTGGTTTTTTTCTTGATGTAAACGCAGCAACAAACGCAGGTAACGAACCCGCAAATGTTTCATCAACAAATTTTTCACTTTGAATTGCACAAAACTCATTTTTAGAAATAAGCGCAGTTACAATACTGTTTTCTGTTTTAAAAATTCCCCTTTCGCAAAGCTTTTTTAAAACTGTATATGTTGTTGTTCTTTTCCAATTAAGCTCCTTTTCGCAAAAAGCAACAAGCTCTTTTGTTGTTAAAGGTTCGTTTTCCCAAACAATATCTGCAAAACGAGCTTCAACCATTCCTAATTTAATTTCTGCCATAAAAGAACCTCCTTTTGTGTCTATTTACTATAGACTACATTCTCAGTCTATCATCAATAGACCAAATTGTCAATAGTTAAATAAAATAAAAAGAAACCGAAAGCGAATTACACTTTCGATTTCTTTACTTCTTAACTATTAACTTTTCACTATTAACTATTTATTTATGTCCAAACTGTTGTTTCATTCGTTTTTCTTTTGAAAGAATTCTCTTTCTCAAACGGATGCTTTCGGGTGTTACTTCAAGGAGTTCGTCGTCACCGATGAATTCCATTGACTGCTCAAGGGAAAGAACTGTGTGAGGAACAAGGCGGAGTGCATCGTCACTGCCTGAAGCACGGGTGTTTGTCATCTGTTTTTTCTTACAAACATTGCAAACAATGTCTTCATTCTTTGCACATTCGCCAACAATCATACCTTCATAAACAGGTACACCGGGACCAACGAAAAGACGTCCTCTGTCTTGTGTATTGAAAAGACCGTAGCCTGTGGTTTCCCCTGCTTCATGAACAACGATTGAGCCACGTTCACGCATCTGAATATCGCCTTTATATTCCTCATAACCTGCAAAAAGGTTATTCATAATGCCGTTACCGTTTGTATCAGTCATAAACTCTGAACGATAGCCGATAAGACCGCGAGCGGGAATTTTAAATTCAATATGAGTTGAACCACCGTCACGAACATCCATATTCTCAAGTTCACCCTTACGTGAACCAATTTTCTCCATAACCGCACCAACATAGTTTTCAGGCACTTCAACTATAAGAAGCTCCATCGGTTCTAAAAGCTCGCCATTAGGGCCTTTTTTATAAATAACCTGAGGGCGAGAAACCTGAAATTCATAACCTTGACGGCGCATTGTTTCAATAAGAATTGAAAGATGCAATTCACCACGACCGCTGACCTTAAAGGCATCGGTTGTGTCGGTTTCCTCAACTCTCATGCTAACATTTGTTTCAACCTCTTTGAAAAGGCGGGCGCGGATGTTACGGGATGTAACAAATTTGCCCTCCTGCCCTGCAAAGGGACTATCGTTAACCATAAAGTTCATTGAAATTGTAGGCTCATCTATTTCAACAAAAGGAAGCGCTTCAGGATAATCTTTATCGCAAGCAGTTTCACCGATATTAAGCTCATTTATACCTGAAACTGCAACGAGGTCACCCATTTTTGCTTCCTGACATTCAACTCTTGCAAGACCTTCAAATGTGTAAAGCTTAACTATTTTAGCATTGGTCTGAGCACTATCTTTATTGCAAAGAACAACCTGCTGACCGACCTTAACAGAACCGCGTTCAACTCTACCGACACCGATTCTGCCGAGATAATCATCATAATCAAGGCTTGAGAAAAGAAGCTGTAAGGGTCCGTTCATATCGCCCTCAGGAGCATCGATATTTTCAAGAATAGAATCAAGAAGAGGTCTCATATCCCCTTCACGAGCATCTGCATCAAGAGAAGCATAACCATCACGACCTGAAGCAAAAACAACAGGGAATTCAATCTGTTCATCGTTTGCACCAAGCTCAATAAACAAATCAAGAACCTCGTCAATAACCTCCATAGGTCTTGCACCGGGACGGTCAACCTTGTTTATAACAACAATTGCTTTTTTGCCGAGAGCAAGTGCTTTTTTAAGAACAAAACGAGTCTGGGGCATACAACCCTCGAAAGCATCAACAAGCAAAAGAACGCCGTCAACCATCATCATAATACGCTCAACCTCGCCACCAAAGTCAGCGTGACCGGGAGTATCAACAATATTGATTTTTACACCTTTATAATGAATGCCTGTGTTCTTTGAAAGAATTGTTATTCCTCTTTCTTTTTCAAGGTCGTTAGAGTCCATAACTCTTTCATCAACCTGCTCATTAGAACGGAAAATACCACTCTGATGAAGAAGCTGGTCAACAAGAGTTGTTTTACCGTGGTCAACGTGAGCAATAATTGCTATATTTCTTATATCTTCTCTTTTCTGCACCTTTTTCACCTTCAAATGACTTGAATTTAACTATAAAATTATACCACTCATATACTATTTTATCAAGTTTTTTCCAAGTTTTATTGATAGAAATTACCCAAATGAAACCTTATACTATTATTTATTTTAACTAAAAATATATGGTATTGAATTTTCAATTAGGGTTTGCTAAAATATTATCGGTGATATGATGAAATTCAAAAATGTGCTTATTGCAAGTGATTTTGACGGAACTCTGAAAAACGATGAGGGTATTATTACTCCAGATGTAATCGAAAAAATACAATATTTTATTGAAAATGGCGGGCTTTTTACAGTCTGCACAGGACGAATTTACCAAGGCTTTCATTTATACAGTCCCGAATATATTAATGCGCCTGTTCTTTTAGGAAACGGTGCAATGGCATATGATTATAAAAAAGGTGAAGTTATTTTCAATGATGCTATTGGTGATGAAGGCTTTTCAGCAATCAAAGAAGTGTTAAAAGCATTTCCCCATATTTCAATAGAATTTTATAATTTCAATAAAGTTTGTGCAATAAACTTAAACTCACATTCCGAACAACATTTCACAAGTCAGGGAATTAATTTTGAAATAATAGATACTCCCGAAGAAGCACAATTACCCTGGACAAAGGTTATGATTGCCGCTCACGGTTGTTCACAAGAGGTTCAGGAAATTCTCGAAAAACATTCTGAAATTAATTACCTGAAAACAACCGGTGATTATGTTGAAATTCTCAAAAAAGACGTTGATAAAGGGAGCGGACTTTTAAAACTTGCTGAGGCTTTAGGTTGCAAGAAAAAGGATACCTATGCTGCAGGTGATGGCTACAATGACGTTGAAATGCTTGTGGCTTCAAATGGTGGATTTGTTCCAGAAAATGGCTCTGAAGAAGCACTTTCAGTCGCAAAATATGTAACAAGGTCAAACAATAATGGCTGCATAGCACATGCTATTGAGATATTAGATAAGATATATTAAAAGAAGCAGATGAAACAAATCAAGTTTCATCTGCTCCTTTATATTAATCTGCTTTAATTTTTGCTTCTTTGCCCTCTTTGAGAAGCTGTTTAAGGGTTTCGGCATCATCATTTTTCATTGCATCGCTGTATTTCTGCAGTTCTGCAATAATGTTATCAAGCTCGAAAATAAGGTTATCTTTATTATCAAGGAAAAGTTCAGTCCACATATTTTCATTAAGGTAAGCAACACGGGTTAAATCCTTGTAGCTACCGGCAGAAATACCTTTTCTTTCAATTGCTGATGGACTTTTAACAAAAGCATTTGAAACAACATGAGCAAGCTGTGAAGTAAAAGCAATAAGCTTATCGTGTTTCTGAGGTGTCATAACAGAAACGCGACCAAAACCCAACTGCATTATAACTTCTCTTGCATTGGCAAGAATTAAAATATCTTCATTTTCCTTTGGTGTTAAAACGAACGGTGCATTATAAAACATTGTATCTTTTGAATTTTCAAAGCCTGAAAACTGCGTACCTGCCATAGGATGACCGCCAACAAATGAGAAATTATTCTTATCGGCTATTTCAAAGCATTTTTCACATACAGAGCGTTTAACCCCGGCACAGTCGATAACTGTTGCGCCATCTTTAAAAACCGAAGCATTTTTCTCAACAAATTCAATTACTGCTTCAGGGTAAAGAGGAATGAAAATGTAATCGCAAGTTGCTATTCTTTTTTCGGTTAATTCACCGTCAATACTTTTCTCATTAATTGCATTTTTAATAGTCTGAGGGTCAATATCATAACCATAAACTTTAAATTTAGTGTTCTTCTTTGCAGATTTTGCAATAGAACCACCTATAAGTCCAAGACCAACAACACCAATATTCATAATAATTCCTCCAAGAATTAAAAATTAGAATAAAAAACAAAAATCCCTTGCAGTGATTATACTGCAAGGGAAAAATAAACGATAAAAAACAGCAGCACAAATCACTATTACTTATTTAGTTAAGTAATAGTAATAATAGTATGTAACTGCGTTAAACTGTTTCATAACCGTTTTTCCTCTCATTTTTTCTAAATAGTAGCACTAAAGATTATATTTGTCAATGTTTTTATTGAAATAATTTTTAAAAAATAATTTCAATAAAAAATAAAAAAGTCGAAGATGAACTTCGACTTTGGTTTATATACCCTGAAAACTGAATAAAGGGAAAGCGAAGAAACAAACGAAATGGTCAAGCCCTCGACCTATTAGTACTGCTTAGCTGAACATGTCACCATGCTTACACACGCAGCCTATCAACCTCATAGTCCTTGAGGGGTCTTACTAACTTAAGTTATGGGAAATCTAATCTTGGAGATGGCTTCACGCTTAGATGCTTTCAGCGTTTATCCAATCCGCACATAGCTACTCGGCCGTGCCACTGGCGTGACAACCGATGCACCAGCGGTGCGTCCATCCCGGTCCTCTCGTACTAGGGACAGCGCTCCTCAAATTTCCTACGCCCACAGCAGATAGGGACCGAACTGTCTCACGACGTTCTGAACCCAGCTCGCGTACCACTTTAATCGG
>JAZUSD010000085.1:0-19079 GCA_045606545.1 Acutalibacteraceae bacterium | reverse complement strand
AAACGTACAACTTATATCCTTCCGAAGCAGCAGATACTAATTTAATAGTATCGCCTAATTCAAAAATACAGGTTTTAACACCTGTTGTTCCTATATCATATGTAATAGCATATTTACCCATATCTAACCCTCCGCTATATTTCCACATAGTTACATATCATAATTATGCACTATTTTATGTGAATAATCAACAGTAAAGTCCCAAAAATGTTGCACAAATTTTATATACAATGCTTGTTTTTTTCCACAAATAAATTTTTTTTAAAAAATCTTAAAAAAATGCTTGACTTTTAAAATTATTCTGCTATAATTGTCAATGTTGTTCGAAGGACGAACAGTTCTTTGAAGTCGGTGTTGATGGCGTTGAGGGCCCACCCGTTCCCATCCCGAACACGGTAGTTAAGCTCAACAGCGCCGAAGATACTTAGTGGGAAGCCGCTTGGGAAAATAGGGCGATGCCGACACAAAATGCCTTAATAGCTCAGTCGGTAGAGCACTCGGCTGTTAACCGAGTTGTCGTAGGTTCGAGTCCTACTTGAGGCGCCAAAAAAGCAAGTCGAAAGACTTGCTTTTTTCATTTATGCCCTAACGGGCATAACTTCATTTTGTGCCGTTTATGGTGCAAACTTCATTTCAAGTTTACTTGAACTTCGTTGTAAGGACATAAATGAGTGAAGTTATCTTCCGATAAATGAAGTGCTATGCAATGAAGTACTGGGTAATGAAGTTGCCTAAAGGCAAACGAATTGTAAAGGTTAATGTTTTGTGCTATAATTAGCACATCTAAGGAGTGGTATTATGAAGAAAGAAGATAAACTCGGCGATTTATCAATGCAATTATCTGTTGATGTTTTAAATATGTGTAAGGATTTGAAGAAACAAGGGGAAACTGTCATTTCAAATCAAATTAGTAGAAGTGCAACGAGTATTTGTGCAAATATTGCAGAGAGTAAATATGCTCATGGTAGAGCTGATTTTATTGCTAAACTTCAGATTTCACTCAAGGAAGCATCCGAAACAGGCAAGTGGCTTGAAATGTTATATAAAACTGATTCGATTACAGAAGAGCAATATAAACATTTGAATAAATTGTGTTCAACAATAAGAGTCTTGTTGATTAAATCTATCAACACCGCAAAGGGTAATATGAAATAGAATAAATTCAGAGTTATCAACCGACGGCTGTTAACTGCATTGAGCCCGACCGCGTCCGGTGGACGATGCAGGGAGGGCGAAATGGGAAGAAATAGGGAGAGTTGCGAGTGAATAGCGAAGCAAATCGACCATATTTCTGACCGTTGTTGTCGTAGGGTTTTGACATTTCTTGAAAACTGTGCTAAAATCAAAATTGAGGTGGTTTGATATGAATTTTATACAATTTGTAGAACAAATTCCAAATATTACAATAGCAAAAAGAGTAGCTTCAGCTTATGTAGCTGATTATAGACGTTTAGAATTAGAAGAAATTAAAGCTTTTTTGATAAAAACCGCTAAACAATATACTTCTTTTGAGAATATTTCAAGTAGGCTTGATGAGCTTAAGTTAGATGGTAGTAGAACTATCAGAATTATTGCACCAATTTTGTTGAGAGATTACTTGTTAGACCAAGATGATTTTATATCTCCTTGTAAAGAAACTGATTCAGCAATATTAAATTACGAAAAGACAATTATTGATGAATCAAATAATTTTGATATTAACAAAATTTCAAAAGATTTGGTTTTATTTAAGCATATGCTGGATACAGCGTGGATGTTGAATGACGATATTTCTATTGATGAAAAAAACCTTCTTGAAGCATTACGCAAATATTTATCAATTTCAATTAGAGAGCAACAGATTTTAGAAGCAAAATCCGGAAGATTTCCTAATCTTGAAAATGCGTTACATACATTTGATGATATTGATGCAACAAGAAGAATTTTACAATCTAAAGGGTTGATTGTAAGTATAAAAAATTCAGATGGTGTTTTATGCGATATGATACCAGATGACGTAGCTAAAGAGATTCGTAAGTATTATGATATTGAAATTCGTTCTTATGGTTATGAAAAATTAGTTGACTATGTCATAAAGAAAACAAATAAACAATATTTAATTGATATAGTAAAAAAAGCAAGTATTCATTACAAAACTGCTAATATTGAGCTGTCTAATAATCCAACGGTTCAAGAATTAAAAACTATTATTCAGAAAAATATAAAACCATCTAATTTAATTGGCGGATTTTCTCCTCGTGATGGTTTAGATGTGACTATGCTTTCAAATTGGTGTGGAGAACTTGGTTTAATAGTATCTGGACCTAAAAATGTTCTTATTAGTAGAATTTTAGATTACTATGACTCTGTGCGTAGAATAGAATTGAAAACAGAAGATACAAGAGAAAAACTTGTTTCAGTATATAATGAGTTGGCTTGTCGTGATCTAAAGTTTTTAAGAGCAAATAATATAATAGAGAAAGATTTGCAATGTGAACATCTATTTGAAGATGCGACAGACTATATATTTGAAAAAATGTTAATGAACAAACCATTAACATTGACAGGAACGGATCACCCTGACGGAAAACTTTCGTTTAAAGATAAGTATATAATGTGGGACAATAAGTCAAAAGAGACTGCTGTGAATTTAAAAGACCATATATTACAATTCGATAGATATATTAAAACTTCAGATAAAGATGTAGTTGTTTTTATGGTAATAGCTCCTGAATTCACGGCACAAAGTGTGCAAGAGTGTGTGGATTATTCTTTAAACAATGATACACAAATTCTTTTGATTACAGCTAACGAATTAAAAACTGTTGCTGAAAATTGGGCTAAAAAGCATAAAGGTGAAATTTTTAATTTAGGCTATTTTAAGCAAAATGGACGATTTGATATAAAGCTTTTAAATTTATAAACATAGAGGATATAATCGGAGACACTTCGTAAAGAAGTGGTCTCCGATTCTTTTATATTAAATAAAGACAATTTCAGTAGATTAAAGTGTCATAATGGGTTACATACTTTAAAAAAGATATAACTTGGCAAAAACAACTTTTTCGGTATGTAAAAGTGATATTGCAAATCAAAATTTGCAGTGATATTTTTGCCGAGTGGCAAAAGTGATATTGAAACTTGCTGTTTCAGTTATATTATATTCGCCATAAAACTGTCTGAAAGACAATATCACGATGCGAAGCATCATATCTCTACGAAGTAATATAACTCGCCGTAAGGCGAATATAACTGAGGCACACTTCCTTACGGAGTGTGCCTCACTCGGTATCCTTTATTTTTTTGCCAACTTATTCACATATTCGTGCATTTCTGCTTTTGATTTTATATTATGTGTTTTGAATAATGAGGTGCTGAGTTGTAAATTCTAAAATAAAAAGGAGTTTTTATGGTTCAGCAAAAAATAAATAAACATAAATCAAATTATTCAGTAACTCTGCCTTGTGTTAATGAAAACGGCTGTTATGAAATACGCCTTGAAAGTATTGGTGGATTAGGTGCAAATCTCTGCGGAAAATTACTTGGTGAGCTTGGTGCTGTTTATTTAGGATTGAATTCTGCAGCCTTTTCAAGCTACGGGTCTGAAAAAAGAGGTTCTCCTGTTAAATCTTATGTGCGGTGGAGTGCGCCGGAGAAGGAAATATTACAAAACAGTCCTATAGAAAGACCTCATCTTTTAATATTGTTTCATCAGGCACTTTCAAAAACATTGCCTGTAACCGCAGGGGTAGAAGAAAACTGCATATTGGTAGTAAACACAAATGCAACACCCGAAGAAATGCGTGATGAATTAAAATTATATGCAGGTACAGTTTGTTGTGTGGATGCCCTGGAATTAGCATTGCAAAGTAAAAGCCGTGTGAATATGGTGATGCTTGGTGCAGTTGCGAAAGCATCAGGTTTCATTCCGCTTGATGCAGTAAAAGAGTTAGTTGCGGCTACATTAGGAAAAAAGTATCCCGAGATGTTAAAAAATAACCTAGCAGGATTGGAGCTGGGTTTTGAAAATTTAAAAAGTCAGACTTTTTCCCCTAACGGAAAATATGAAAAAGTTCCATATACCGAATTAAAGAGTAAATGGGGTTATAAAAACGCACCTCTTGGCGGTGCGAACCCCCATTTCGGAAGTACAGTAACAAACGATTTATCTGCATCAAGAGAGGGATTTATTCCCCTTTTTATATCTGAAAAATGTATTCATTGCGGTTTATGCGATACCACTTGTCCCGATATGGTTTTTCAGTTTTTGCCGGGTGAATATAAGGGGAAACCTACAATGATGAACAGGGGTCTTGACTATCACCATTGCAAAGGTTGTTTGCGCTGTGTTGATGTATGTCCTACTCAAGCGCTGGTAAGCGGTAGGGAACAGGAACATCCCGATAAAAAATGGTTTGTTCGCAATAAGGATTTAATAACGGATAATCTTGATTTTGAACCTGCAGGTGCTGACCCTTGGATAACAAGCGAAGCATATTTAACTGAAAAGCGAATGGACGGGGGCTTGATGTAATATGAAAAAAGCAGAACAAAAGTTGATATTTGAAAGCGGTAACGAATTAGCTGCCTATGCCGCAAAACAGATTAACTATCATGTAATGGGGTATTATCCCATTACACCATCTACTCAGATTGCAGAATTCTTAGACAGAATGGGAGCAGATGGCGAGCATAATATCGCTTTAATACCTGCAGAGGGCGAACACAGTGCCGCAGGCATTTGCTATGGAGCATCTGCAGGCGGAGGAAGAGTTTTTAATGCAACGTCTGCTAACGGACTTCTTTATGCACTTGAACAATTACCTGTTCAATCAGGAACAAGGCTACCTATGGTTTTGAATGTTGCTTGTCGCACTGTTTCAGGTCCGCTCTCTATAAAGGGAGACCACAGCGATATAATGTACACGCTGAACACAGGTTGGGTGATACTTTTTGCAGATTCTCCTCAAGAGGTATATGATTGCAATATTTGTGCAATAAAAATTGCAGAAAAACTACGCTTGCCTGTTATTGTTGCATTTGATGGCTTTTTTACCAGTCATCAAAAACGCAATTGTTATGTATTTTCCGATGACAATACTGTTTGTGAATTTATAGGGCCGATAAGGAACGATTACTCGGCTCTGCATCCTGAAAGCCCTGTTACAATCGGTTCATATATGAATGAGCCCGACCTTATGAATAATAAATATCAGCTTCACATAGCAATGGAAAAAGCACGAACAGTTATTCCCGATGTTTTTAATGAATATGAAAAACTATCAGGGCGAAAGCTTAAAGCTATGAAATCCTATCAGGCTGATGATGCCGAAATTCTGTTGTTTGTTTTAGGCTCTGCATATCTTACTGCAAAATCAGCGGTAGATAAACTTCGCAAAGAGGGTAAAAAGGTTGGAGTATTTACTCTTGGCACATTAAGACCTTTTCCGTCTGAGGAAATTGCAGAGTTGTGTAAAAAAGCAAAAACAATTATTGTAGCCGACAGGCAAGATAGTTACGGAGCAAGTGGCGGTAATATGTCCTTGGAAATCCGTGCAGCGCTTCAACAAAAAGGTATTACGTCCCATGTTATCAGCCGAATATACGGACTTGGCGGACGGGATTTTTATGAAAAAGATGCTATTGAGTTGTTTGAGAGCTGTTATGAAAAGTATGCGAAAAGCTTTGATTATATTGGTGTATATCCCGGAGAAGAGATTTTTCAACCTGAACCATATTTTAATCCCGTAACAGATTCAAAAGACAATCCTTGTTTAATTTCCTGTTCTGAAAATAACGGCAGGGTTGAGGTAAAGGGCGGAACTGTAAGAGATACTACCGGAAGACCAAAGCGACTTGCACCCGGGCATGGTGCTTGTCCCGGATGCGGCATACCTGTTAATGTGAATTTGTTGCTTCGGGGAATTGAGGGAAATGTTGTTCTATTGTTTCAGACCGGGTGCGGAATGGTTGTAACTACAGGATACCCGAAAACTGCATTTAAAGTACCCTATGTTCATAACCTATTTCAAAATGGCGCGGCAACTTTATCAGGCCTTTCAAAAATGTATCATAAAATGCAGGAAAGAGGAGAAATGCCGGAAGGCGAAATAACATTTATTATGGTAAGCGGTGACGGCGGTATGGATATTGGTATGGGTTCTGCTATTGGCACTGCCTTGAGAAATGACCCTGTGATACTTTTTGAATACGATAACGGCGGTTATATGAACACAGGTTATCAGTTATCTTATTCAACACCGATGGGTGCAAAAAGCGCAACATCTCATTTAGGCAAGAATCAATGGGGAAAATCATTTCTCCATAAAGATATGCCACGAATTATGGTGGCAACGGGTATGCCTTATGTGGCAACAGCGGCAGAATCCGACCCAAATGACTTTATCAAAAAGGCGGCTAAGGCGCAGTATTATGCAAAAAACTATGGTACGGCATATATCAAATGCCTTTCTGCATGTCCTCTTAACTGGGGTGACAAACCAAACACAGAGAGAAAGGTTATTTCTGCAGCAGTTAACAGTTGCTATTTCCCTCTTTATGAAGTAGAACAAGGCATTACAGTATTATCTTACGACCCTGAACAGAAAAACAAAAAAATTCCGGTTACAGATTGGCTTAAAATAATGGGCAGGACCAAGCATTTATGCGATGAAAAATATAGTGAAATAGTAAATGATATTCAGAATGAAGTTGATAAGCGTTGGAAACGTTTGAAAATTTTAGCGGAACATCCTGAATTGTGATTAACAGAAGTTATTATAACGGAGGAAAAGTATGAGCAATCGTTTGCAAAATGAAACAAGCCCATATCTTCTTCAACACAAGGAAAATCCAGTTGACTGGTACCCTTGGTGCGAAGAGGCTTTTATGAGAGCAAAAGAGGAAGATAAGCCCATATTTTTAAGTATCGGTTACAGTTCTTGCCATTGGTGCCATGTTTTAGCTCACGAAAGCTTTGAGGATGATGAAATTGCAGATATTTTAAACCAATATTTTATATCAATAAAAGTAGATAAAGAAGAGCGACCTGATATTGACAGCGTATATATGGCTGTCTGTCAGGCTTTCACAGGTAGCGGTGGCTGGCCCACAAGTATTTTTATGACTGCAGATAAAAAACCCTTTTATGCAGGAACTTATTTTCCGAAAACATCCAAAGGGGGAATGATAGTTTTTAAAGAACTGCTTCTTGCTATAAATGAAGTCTGGCAAAATGACAGAAAATCTTTAAGAGCGCAATCTGATAAAATTATTTCTTTTCTGAATAGCGAAGAAAAGCTTTCCGAAACTGCGGATTTGAGCCTTGCACATTCTGCGGTGGCTATATTTGAGCACATTTACGATGAAAAGTACGGTGGATTTGGCGGAGCTCCGAAATTCCCTACACCTCATAATATTTTATTTTTGCTTTCATATTATGAACAATCTAAAGAAAAGAAATGCTTGGAAATGGCAGAGCATACACTTTTGCAAATGTATCGTGGAGGCATTTTTGACCACATCGGATTTGGTTTTTGCCGTTATTCTACCGATAAAAAGTTTCTTGTTCCTCATTTTGAAAAAATGCTTTATGACAATGCTTTGTTAATAATGGCTTTCTGCAGAGCTTATGATATAACAAAAAATCAATTATATCTTGAAATTGCAGAAAAAACAGCAACCTATATTCTCCGTGAAATGACATCCGAGCAAGGAGCTTTTTTCAGCGCACAGGATGCAGATGTTGAGGGAGAAGAGGGGAAATATTATTTATTTACTCCAGATGAAATTGTTAAAGTTCTCGGAGAAAAGGATGCAAAAAGCTTTAATCGTCATTATGATATAAGTGTTAGCGGTAATTTCGAGGGTAAAAATATACCGAATTTGCTGAATAGCGATCCGCTGAATAAAAGTTTTGAACATTTTTTGCCCCAATTGTTAAGCTATCGAAAAAATAGATACGCTTTGCATTTGGATGACAAAATATTAACCTCATGGAATGCCTTAATGATTTCAGCAATGTGTGAGTTATACCTTGTAAGTGGAAAAAATGTTTATCTTGATGCTGCAAAAAGAGCAGATAAATTTATTAAAAAATATCTTTATGAAAACGAAACATTGTATGTCAGCTTCCGGGATGATAGACGAGGTGTTAAAGGCTTTTTAGATGATTATTCATCATATATTTTTGCTCAGTTAAGCCTATATTCAGCAACACTGGAAAATGAATATCTTAATGCTGCAAAAAAATTATGTGATAAGGTTTTATCTGATTTTAGTGATAAGTTCGGAGGCTTTTATTTATACAGCGAAGATAGTGAAGAGCTGATATTACGCCCGAAAGACACCTATGACGGTGCAATTCCAAGTGGAAATTCCCTGATGGCATATAATCTTGTAAGGTTATGGCTGTTAGAGTCTGATGAAAAATATAAAGTATTAGCTGAGCAGCAAATGGATTTTATTGCGTCAGAGGCTTCACAAAATCCAATTGCTCACGCAATGTTTTTAGTTGCGCTTTTAGATTATACCGATCCGCCTATGAAAATAACTGTTGTAGCTGATGAAAATATAGATAAATCGTCTTTACCATCTATATTCCCCTTAAATTCGGCAGTAAAGATTTTACCGAAACCCACAAAGGATTTCCCGATAAAGAATAACCGAACAACTTACTATATTTGTAAAGGTCATACCTGCAAGCCACCGGTTAATGACTTAAATGAAGCTTTAGGGCGATAATTCTGATTTATAGATGAATTATTGAAAATCTCACTTTTGTATGTTAATATGAATTTATAAGCGGGTGATTTTATGAATAAAGTAAAGATAATCATTTTAGCAGGGCAATCAAATGCGGTTGGCGTTGCTCATACAAAATACTTATCACGGCATTTCAGCAGTGAAAAGGTAGAAAAGTTTAAATCAGGGTATGATAGAATTTTAATGAATTATTATTCCCACGATATGAAAAGCAACGGCTTTGTTAAAACAACTCTTAATTGTGCCGAAAAGGGCAAAGATACCTTCGGCCCTGAGGTTGGCATGGCGGATTATTTAAGCGAAAAATATCCGGATGAAAAGATTTTTATTGTAAAATGTGCTGTTGGCGGTACAAACATTTTCCACGATTGGTTGCCGCCATCTTGCAAAGGTGACTACCAAAAAGAAGCTTTTGGTTTTGGTGATAGTGAAAGCAAATTCTATCGCAAAGGCGGATGGTGCTTTAACGAGCTTGTAAAAATTCTTAATGAAAGCATCACTATTCTTGAAAATCAAGGGTATGAGCCTAAAATCTGCGCTTTTTGTTGGATGCAGGGCGAAAGCGATGCTCTTGAAACAGATACTGTTGAAAAATATGGTGAGCGTTACGAGAAATTACTGAAAGATTTGAATGAAGCTTTCCCGCAATATATGGAAAACTGCAGATATATTGATGCAGGTATTTCAGAAATATGGCAGTATTATCGTGAAATAAATCAATGGAAAGAAGAACATGCAAAGAAAACTCCCAATAGCTTTTATATAGACACAATAGCAGAGGGGCTTGTTACATTAAAAGAACCTGAAGAAGAGGTTGATTTTGCCCATTATGATTCGGAGTGCACTATTAAATTGGGGTATTTGTTTGCAGAAAAAATAGGACTTTAAGGTGTGGTATTATGTTCGCAAAAATATATGATACAGAAATAAAAATTGATTATAATCAGGTTGATGGGTTTAACCGATACCTTGGTGATATTATGGCGGAATATCAGCAGAGTATGGAAGAGGGACTTGATGTTGAAAAGCATAAAGCCTTGTTTGAATCTGTTTCGACTCTCGAAAATGGAGAAATCAAAACAAAAATGAGCGATGCTATATATGAGTTGGTTATCAATTCAAAAATACGTTCTGATTACAAATATAACGAGCCTAATAAATTAAAAGAAATCAAGGCATTAAGAAAGCCCTATGATTACAAATCAGTAGTACCAGATAAAGAGATTCTTCGCAAGAAAATTCTCGGTGCATGGACGGGTAGGGCTTGTGGTTGCCTTTTGGGAAAGCCTGTTGAGGGCATAAGAAGTAACGAGCTTATTCCTTTTCTTAAAGACACAGGCAATTACCCTATGCACCGCTATATTCTTTCAACAGATATTACCGATGAAGTTTGCTCCCATTACAAATTTTCCTTTAAGAATAAGCCATATGGTGATAATGTTGACGGAATGCCTGTTGATGATGATACGAACTATGTTGTTATGGCTCAACAGATTATCGAGCAGTTCCGTAAGGATTTTGAGCCTGTAGATGTAGCAAACGCCTGGCTACGTTATCAGTCGGTTTATTCCTATTTCACAGCGGAAAGAATAGCATACATAAATTTCCTTAACTGCATCGAACCACCTGCATCTGCAATGTATAAAAATGTTTGCAGAGAGTGGATTGGTGCGCAGATAAGAGGAGATTATTTCGGTTATATATGCCCGGGTAAGCCTGAGGAAGCAGCTAAAATGGCATATAATGATGCCTGCATTTCTCACGTTAAAAACGGAATTTACGGAGAAATGTTTGTTTCTGCAATGATTGCAATTGCCGCAGTAAATGATAATATTGATGATATTATTTTGGGTGGTTTGGCGCAGATTCCTGCAACTTCAAGGCTTTATGAAGCAGTTATGAAAATTTTTGATGACTATAAAAAGGGCGTATCTCTCGAAAAAACATTCAATTATATTCATAGTGATTATGACGAGCATACCGACCACGGCTGGTGTCACACAATTTCAAATGCAATGATTGTTGTGGCGGCACTTCTGTATGGTGAGGGCGATTTCGGTAAATCAATCTGCACTGCAGTTGGTTTTGCTTTTGATACAGACTGCAACGGTGCAACTGTAGGCTCAATTTTAGGAATGCGAGGCGGAATTGATTGTATAGACGATTGCTGGAAAAAGCCTATAAATAATAAAATTCATACATCGCTTTTCGGTATAGAAACAGTTGATATTGAAAAAGCAGTTGATAAAACAATGGAGCATATAGATCTATAAAATATGAAAAACCGCAAAATAATTATAATAGTTGTAACAGGCATTGCAATTCTTGTTGCAGGGATTTTATGCAAGCAGGAATTTTTCCTGATGATACCCTTATTTATATCTCTTTTTGTTATGGCTTTTCAGTCGGAAGCAAACAGGCTTGGTCCGTTGATAGGCTCAATAAATTCCCTTATTTATACGGTGGCATATGTTTATATGGGGGTTTATGCTTCTGCAGCATCTGCAATTCTTTTCAGCTTCCCGGTTCAGTTGATGACATTTTTCCGATGGAAGAAAAATGCCTATAAAAAAACTGCAATATTCAGAAAAATGACAACCAAAATGAGAATAGTCTGGAGTGTTGCATTCCTTGTAGTATGGGGAATAATGGCGGCAGTATTTATGCGCCTTGATTATGAATATGCAGTTCTTGACAGTTGCAGTTTTATTTTCGGCTTTGTAATACCTGTTTTAACAATGCTTGCCTACATTGAATATACATATCTCTGGATTATTCAATGCGTTGTTGGGGTATTCCTTAACATACAAATGGTTATAAATGATTATAAGGAAACAACATATCTGATATACGGAATTTACGCTTTGTATTGTGTAATAGGTGCATACTTAAATGTTCAGAAATTCTATAAAGAACAGCAGGAAATGTTAGTTAGTTGAGGTGGTTATATGGGCTTTTGGCTTTTTATGTTAGCAATGATTTTGCTGATACCTGTTATTATGATTCTTTTCGGTAAATATTTTATTAAAAAAACTCCTAAAAATATAAACTATCTTTTTGGTTACAGAACAAATCTTTCAATGAAAAATGAAGAAACCTGGAAATTTGCACATAAGCACATAGGAAATATATGGTTTAAATGGGGATTGGTTTTGTTATCTGTTTCAGTTTTGGCGTTGCTTTTTGTAATCGGTAAGGATGAAGACACAGTAGGCATACTCGGTTCAGTGATTACCATAGTACAGCTCGTACCAATAGTAGCATCAATCATTTTAACAGAAAAAGCTTTGAAAAAGAATTTCGATGAAGAGGGGAACAGAAAAAATGGAAAATCTGAAAAATGAAGATTTATTAGAAATAATTTTTATTCGCCACGCAGAAACTGATTATACGGACATCGGTGACCGTGATAATTGCGATGGTGAGCTGACCGAATTCGGTGAGAAGCAATGTGATATATTAGGAGAAAAGCTGAAAGATGTTCAGATAGACGGTTATATTTCAAGCTCACTGCTCAGAGCTTTCAAAACTGCAGTGGGAGTTTGCAAGGTAAAGTCCGATAATCCTGTTCTTAAAATCTGTCCTGAAATCATTGAATGCGGGTGCACTCCCGGTTATTTCGGTTGCAGTGAAGAATATCTTCAGAAATATTATAAAAACACAAAAATGTGCGAAAAGCTTTTTGGAACAAAGGAATATGAATTCGGTTGCGAAGCGGTTGAAGATAATAATCTTCGTGCGCAAAAGGTGATTGATTATATAAAAGAAAATTATACATACGGTAACAGAGTTGCAGTATTCAGTCACCACGGAATGCTTGAATATCTCATTCCCACCGCTTTGGGTTTGGAAACACGAAAATTTTTCTTCTCCCTCGATAACATTTCAATGACTGTTGTGCAATATACCCGAGATGGTGCGCGTATTTTAAAAGAAGTGAATAAATAAAAGAAAATGGCTACTTGTTCAAAATGAGCAAGTAGCCAAAATTATTATTTGTGATTTTTTATGTAATATTTGTAGAATTTTACGCAATCTGCAACTTCTTTAACACCAATGCTTTCGTTAGCAGCGTGCATTGCCGCAAGCTGAGCGTTGCTCATTTTGATGGGGCAGAAGCGCAAGCAGTTATCTGCAACCTCTTCATAGTGACGGCAGTCTGTACCGCCGGTCATTAAGTAGGGGATAACACCTGCGTCGGGATAACATTCGTTAAGGCATTTTTTAAGATAACCGAATTCTTCACCCTTGTAGTCAACGGTATTTGAAGCGTTTCTTGCGTGAATAATTTCAAATTCAAGGTCATATTTATCTGCATATTTTTTGAGAACAGCAAGGGATTCTTCAACATTCTGGTGGGGTGATGTTCTCAGGTTGCAAACAATATATGCTTCTGAGGGAATAACATTGGGTGTTTGTGAGCCTTCTGCCATTGTGCAACAGAATGTGGTTTTAACAAAAGCATTGCACATTGGTGAAACCATTGGAAGAACCTTTGTAAGAAGACCCTTGAAAAGCCACATATTGCCGAGAACCATACGAAGAGGGAAACCAAGGTATGGAGCAGCTTCATCCAGCATAGCATAAACTGCGCCTGAGATTTCAGCTTTAAAGGGTTTGTCTTTTTCAATATCCGCAACAAATTTTGAAAGTCTTGCAAGAGGTGTGTTGCTCTTTGGGGTGGAGGAGTGACCGCCTTTACCTTTAGCAATAACCTTAAGGTCGATGTAACCTTTTTCAAGAAGACCGATTGCTGCGCACCAGCCCCTCATTGTTGGAAGCTGGTCCTTAAGGATTGCACCGCCCTCATCCATTGCAACATCAAGGTGAACGCCTTTTTCTTTTAAGTATTTAACAAGCTTTGGTGCGCCCTCACCTGAAATTTCCTCGTCAACTGCAGTTGCAAGGTAAATATCACAAGGGGGTTCAAAGCCTTCTGCCAATAATTCTTCAATAGCCTGAAATTCTGAAAAAACAGTAGATTTGCAGTCCATTGAGCCTCTGCCGTGAATGTTGCCCTCTGCAATTTCACCTGAGAAGGGGTCACGCTCCCAGTTAGGCTCGTCAGCGGTAACAACGTCCTGATGTCCCATAAGAAGAAGTCCGTTTCTTTTTGGGTCTTTACCGGACCAACGGAAAAGAAGGTTTCCTTCAATTTCAGTGCATTCAAGTTTCCCGAAAATAAGAGGGAAGTTATTTTTCATAACCTGGTGAAGCTTATAAAACTGAGTTAAATCTGTGTTTCCTCGTAAAGAAACAGTTGGCACCTTAACCATTTCGGAAAGCTTTTCAGCGTAAGTCTTAGCTTCATCTTCCGTTGGGTTAATTGCAGGTGCGTTTGTGTTGGGTTTTGCTTTGATTTTAACTGCTTTAATGGCGGCAATTATAATCAAAAGCACCAAAATTGCCAGAACAGCAAGTAATGCAAATCCAATGTATTTCATTATATCAAATCCTTTCACACACATCGGAATAATTATACTACTATTTTTATAATAAGTAAATAGTAATAAACTTAAAGAAAAAAGTTGATTTTATTGACAAAATGTGTAAAATTATTGTAGGATTAACATAGATTTCATGAAAGGAATGGAAATATGAAAAAGGTATTATCAGTTTTATTGGCAATTGTAATGATTTTTACAATTACAGTGCCCGCTTTTGCGGCTGATGGCGATGCAGCATCAAATTATTATGATGGTAATCCTGTTATTATTGTAAGAGGTATCGATTTTGCAGGTCTTACTTATGTTTCATCCGGAGAAAAGGCACTTAATGTCAGTGCAGGGACAATTTTTTCTGCATTGATGGATGGCTTTTTGGGTATGCTCAGTTTAAAAGATGAGCAGACAATTCTCGATGGCGTTTTTTTGGCAGCAAAAGAGATTTTTGAGCCGATTGCCTGTGACAAAGAGGGTAATACATATCCTGATATCGTTTCCATGAAGCAGTATCCCGGTTCAATGGCAAATTATCCTGAGTTTGTTGAAGAGCTTCCCGATGGTGGTGAAGAGGGTATAGTAAAAACAGCTATTGAAAAATATGGTGCAGAAAACACATATTTCTTCACTTATGACTGGAGAAAAACTCCTGAGCAGATTGCAGGTGAGCTTAACGGCTTTGTTGAAACTGCAAAAGAAAACAGCGGAAAAGATAAGGTTAATATTATCTGTGCGTCAATGGGCGGAATGGTTACAACTGCATATTTCTATTACTATGGTTCAGAAAGTGTTGAATCAGCAGTTTTCCTTTCAGGTGCTCAGAATGGTACTTATGTCTGCGGTGATGCACTTAATGGCAGAATTGTTTTTGATGGCGACGTGCTTGTTGATTTCCTTTGTAATACCGCAGGCGATAATTTCTTCCTTACCCTTATGATTCATGTATTTGATATGTTAGGTGCAGTTGATTTTATTGCAGATATTGCAAATGATATGGTTTCTACAAGCTTTGACAGAGGTAATGACCTTATGCTCCGTGACAGTCTTGGTACCTTCTGCGGTTTCTGGTCACTTTGCCCTGATGCAGATTTTGAAAGCGGAGTTGAAAACATTTTCGGCGGTCACGAAGAGGAATATGATGTTCTTCTCGAAAAGATTGACGGCATAAAAGAGTTCGTTTTCAGCACAGAAGAAACTCTTATGGGCGCAATGTCCAACGGAACAAAGATTTCTTTCGTTTCAAACTATAATTCGCCTCTTGTTCCTGTTTATGAAAGAGCAAATCTTAATGGTGACAATGTTCTTGAAACAGAGCTTACCTCAAACTTTGCAACTGTTGCTCCTCTTGGAGAAACACTTTCTAAATCTTATATCGCAAAGAACGATAGTAAATATATTTCTCCCGATAAGGTAATTGACGCAGCAACAACACCTTTTAAAGATTATACCTGGTTTGTTAAGGATGCACCTCATGTTGCGGCAGATTATAACACAGGCTTCAGTAAGTTTACGTTTACTCTTCTTGAAAGCGAAAAACAACCTACAATTGAAACGTTTGAGGAATATCCTCAGTTTATGATTGCAGATGAATTCCTTTTCGTTTCACCTCTCAAATAAAAAAGGATATATATTTATGGAAATTTTATCTTACATATTAAGCCTTTTAGGCTTGGCTTCAATGATAACAGCCTCTCTCATAAAAGGCGAAAAAATGAAAAAAATCCTTTTCTTTGTTTTTTGTGCTAATGCACTTATCGCAACAAGCTATCTCGTTGACGGAAGCGGTCTGAATGGCGCAGCATCCTGTTATATAGGAGCGATTCAATCGATAATCAATTATTTCTTTGATTCAAAGAATAAGCCTTTACCCAAATGGTTGATTGCAGCATATTGCGTTGCGTTTATTGTATGTAATCTTGTAGTTGGCGGATTCAATCCTCTTGGTATTCTTGCAATAGTGGCTTCATTAACCTTCGTTATGTGTATTGGTCAGTCGAGCGGTGCAAAATACAGATTCTGGACACTTTTTAACATCACCTTATGGGGTGTATATGATGTGCTTTCAGAATCTTACAGCGCACTTATTACCCACGTAGTTCTTCTTGTGTTTACTATTGTCGGCATGATTGTTCACGATAGAAAATCTAAAAAATAAAATTAACCGTCTTGGAGTTTTCCAAGATGGTTAATTTTATATATCAGAAAGATGCTCTGTATTATTTATGTAATCAAAAACTACATCACCATAAGGGTTTGTGCCTTTTTTGTAAAAGATTACCCGGGTTATTCCTGTATTAGCGAAATTTATATCGTAAAAGGGTGTTTCAGTAGTGAAACCCATTATAGAGAACACGATAAAGGTTAAAAATGTTGCGTGGCAAACGAGAGCAAGCTTTTCGCCATTGTTAAAATTTTCTCTGAGATGTTTGAGAATAAAATCAGCTCTTTTGAAAAGTCCTGCATCATCTTTATTGTCGGAGGGGATGAGCAGAGGTGTTTGAGGGTCGAGCTCAGGAGATAAAATTGCTTTATCATTTATCTGATGAATTATTTCTAATGTAGTTTCATATTCCGCACTTAAACCTGCTTCTGCAAGATGAGGCAAAATATATAAAGGCTTTTCTATTGGTTGTTCTTTGAGAATTTCTGTTGCGGTTCTTATGGCTCTGAGAAGTCCGCTTGAATATACTCTGTTAAAATCAATGTTTGATAAATGTTTACCTGCAAGTTGTGCTTGTTTAACGCCTTTTTCGGTTAAAATCGGGTCGTGTTGCTCCTGCGGAGTTAAATCTTCTTTGTCATAGCCTACATTTCCCTGACTTTGTCCGTGGCGAATTAAATATAGTTCAAGTTCAACAACAGGTTTTTGCTTTTCCATAGCTTAACCTCCGAAATGTAATGATAAAATTATAGTTTTTTCGACAGTATATGTCAAATTGTTTTTTGTTTTCATTGAAAAGAAAAACAATGAGTGTTATAATTTAAGAAAGTATTTTTTTAGGTGATATTATGGAAAATAAAGCAATAATAGCCCTTTCAGGAAAGGGCGGAGTAGGAAAAACTTCAATTTCAGCGGCTATAGTCAAGCTTCTTGTTGAAGCTTACCCCGATAAAAGAATTCTTGCTATTGATGCTGACCCTGCGGTAGGACTTTCAACTGCTTTGGGAATAGAGGTTAAAACCACCATTGACGATATAAGAAAAGAAATAGTTGAAACTGTTGAAGATGGTGAAGTAAAAGCTGCTATTGAGCTTTTAGGAGAGGCAAGATACAAAATTTTTGATGCGCTTGTTGAAACAGACGGCTTTGCATTTATTGCTGTTGGCAGACCTGAAAGTGCAGGCTGCTATTGCAAAATCAATACCTATTTAAAAGAGGTTATCAGCATACTTTCAAAAGAATTTGATTATGTTGTAATTGATGGCGAAGCAGGTATTGAGCAGATTAACCGCAGAGTTATGGAAAAGGTTTCCCATCTTCTTCTCATAAGCGATGCTTCAAAAAAAGGAACACAAGTTATTTCTACAATAAAAAGTGTTGCAGATGAACTTGTTATGTATAAAAAAATCGGAGCGATTATCAACAGACTTCCTGATAAAAGCATTATTGAACACATTAATACAAATGGCATTCCCGTTCTTTCATATATTGAAAACGACAGTAATTTAGCAATATATGATATCGAGGGTAAAAATATAATTGAGCTTCCCGATAACTCAAATGTAGTTGAGGGAGCAAGAAAAGCTCTTAAAGAGCTGGGAATTATTGAATAAGGAGTAAGCTATGAAAGACTTAAAACATCTTTATGAATTTGAAAATCTTTTGCAAGAGGCGAATAATGAGCTTGTAAAAAAAGCAAAAGATGATGGTGGAATTGCGTTAGGCTACACCTGCTATCATATTCCCGAAGTTCTTCTTAACTGCGGAAACTGTTTTTCTGTAAGACTCCGCGCTCCCAGAACAGGCTCAATGGATATTGCAACGTATTATATGAGCAATTTCCTTTGCGGTTATTCAAAAGCAATCCTTGAAAGAGCTATTGAGGGCGGCTATAACTTTCTTAATGCTCTTCTGGCGTCCGAAACCTGTTCAGAAATGAACAGAGCAGCAGAGCATTTTGAACTCCTTGATTTAGTTCCCAACGATAAATTTTTCCTGACTTTTCTGGATGCACCCTTTAAAATTGAAGAGCATACAATCAAGCATTATGTAAATCAGACAAAAGTTAAAATTCTTGATAAATTAAAAGAGGTTTACGGAGTTGATACTTCTGATGAGGCACTTTTAAAAGCTGTTGAAGAGCATAATGAGGTATGCCGAATTATGACAGAAATCGGTGACTATAGAAAAGAGGAAAATCCGAGAATTACGGGCTATGAATATCATATTTTAAATCTCATTACATATTGTTGTCCTAAATCCTTGATTCTTCCTGCACTTCGCGAAACTGCAGAAGAGCTTAAAACAAGAGAGCCCGACCAAAAGAAAAACTACAGAGCGAAAATTGTGGTTGTAGGCTCTGAAATGGATGACCCTGATTTTACTTCGCTTATTGAGGATAGTGGTGCACTTGTTGTTGCAGACAGATTCTGCTTCGGAGCATTACCCGGTAGGCAGGAAATTATCATTGATAAAGAAAAAGACATTCTTACACAGATTTGCACTCACTATCTTAAAACAAGTCAGTGCCCTCGTTTTATGAGTCACGAAAAAGTTCAGGAACGCAGAGATTATGTAAAACAGCTTGTTGATGAATATCACGCAGATGGTGTTATGTATGAGCAGCTTAAATTCTGCGAATATTGGGGCTACGAAAGAGCGCTGGCATCTTATGTTATGAGTAACGATTACGGTGTACCTACAGCGGCGGTTGACAGACAGTACACCGCTTCCGC
>JAZUSD010000084.1:0-16325 GCA_045606545.1 Acutalibacteraceae bacterium | reverse complement strand
TAAAACTTTATGAAACAATCAACTAAATTGTTGAGCTTGGTTCTTGCTCTCATTATGGCTTTTAGCTTTATGACTGTTATAGGTAACGCTGCTCTAGTTGACGGTGAGCTAGAATACGACAGCATCGACGACGCTGCGCTTACCCCTGAACAGGTAGCAGACCTTGCTCTTGACCTTGTTGATAACCTTTTAAGAGATGCTGGTATTGATCCGATTAACCTTCTTGTTGTTAATATCAAATTGGGTTCAATTGATGAAGCTCTCGAATCTCTTGTTAGTGTTGACGGTAACATTATCTGGAAGGTTATCAAGGGTCTCGCTAAAAACATTGGTGCTCTCGATTTTAGTCCTCTCTATAACGGAGATCGCGCATATAAGAGAGAAGACGGTGATATCAATGTTGTTAAAGCTCTTCTTAACTTCCTTGGTAATAATACCAACTCTGAAATCCTTTCCCGTGCAGCTTATGGTATGGGCGACGGCGGTTCAGGTAGTGACGGAGATCTTACAAACAACAAACAATTAGACCTTGGTCTTGTTGCCAGCCTTATAGATCTTGGTGCTGTTGAAGAAATTCTCGGCGACCTTCAAGGTATGCTCAGAGAGCTGGTATATGACCTTATTGTTCATGGTTCATATTCAACTGATGCTAACCATGAAAATGAAAGCTATCCTTCTGTTGAGGACTTAGGTGAAGACGCAGTTCTTCCTGCTCCTATGGATAACCTTGATACTATGATCGATAACGTTCTTCTCAACCTTATCATTAATCCTCAGGAATATGACTGGGTTGATGCAGACGGAGATGAAAAGAATGGCAAAGAGAAAAAAGTATGGGATCCCAAATCCATAGTTCTTCCTTCTGTTAAAACTTGGGTTGAAGGTAATAGCAGAGAAGCTGCTATTGATTACATCGGACCCAGAAAGAATTCTTTATTTGCAATTCTTGACATTCTTGCTCCTTTCGCAATTAACGATATCGCTATCAACGCTCTCAACAACAACCTTAAGAAAGCTCTTATGGAAGCTGTTGAAATCGACCTTAACGAAATCAAAGAAAGTGCTCTTCCCGATGCAGTAAAAACAGATTTCGAAGTTACAGCAGAAGACGGTAAAGAATCCTATGTTACTTATTTTGCATACGACCGTATGGCAGAAAACGAAGGTGACTACTACTATACAACATTGGAAACTGTTGTAGATGAAAATGCTAACGGTGATCCTGTTACAGATGCTGAAGGTAACGAAGTTACTCATAAGGAACGTAAATATTACAAAGCTAATATGGCTTCCGGTAATGAATTCGCTCCTCTCATCAACTGGGATTGGGAATTCGTAGGTTCAGATGTAACACCTACAGGCGATCAGGTTCAGCTTGATTACGGTAACATCAAAAAGGACTACGACGGAGATAACACAGCTTCTATTGTTGAAGGTATCAATGACCTTCTTAAGCTCGTTTATGATGTTGCTCTTACCGATGAAGTAAAAGCTGATTTCGAAGCAACTGTTGGTACAGGTTACGTTCCTGGTTCTAATGCAAACCTTATGACCAACGTTAACAACATTGCTAAATATCTTCTTGCTAACTATGGCGAACAGGTATTCGGTTCAACATCTCCTTATGCTCATCTTGATTATGAAACACAGCTTAAGGATTTGACTACAGTTGAACTTATTGCAATGATTGGTCCCGGTTTCTTTGAGGATGTTATGCCTCAGATTATCATTCCCAAGAATGCTGACGGTACTTATGCATTCCATAAAGAAGGTAACGTTCAGATTTATGAATTTGGTGCACTTGTTCTCCGTGAATTCGTTTCTGACATTACACCTAACGTTAACTATGACAAATATATCTTTGCAAATGGTGACGTTACTTCTGAAAATGACAGACAGTTTAAAGAACAGGGTGTAAACCAGTGGTTCAATCTTATTCTTAATATGGGTGTGGATATTGGTTACACATATCTTTACAACCTTACAAACTTCGGTGATACATTCACTTATGATGCAGACGGTAACTTTGCAAGCAAATCCTTCCGTTCAACGGACGGTACAATCCCCAGCTTGCCCGAGCTTACTGATACAAATGTTTATGAAGCAACTCGTTGGCAGAATATGCTCGACACAGCTATTATCTGGGGTGCTCGTTACATCGGCGGTTACTCATCTGTTATTGATGGTTTCGAGGTAAGCACAATTGAAGCTATTAGCGGACCTCTTAATAAGCTTAGTTATATCCTTAATAAGATTCTTCCTCTTGGATTTATCAATGGCTATTCAACAACAACAACAGTTAATGGCGTTAAATTTGAGTTCGACGTTGACAAATTCCTTAACACAGGTTTGAAGAACTTCTTAACAGACTTAGACCTTGCTGATGTTCTTGGTCTTCTTGGAAGAAACACTGCTTCAAAATACAACTTCCTTGATGATAACAACCTTGTAAATGCAGCTCTTAACATTGTTAACGGCATTCTTGGTCTTATCTTCCGCGATGACAATACTGAAGATGATTTCGGTGTAAACCTTCTTCAGTGCAATGCAACTGATGCAAATACAGTGCAGAGCATTGAAAGCGTTCTTGAAAGCAAAAACCTTAAGCTTACAGTAGGTCTCCTTCTCAGAAGACTTAATTCAAACAGCTCTCATATCCTTCTTAATGCTCTTCCCGTTGTTGGTAAGCTTATTAAGGGTTGGGGTACAGAACAGAGCTTCGACACTCCCGATATTCAGATTAACGAAACATATATAGCTCCTGATAACGGTTGTACTTGGGTAGAAGGTTCTCATGAAGAAACTCCTGAAGGTTCTTGTGACCCTGTAACCATTTATGATATGAACAGTAATGGTTATACAGTTAATATCGCTAATACTGCAGATGGTGTTTGGAGAAGATATCTTAAACCTGAAGATCGTTCAGAGAACTTCGATAAACAGTATAAAATTGAAATTGTATCTGCTAAAGCATATAACTTTGATGGTACACCTTCAACTTATGTTACAGCAACAGTAACAGACCCTGAAGCACCTTACGGCGATAATGCAGCAATTCGTCTTGACCTCGGTACACTTACTCACTCCCAAGATAGTACCAAAGTTGGTGGTGCAGGTTGCGTTAATAATGACTTTACTCAGAATAATAGTGTTCTCGCACGTATCGACGTTGAGTATAAGGTATATGGTGAAGATGGTAATGCATACCTTGACGGAGCAACCTTCGTTGAAAGAAGATATGTTAACTTCACTACTGCAACTGACGAAGCAACAGTTCAGACCTACGGTGCAACCTCTGATGACCACAACATCGCTGTTTTAACACCTCAGTATGTTCCTTATTCAAACGCAACTGATTACGTTAAAAATATAGATGTTGTTAACTTCTGGCGTAACAACTCTGGTCAGGCATATACTTATCATGCATATGCTACAAGTGAAAACCCCGTTTACGGATTGACTATGGGTAAATTTGAAGCTGAAATTCGTAAGGCGGAATTTGATGTATATCTCCAGCTCTTTAACAACTATGAAGCTGCTTTGCCTTATAAAACAACTCTTTCCGGTGGTTCTGATTCAACTCAGATTTCCGGTGCTGTTGTTGAACAGGAAGCGTTCGAAGATCTTCTTGCTTATGAAACTGTTCAGGAAACAGGTGCTTCTGCATCTTGGACTGTTTCACTTCAATCCAAGAACTCCGGTTCAGGTGAATTCAAGCTTATTTTCTTCGATGATATTTACAGAGATATGCTCATCGACCTTGTTAACGATGAAAACGCTACAATGAGATTGTCAGATGCTTATTACACAGATACCAGAAAAATCTATACAGATAGATTGCTTACATCTGTTGACGAAATAGATGATAAGGATACTGAAGATACATCTGACGATGAAGTAATCCTTCGTGAAACAGATTCAACAGAAACTGCTTGGCTCGACTCTTACGGTAATGTAGTTGCAGACGCTGACGTTAACGTTGATGAAAAGAATACTGAAATAGGTACTCTTGCAAGCGATGAAAATGTTTCTGTTAAAAAGGTTACAGTATTGGATGCAAAAACCGTTTGGGATAAATATATTGATGCTCTTGAAGAAGGTATGAGGGTTGCTTACCAATCATGGAACAGCAAATCAGAATTCAACTTCAAGAAATATTATGAGCCTCTCAGAATTGCTGTTAATGAGGTTGAATATATTAAATCAGCTTCAGGTTCAGCTATTGGTGATGCTATCGATACTCTTGCAGAACAACTTGACGCATCTCAGGCAACAAGAACTGATATCAAGGACTATACAGATTATCAGATGTACAGACTTAACCGTTACAACGATGCTCGTGACGATGCAAACTACTACATCAATCTTAAAAACGATGCTTCCAACATTTCTGTTTCAGAAATAGATGAAAGCTTCCCCTACACATGGATTGAAGAGGATGACCTCAGAGCTCTTGTTGCAGGTAACTCTACTCTTGCTGCATACACAGGCGGTACAGATATGGGTACAACAACAAACTCAAACAACATTATTACAGCTCTTCTTGAACCTCTTTCAGACGAAGAAATTGAATCTAAGGCTGCATGGCTCAAGAATAAGAAATTTGAATATGCAGGAGTTTCTGACCTTGATGTTGAAATGGCATCGGTTTACCTTACATTAACAGGTGATCGTCTCCTTCCCAGAGCAGATGAACCTATAACAAAATACCTCGAAGACGAGCTTACATCAGCGATTGCTATGATTGGTGACTTCGAAGAAAGTGACGAGGCATATGCAGAAATTTCCGGCAGATACACTGAACGTAGCTGGGTAAGATTCGAAGAAGCTTACTTTAAAGGTTGGGACGTTGTTGGCGAACCCACTCAGAAAACTGTATTTGATGCTAAATATGAGCTTATGTGCGCACGTAATGAGCTTGTTCCTGCAGATCAGGAAGCAAATTACGATGAACTTGAAGCTCTTATGGCTCAGGCTGAATATGCTCTTGCACATCAAAGCCTTTATAACAATACAGCTAAAGAGCTCGGTCAGGTTCTTGCTGAACTTGGTATCAACGAAGAAATTGAATTCAACGGCGGTACAATCGATCTCTTCCCCGGTTCTGCTTACTATGTAAATGCTGAACCCTATTCAGTTGACGATCAGGATATCGTTGACCAGAAGGCATCAGAACTTAAAGAAGCTCTTGCAAGACTTAAGTTCAAAGGCCTTACCATTACAGATAACGAAGACAAACCTAACACAAGCACAGGTATCCTTGTTGAAGGTAATGAAGAAGAAGGTATCGAACAAGTAACTGCAACAATTGCTAACATCGCTAAAGAGATGGATGCAGATGCTGTTAAAGCACTCTTCAAAGTTGCTGCAACAGATGCAGGCGAAGTTGACGTTACAGTTTCTAATGACCTTCACTATACAGTTGATACAAAACTCGATGGTTTCGCAGGTACAAACTCTGTTGTTACATTCTATACAACAAGCAACGGCGTTAAGATTCCTGTTGCAACTGTAAGAGTTGTTGTTAACGGCGATATCAACGGTGATGGTGCGGTTGACGTACTTGACGGTGCTTATGCACAGCTCGTTTCTACTCAAAAAGGCGAGCTTGAAGGCTGTTACCTCCTTGCAGGTGACCTTTCCGGTAACGATAGAAAAGTTACAGGCGACGACTACGGCGCAATTGTTAACCTTATCGTTGCTTAATTACTAACGGTATAATTCACGAAAGTGATTTTTACAAATCCCTTGACTGAAAAAACTCTCCTGCCGAGAAATCGGCAGGAGGGGAATCAGAAAAACCGCATACTATATATATTATATATAAAGGAGGCAATTTCTCAGTCGAGAGGTACAGTCTTAAGACTGTTATTTGGAGAGAAATTGAAAAAATTACCTAGGAGGCAAACATATGTCTAAAAAAATTCTTAGTGTTGTGCTTGCTCTCGTACTTGTTATGACAACATTCGCAGTTTCTGCATTCGCTGTTGGCGATTACGGCTACGAAGAAGACAACACAAAAACACAGACCTGGGCTCTTGAAAATAAAAGAGATAATGGCGACGGTACATGGTCAGTTGACGTTAGACTTACAGCTAACTATGTTGTTGGTGCTATTTCATTCCAGGTTACCAGTCCCGATTCCGATGCATTAGTTGGCGCTACATTAGAGAGCGTTACAAAGGGTTCAGCACTCACTTTTGATGCTAACATCCAGAGAAACAAAACATCAGGTCTTGTTGTAGTTATCCCTGTACCGTCAAGTGATGACGAAAAGGGTGTTGATTTAACAGCCGGTGGCGTTATTGCAACTCTCACATTCCAGCTTACAGCTGACAGCGCAGATGTTGTAATCAAAAACGATCCCAAGTCAGAAACAAATAAGGGCGGCGACCTTATCGCTGTTCGTCTTAGCGACGAAAACCTTACAACAGGTACTTGGATTTATGGTCAGGCAGCAACTGTTGGCGAAAAGGTAACTCTCGGCTCAGCACAGGTTGCTGACCCCGAACTTGTTGCAAAAGAAGGCTCAACAGGTTATGTTGATGCTGACAGAATGTACGTTTATGGTGTACCCGCAGGTACAGATGCAGCTAATTTCGGCAACTATTTCGAAGCAACTAATGACGGTTACTTTGAAATGAGCGTAGGTGCAGCAACCGTAACAAATGGTACAGGTGCTACTCTTACACTTTATAATAAAGCTGGCGAAGTAGTTACCACTTATACTCTCGTTATCTTTGGTGATGTTGATAGCAACGGTACCGCTGATGCAAACGATGCTACAAGATTAGCTAAGCATGTATATTCAGTTAATCCCCTTACAAGTGATGCAACACTTTTTGCAGCAGATGTGCAAGTGGAGGATGAAACTGTAGTTGCTGTTAATGCTAACGACCTTACAGCTTTGTTGAAACATTCTTATTCAGTTCTTTTAATTTCTGATAATCCCAGAAATATTTAAATTTCATATAGGAGGCAAATTTTAGATGAAAAGAATTTCTAAAATTCTTTCAGTATGTATGGTGATTGCTATGATTTTTTCATTGGCAATTGTGCCAGTATCTGCTGAAGACTTAGATAATGCAGCGCTTAAGCTCTCTTTTGAAGATACAGCAGGGAATGCTATTTCTTCTGCAAAAGCTGGGGAGTTTGTAGATTTGTATGTTTCACTTAAGTGTGATGCATATGTTCAGACAATTTCATATTATTTAAACTACAATACCGAATATGTAAAGCATGTTCGTCAAAACGCAACCAGCGACAGAACCCCTTCAACAGCTAATGCTGGTCAGTGGCAGGGCGACTTCCTTAATAATTCACAAGTAATGTTGGAAGACGAAAATGATCCGCTTTTCATTATAGATGATGAAAATGAAGGCTATGGTTATTATTATATGTGGGGTGTAGGTGAAAAAGCTTGTACACCTTATGACTCTACAACAATGCCTGCTCCTGCTCTTGCAACAACACAACTTGTAAAAGTTGTTTACACAAGTAAATTCTCTGACCAGACTCTTCTTGTAAATACTCATGGCGAGTATTGTAAAATGATTAGAATGCGTTTCTTAGTTCAGAAGGATGTAACTTTCGACGATTCTATTTTCTTCTTTGACAATAACCTCGAACCAGTTATTGTTAATATAGATAGCGAGAATGTACCATTCTCAGTTCTTGCACAGAATGCTGCTAAGAATCTCAATGTGGCTTTTGAATACGCAGAAGCTCCTGTAGTAACTAGCCCTGTTTACTGGGTTAAGAACCAGATTCAGTGGAACAACAAAGAAGCACAGTCTGTAAACCTTGGTATTGTTGCAGGTTTCGATGTTGCTGATATTCCGATTAGTTTCACTGATGGTGTTTCTACTAACGTTAAAGAAGTTGGTGCAAAGTACTATCTCAATAATGTTCTTCAGGATAACTTAACAACAACTCGTGTTTACAAAGCAAAAGGCGGCGAAGCTTACTACTTCCGTATAGTTCTTGGTAACATTTCTACAACTACTACAGACACATATAAGATTGTTCCTTATGTTGTTTACAATAATGGTACAGAAGATGTAACATACGAAGCTCCTGAAGTTGAGATTAAACCTGCTGACGTTGCAAGATACGTAACAGTTCTTCCTCAATAAAAATGATTTCGAAAGCTTACGAAAAGCCGGATATTCAGTTAATCGAATTCAGCCTTGAGGATGTTTTAACTGCATCAGGAGTTATTCATACTACTACAACACTCCCGGGAACAACCTCCGGTGGTGTTCAGGAAGGATCAGGCGAAGATATCTACATTGATGTTTCCGGTTATTTCAAGTGATTCAATAATAATAATGATATTGAAAGGAGTATTTTTCATAATGAAAAAATACACAGCACCTGAGCTCGAAATCATGGAGTTCGAGCTCGAGGATGTACTCACAGTTTCTGCTGGTAAAGAAGATTGGGAAGTTGAATCTACCAACAATTGGCATGACGTTGAATAATTTAATGTTTTAACTGTTGTGAGGAAAACCTCAAATAATTAAAATCAGCAAGCCGGGGCAACCCGGCTTGTTTGAGTTAAGAGAGAATAGTGAATAGTGAAGAGTTGAAGTTAAAAGTTAAAATTTAAAGGTTGCTTTTTTATTTGAGTTTGTAAATAGTTATTAATTGAAATAAGAAAGTAAAGATGGAACAGGGATGATAGACTTTGCAATAATTTTATATATTCCAAACTTTGTATTTTTCACTTTAACAGGAGGGGATTTTATGCAAAAACTTAATATGGAATCTTTGCTTCCTTTTATAGAAGAAGCATTTAATCGTGGATTGGATTTTCAGATTCCAATCACAGGTACGAGTATGAATCCGCTACTTTATCAAAACAGGGATTTTGTTAAAATTGTAAAACCTCAGTTACCATTGAAATTAGGGGATATTCCGCTTTACCGCAGGAATGATGGAGCTTTTGTTCTTCATCGTGTTGTTGCCATAAAAGATGATGGTGAATACGTAATGTGCGGAGATAATCAATTTCTTTTAGAATTCGGCATTACTGATGAAAACATCATAGGTGTTGTCAAAACCTTAATAATAGATGGTAAGGAAATTGATGCGGATACTGATTCGGAATATTTGAAGCATAAAAATAAATTTGTTAAAAATATAAAAACAAGGTATTTAAAAAAACGCTTAAAATATAAACTCGAAACCTTAAAGAAAATTCAAAAATCTTAAATTACCAAGAAATTATTTTAAAAAACTATTGTGGAATGGTTTTGTATGTGGTAAAATGGTTAAGATAGTGTACTGTCGAATTTTATATACTACTAAATATATTCAAAGGAGATTATGAAATGGCTTACGAGGAGAAAAGAACTTCTTATGACGAATCTATTGGTCTTGAACCGTTTTTTAAACTTATCAGACAAGTTCTTGCTAAGTGGTGGCTTATTGTAATTTTTGTTGTTGTTTTTTCTGTTTCAGGTTTTGGTGTTGCTAAACTTACATACACAGAGGCCTATACTTCACAGATTATCTTTAACGTATCAAACAAAGATAAGGATGTTGCAGGGTCAACATCAGGTATGATAACAACTGCCAGTGATGCTCAGGCTTCTACAACTCTTGCTAATAACTTTAAAGTTATTATTCAAAAAGGTAATGATTTCATTACAAAGGTTCAGGATATTGTTGAATCATTAACAGGTGAGAAATATACTAAGGAAAAGCTTCGAGGTATAATCAATGTTGAGGTTGTTGCCGATACAACCCTTATTACTGTAACTGTTAAATCAGATGACAAAGATTTGACTTATGCTGTTGCAACAGCTATTCAGAGCGTTTATCCTGAAATTGCGAAAAAGGTTTTCCCGACTGCTGATATCAGCATTGCAGATAATGCTACAAAGGCAAAGCTTGCATCTGACTCCTCAACCCTTATATATACTGTAGCAGGTTTCATATTAGGTGCTGCTCTTGCTGGTTTAATTATTCTTATTACTGCAAAAATTCAGAATAAGCTCCTTTCTACTGAGGATATTAAGAATAATTTCAATATGAATATTATTGCAACTGTTTATGATATTAAGAATAAAAAGAAATCTGACAGAACAAGATTTCTCATTACAGATAAAAATGTTGGTCTTCCTTTTATCGAAACTTTCAAGCTTATAAGAACGAAAATTGAAAACGTTAAGCTTAAGAAAGGTTATTCAGTTTTTGCTATTACAAGTTCTACTGAAAGTGAAGGTAAAACAACTTGCTCGGTTAACACTGCTCTTTCTCTTGCAAAAAGCGGTAAATCAGTTCTTCTTATTGATGCAGACTTAAGAAAACCCGCTGTTTGCAAAACTCTCGGCATTGCTCTTGAAGGTGAGAGAGGTGTTTATGACATCGTAACTGGCAAAAAGTCTTTTGAAGAATCTGTTAAATATATTGAGAAACTTAACCTCTATCTTCTTGTTGCCTCAGCAGCGGTTAAGGATCCTTCAGAAACTCTTGCTTCTGAAGCTATGGCTGAAATCATCAAGCAGGCAAAAGCTAACTTTGATTATGTTATTGTTGACTGTCCTCCTGCCGGTGTTGTTGCCGATGCAGCTATCATTGCTAACTATACAGATTCAGTAATTTTGGTTACTGCTGAAGAAAGGGTTGCAATTCCTCAGATCGAATACGCTCTCAGTGATCTCACAACTGCTAAAGCTGAGATTCTCGGTTGTATTTATAATCGTGCAGGTAGCGGTAATGCAGGGCTTGCTATGGGCAAAGTAGGCGGCTACTTCTCCAATCGTTACGGTGGATATTATGGTTCTTCTTATTATTACGGTAACAGAGGTTCTTCCTATTATTATGGAAGTAGAAGTGCTAAAAGTCACAAAAGAAAATAAAATATAAGGTGATAAAAAGAACTCTCTGGAAGGAGAGTTCTTTTTTCGTCATTTTTTATAAAATAAAACGTTGTTTTTCTAATATGATTTGTGTTGTTTTTTTCAACAGAAACCATAAAAAGTATTGATTAATTGCTCCGTTTGTAGTATCATATTATTTGTAGTATAGTCTTAATAGGTTAATTGCGCCTTTTTGTAGAAAAATGGTGTTTTTAGATAAAAAAATCAATTTGACTTTACAACATTTAGGTAATTATATACTTGTTTGGAGGCTTATTTATGGCACTTGAATTACCAAAATTCACCAAGAAAGAAAAAACTTCCGGAAGTAAAAACGGATTTACTTTGCAGATTGCAAGTTTCTTTGAAAAAAATCCGATTATGAAAATTCTGATCCCGGTAATTTTATTCCTGATTCTTGTTGCAATCTTTATTTTTGTGGTTTTCGGAGATGGAATTTTAATAGAGAATGATAACACAGATACAAACGATACTTCGGTTCAATCTAATGAAGTTCAGGTTATTCCCGGAAGCAATATAATAAAAGATAAAGAGGTTGTTGAACTTATTGATAAAGACCCGCTTTCACCTGATATACTCGCTTCTGCTACTTACACTGGTTCTGTTGTTGGTTCCAGCGGTCTTAAAACAGCGTTGATTCAGGTCGGTTCAAAAGGCGATATGCTGATTCTTACTGTGGGTGAAACAATTGGCGATTCAAACTGGGAGTTAAAAGAAATCTCTTCAGATTACGTTATTTTCAAAGCCGGAAAATTAACGAAGAAGTTAGATTTAGCTAAATAAGTAATTTATGTAAATTCATATAAATTAGGGGGACTATCCAATGAAAACAAACAAACGCAAAATGAGGTCAATCGGCATTTTTGCCCTTGTACTTGTTCTGCTTATGAGTGCAGTTTTACCACTCTCTGCAGCAGGCAGTGCCATTGACGAAGCAATGGGTACTTACATAGTAAAGCAGGGCGATACCCTTTCTTCTATCGCAGCTACTCATGGTGTTACGGTTTCCGATATCGTTACAACAAACGGGATTTCTGCTTCTGCTGAACTTTATGCAGGTCAGAAACTTGATATTCCCGGTGCAGTTGCAGTTGAAGATGATTCAACTACATACTATGGCACATCAAGTACAATTTCAATTAACTTTAAGGATGCTGACCTTATTGGTGCGCTTGAAACAGTTCTTGCTCATACGGGTTACACAATGATTTTTAAAGGTACAACAACAACTCTTCCCGAGATTGCTATTGATAATGTAACACCTCTTGCAGCAATTGATTATATTCTTCGTATGGTTGATATGACCTATATCAAGCATGACGATATTATCTATGTTGGTACCGCTTCAGTTCTCAACTCAAGTTTTGTTGATAAAGAAGCTCTCGCAAAATTCTCACTTAAATATATTTCAACAGACACACTTACATCTCAGCTTTCAACACTTGGTGTTTCTGTTAAGCTTGTTAAGGTTGACATCAACCTCAGAGAGTTCTGGGTAAGCGGTACTCCTATGCAACTTTCAAAGGTAAACCAACTTATTAAAACTCTTGATAACAAAAAGAATACAACAATCGGTAGTGCAAAAATCAGTTCCAGCCTCACAGCTATTGAACTTAAATATATAACTGCAAGCGAGTTCAGCAGTTTGCTTGGTTCCCTCGGTCTTCACACCGGTATTGTTATGTCAGCTCATCCGATGACACTTTATGTTTATGCTTCCGGTGATGCATATCAGGATATTATGAATGTAAAGAAGCTTGTTGATTTCCAAGACGAAAATTCAAATAACGAAGCTAATACCCCGGGTGATGCAACAGAAGATACAAAGAACGAGAGTTCAGATAACAATACAAATCAGGATACTACAAAACCCGATGATTCAACGCAGAATGAAAAGCCCGAAGATGTTGTTATTACCGATGGCGAAACTTCTCTTGTTAAAATTGACCTTCAATATATAACCAAAGATGATGCAAGCGCTATTGTTAGCACTTTCGGCTACAACGTTGAAATTCTTGGTCTTGACCTTTATGAGAAGAGAGTATGGATTAAAGGCGAAGCTGATGAGGTTGAAGAAGCAGTTGATCGCATCAAAGAGAATGACACAGCTGATAACGATGCAACAAGAACATTCTTTACATATGAACTTCAGAATATTGTTGCTTCCGAGCTTCAAAGTAAAATCGGATTTGTTGATATTGATGGCGTTGAGTTCTACTTTGGTTCTTATCCCTCAAGAACAAAATCAATCATGGTATATTGCAACAAGAATCAGGTTGAAGAGGTTCAGGAGCTTATCGCATCTCTTGATAACAATTTGAGCGAAATGTATTACCCGATTGCAACAATCACAGATGCTACAGAACTTTCAGTTCTTGCAGCAAAAGAAGAGCTTGTTGTTAAACTTCTTAATATTCCTACTATTTCAGTAGCATCCTTTGAACTTTCTGCTGACCTTGATCCCTCTGATGAAGGTGTTAAGCATGTTCTTTATGTTCTTGAATCTCCCGAAAATATTGACCTTATTGTAGATATGTGGGGACAGATAGGCTAAAATTTTATCGCGTTGGAGTGAATGTTGTGGAATTTATTAATCAACCAAGTACTTATCCGGTAGATTTGGAGCACTTGCTCAGACTTACTGTTGAGAAAAAAGGTTCCGACCTTCATATTGTTGTAGGTATGCCTCCATGCATCCGTATTGACGGCGACATTGTAAAGCAGGATTTCCCCCCTATGTCTCCTGCAGATGTTGAGAATATGTTGCTGGCGGTCCTTACCGAAAAAAACAAAAGCGATCTAAAAGATAATCTTGAACTTGATATTTCATATTCTGTTCCGCGATGTGCTCGATTCAGAGGTAATATAATCATTCAGCGTGGTACATTGGCAGCGGTTTTCAGAGCTATCCCATTTGAAATTCCAACGCTTGACAAACTTGGCTTGCCTGCTGATGTCAGAAGACTTTGTTCACTTCCTCGCGGTCTTATACTTGTTACAGGTCCAACAGGTAGCGGTAAGTCGACGACACTTGCGGCAATGGTTAACTATATGAATATAAACTATGAATATAACATAGTTACCATTGAAGATCCCATTGAGTTTTTGCACTCGCACAAGCGCTCTATTATAAGACAGCGTGAATTAGGCGGGGATACTCATAGTTTTAATAATGCCTTGAGAACGGTTCTTCGTCACGATCCTGATGTTATTATGATTGGCGAGATGCGTGACCCTGAAAGTATAAGTATCGCTCTTACGGCGGCGGAAACAGGTCACCTTGTTCTTTCTACTTTGCATACGCAGACCGCTCCGCTTACAATTGCTCGTATTATCGACTCTTTCCCCAGTGAGCAGCAAAACCAGATCAGAAGTCAGCTTTCTAACACTCTCAGAGCGGTTATTTCTCAGCAACTTTTGCCACATTTAGGTGGCGGTCGAGTTTCTGCAGTTGAATATATGGTTGATACACCTGCTATTCGAAATATGATTCGTGAAGGTAAAGATCACCAGCTTTATAGCGCTATGCAAACTGCTCAAAAAGAGGGTATGCAGACAATGGACCAGGCTCTTATCAAATTGCTCAGAGAACAAAAAATCAGCAGAGAATCAGTTATAGAAAACTGTGTAGAAAGAGCAGAAATTCTCAGACAAATTCAGATGTATTGATAATATTCTTGATTATTCAAAGGGGGCAGACTCTTGGAATTTACGTATGAAGCGTTAAACCGACAAGGTCAGTCAATAACAGGTAAAGTTGTTGCCAACAGCACCGGTGAAGCTTATGAAAAGCTTCGTGAAGCAGGTGTGGTTGTAACCACACTTTCCGAAAACAAAGGAAAAGGCGTTAAGAAAACAAGAGGCAAAAAGGTTTCTCTTGCAGATATGTCAATGTTTGCACGTCAGCTTTCAGCTATGATTAGCGCAGGTATTCCTGTTACACAAGCTATGCAAACTCTTGTTGGACAGACAACTAACCAAACACTTGCTAATGCAATTAAAAATATTGCAGATGATGTTGAAGGTGGTGTAGCACTTTCTGAGGCTTTTCTTGGACAGAGACCGGTTTTTTCAGATCTTTTCTGTTCAATGATTGCCGCAGGTGAAATGGGTGGTATGCTTGACAAAACCCTTTTAGCTATGTCCAACCAGTTACATAAAGATAAACAACTTAAAGACTCCGTTAAGTCTGCCACATCATATCCCAAGATGGTTGGTGGTTTTGCAATCATTATTCTTATTGTAATGCTTATTTTTATGGTTCCGACTTTCCAAGGGATGACAGAATCTGTTGAGGAATTGAATCCTATTACAGAATTCGTTTATTTCCTTTCTGAATCATTGCGTGCATATTGGTATGCAATTTTCCCTGCAATAGGTGTTTTGATTTTCCTCATTATTCAAGTTATAAAGTCTCCTCCTATTCAGCATTTCTGGGAGAACCATAAAATGCAATGTCCTATTATAGGCGAACTTATAACCAAAACTATTCTCGCGCGTTTTTGCCGTATTTTTGCAACACTTATCGGTGGCGGTGTTACTGCAGTTAAAGCATTGGAAACTGCCGGACCTACATCCGGTTCAAAGCTCGTTGAAGCTGCAGTCACAAAAGCTATTGAAGAGGTTGAAAACGGCGGAACTATTCACGAATCTCTTGATGAATCAGGTCTTTTTCCACCTATGCTTATAGGTATGATTGCTATCGGTGAAGAAGCAGGTACGCTTCCCACTATGCTTGATAAGGTTGCTGAATTTTACGAGGAAGACGTTGATACAATTGCAAAGAGCCTAGGATCAACTCTCGAACCTATTATGTTGGTTGGTCTTGCAAGTATAGTTGGTTTCTTGATCATTGCTTTGTATCTTCCTGTTTTCCAGGCTACAACAGCAACCCCCACATAAAACTTAAATTCAAATCCTTCGCAAGGGAGTAGATATAATGGCTAAGGTAAACAGTGCCATCGGCATTGAATACAATTCACATGAAATTAAAGCGGTTGAGCTTTATAAACACTCTGACGGCAGTTTTGATGTTATTGCTGCAGGTAAGGAACCGCTTGATAATAATGTAATGGGAAATGGTATAATTTTAGACAGCACGCTTTTTGGCGTTGCTCTTAACGACCTTATGGTAAAAGGAAAGTTTAATAAAAATGCTCCTATTATCATTGGCGTTAATAATGAAAATGTTATTATGCGTTATGCAACTTTCCCCAAGGTGCCTGATGAAAAACTCAGAGGCGTTATAACAATGCAGGCTCAGGACTTTATTCCTGTTCCTGTTACCGAATTAGGTCTTGATTTTGTTGTTATCGATGAAACAAACGATGATGATGACCAGCCAGCATTGAATGTTCTTCTTGTTGGTGCAAGAAACATAATGCTTCAGAATCTTGTTCAGAATTTTGAGGAAGCAAAGCTTCAGGTAGTTGATAT
>JAZUSD010000083.1:0-31496 GCA_045606545.1 Acutalibacteraceae bacterium | reverse complement strand
TTAGCCTCTTGGGTGTTAACGAGTTGAACCTTAACCTTGTCTGCAATCTTAACGCCGTGAACCTCGTGGGATTCAACAACTGAAAGCATTGTAACATAAGGGTCGTTAATATCACCATAGTAAATTGTGTTGCCTTTGCGAACAAGAGGTTTGCCCTTGTATGTCAAAAAGCTTTTATTATCAGCCAAAATAAACACTCCTTAGTGAAGATAAGCCTTGAGAAGAGCCTGAAGAAGCTCGTCTCTGTCAATCTTACGAATAAGACTTCTTGCATTGTTGTGAGTTGTGATGTAGGTGGGGTCCTCAGACAGTATATAACCTACAAGCTGACTTGTGGGGTTGTAACCCTTTTCAACCAAAGCGTTATAAACGGTCACAAGAATCTCACGCATCTCTCTTTCATGTTCATCGCTGATAGTGAATTGTATTGTTTTATCTGTCATATAAACACCTCCTGTGAACTATATAACCATTATAGACTATTAAGTTTCAAATTACAACAGTTAATTGTTAAGAATTTTCAAACTTTGGTTTAAAGTTTCTTAAATGGTACTGTTAAGCTCTCATTTCAATGCCGATTTTCTTAAGATTTGCGAGAATTGTGTCAATCCAACCCTGAACCTCATCCATTTCAAGTGTTTTCTCTTTGGAAGAAAAGATAAGGCGAACTGTTATGCTCTTAACACCATCTTTTTCATAAGTGTCAATAACCTTAACATTGTTAAGCTCGTTAAGGCTAAGCTTGTTCCAACATTCAGACATATCAGAGAAAGTAACGCCCTCTTTCATTATAAGAGAAAGGTCATAATAAGTTGACTGCTGAGTTGAGGGCTCTATAAATGAAATGTTATCGCCGTTAATTGTGATGAAATCATCAACATCAATTTCGATACAAACAGCTACGCCGTTTTTATCAAGCTTCTGTGAATTTGCTGGGTGAAGAGTGTTGATAGCACCAACATTTACACCATCGCAGGAGATGCTTGCAGTGTTCTTGGGGTGTTGCCAAGCGTGAGAAGGCTGAACTTTAGCAAGAACAGGTGCTTTGTGCTTGATCTGTAAGAAAATTTCGTTAACCATCGAAATTGCTTTGAAGAACAAATCTTTTTCAGAAATTGTTTTATCAAACAGAACAATGCCAAGTCTTCTGCGTTCATTTGCAGTACCGTCATTTTTTACGCCAGCTGCAACACGACCGATTTCAAAAATGCCGTAGTTGTCGGAATAATCCTTGTTATCGGAAACTGCAGAAAGGAGAGTAGGAATCATTGAATTACGGATTGTTCCGTTATCAGAGCTTTCAATGTTAAGAACCTTAACATTTTCCTCAACCTCAATACCGAGCTTTTTATATTTTCTCACATCGCACCAGATATATGAATGAACCTCATGAAGATTATAGTGCTTAACGAGAATATCTTTAATTTCGTTGCTCTGAGCGCGAACAGGGGAGCTCTTAACAGGTTTTAAAGGACTCTTTGTTGTGATGATACTGAAGTTATCATAGCCGTAGATACGAGTGATTTCTTCAATAATATCAGCTTTGATTGTAACATCCTTTGTTGCACGGAATGAGGGAACTTTTACCTTGAATTCCTCGCCGTCTTTTTCAATACCAAAACCGAGTGCAGTAAGAGTTTTGAGAATTCTTTCTTCGGAAATATCAATACCTGTGTATTTATCAACATAAGCTTTGTTGAAGCTTATGTTGATTTCGGGGTATTTTCTTACATATTCATCAGTAAGCTGAGAAGCAACCTTTGCGCCTTCATCAATGCTCTGAAGAAGGTATGCAAAACGCTTTGCTGCTGTAACGGTCATTTCTGGGTCAAGCATTTTTTCATATCTTGCAGAAGCATCGGTACGAAGACCGAGTCTTGAAGAAGATTTTCTTACGCTTACACCGTCAAAGTTTGCACATTCGAGAACGACTGCATTTGTGTCGCCAACAATTTCAGAATCAAGGCCACCCATAATACCTGCAATTGCAACAGGAGTTGAACCGTTCTGGATGAGAAGGGTATCAGTTGTTATATCTCTTTCAGTGTTATCAAGAGTTGTGAATTTGCAATCAGCTTTGGGAGTGTCAACAACAATTTCATCAATCTTGTTTGCGTCAAATGCGTGAGTTGGTTGACCCATTTCAAGCATGATATAGTTTGTAAGGTCAGCAAGAAGATTAATTCCTCTCATACCGCAGTAGTAAAGACGGATTTGCAAGGACATAGGACTTACATTCTTTGTGATGTTGTCCATTTTTATACAAGAATAGCGATATACAAGGTCGTCTCTGCCAACAGTAACCTTAATTTTTTCATTACCATCATAAGCAAGGTCGGAAAGGGGAAGAGGTTTAAGTTCTCTGTCAGTAAGAGCAGCAAATTCTCTTGCAATACCATAGTGACCCCAGAGGTCAGGGCGGTTTGTGAGAGATTTATTATCAACCTCAAAAATAATATCGTCAATTGGGTAAATTTCTTTAAGATTTGTACCGTTGGGAGCATCTACATCAATTTCCATAAGACCTGATTTATCATCAGAAAGACCAAGCTCAAATGCGGAACAGCACATACCCTCTGATTCAAAGCCTGCAACAGTAGCTTTAGTGATTTCACCTGCGGGAACTCTGCCACCTGCTTTAACAAAAGCGATTTTCATATTCTCACGAACATTAGGTGCACCGCAAACAACATCATAAATTCTGTCGCCACCGTCAACTTTAAGAAGATGAAGCTTTTTTGAATTGGGGTGATTTTCTATTGAAAGAATTTCACCAACAACAACATCTCTTAAATCTTCACCTTTAACGTTAATATCTTCAACCTCTGCAGTTGCAAGGGTGAAAGAGTTAATGAGCTTTTTAATGTCAAGACCTTCGAGGTCAACATATTCTTTAATCCAGTTAATTGAAACAAACATTTATTTGACCTCCTTTTCAGAATCTGTGAATGTAGCGTTTTCAAACTGTGAAAGTGCTTTAAGGTTGCATGAGTTGAAAACACGGATATCTTTAATTCCGTATCTCATCATTGCAAGTCTTGTAAGACCAAGACCGAAAGCAAAGCCTGTGTATTTTTCAGGGTCAAGACCCGCGGCAGTAAGAACATTGGGGTGAATCATACCGCAGGGGCAAAGCTCAAGCCAACCTGAATCTTTACAAGAGGGACAACCGTCACCGCCGCAGATAAGGCATTGAATATCAAGCTCAAAACCGGGTTCAACAAAGGGGAAGAAACCGGGACGTAGTCTTACGGTGATATCTCTCTGGAAAACCTCGGAGAGCATTGTTTTCATAAAGTAAATAAGGTTTGAGATTGAAATATCTTTATCAACCATAACACCTTCCATCTGGAAGAATGTGTTTTCGTGACAAGCATCAATTTTTTCATTTCTGAAGCATCTGCCGGGGAAAATAACACGGATGGGGCGGTCTGCCTCAAGCTCTTTTGTATATTTAATGAGAATAGCATTCTGAGCTGCAGAGGTGTGAGTTTTAAGCAATTGATTTGTGCTTAAATAGTAAGTATCCTGCATATCACGAGCGGGGTGGTGCTTTGGAATATTAAGAGCCTCGAAGCAATGATAATCGTCAACTATTTCATCATAGTCTTCAATTGAGAAGCCCATACCTGCAAAAATATCCTCAACCTCACGCTGAACGAGAGTGATGGGGTGATAAGAACCTGTGTCTTCTGAAATGGGGAAGGTAACATCATAATCCTCTGCGCTGTTAATAAGACGCTCTTCCTCAAGTTTCATAAGCTCGGTTCTTTTTTCATTAATTGTAGCCTCAATGAATTGTTTAACATCATTGATAATCTGACCTGCTTCCTTTTTCTGCTCATTGGGGATATTTCTTAATTCACCCATAAGAGAAGAAATAGGGCCTTTTTTGCCTAAAAATTCAATTCTCAATTGTTCAAGCTCAGCAGGAACTGTTGCCGCAGCAACTTTTTCGCTGAATTGCTCTTTCAACTGTTGTGCTTTTTGAAGCATTTTCTTCATCCTTTCGAAATATATTACTGAAAATTTTAAACGAATATAATTGCTGTGCGCAGCACCCGAAACTTGCTACTTGCCGCTTTCAACTTGCAACTATTTTTTGTTTATAAAAAACAAAAAACTCCGTCCCCAAAGGGACGAAGACAATCTCCGCGGTACCACCCTTAATTTTTGCATCAGAGCAAACACTCGTCTGTAATATAACGGTTACACCCGTTGCGACCTACTTAGTTTCAACCGCACTGCTCACAAGTGAACTTCAAAGAAAACATCCGTAACGTGCTTTCAGCCGAGGCACATCTCTCTATGACATCAATTAACTTTTACTCTCTTGCTCAACGCATTTTAAAGAATAATAGCACACTTTAATAAAAATTTCAATAGTTTTTACTAAAGTGTGCTATAGATTTTTAATTAACCCTTAACCTTGCCGCCTTTCATTTTTATAAGCTCTCTGTAGCTTATTAATTCAACGCCGTGGTCTTTAAGGTATTTATGTACGTATGGATCTTTCATAAGCTGGTATTCCCAGACTCTGTCTTTCCATCTGCCTGTGATGCCTTTAAGCTCATCATTTTCAACAGAAGGATGAACGAAGGTTTCTGTTACACCATCGGGGATATCAGTCCAGATTTTGAGAATAGTATCACGATAAACCTCGTAGCTTACTCTCATATCATCGTTCCAATCGGGGAAGAGAAGGTAATCGGGGATTACAACATCATATTTTTTACCCCAATGCTTAGAGAGAATTGTAACTGCTGCATAAAGGGGATAGGGGGTGCCATTAGGACAGATTCTTTTATCAGCTTTTGTGTAAAGACGATAAGCATATCCATAGCTACCGCAGATTTTAAGAGCAAGCTTTGAAAGACCTAATCTGCCGGTATAGTGACCATAAAGAGAACCCATATGGTTATCTACATGGCTGGGCTTCATGCCCATTTTATGAGCAAGGTCAATCTGAGCGCGAACTTCTCTTTCAATATCTTCATAAGATGCGTTTTTTTCAACCTGATCGCTTTCGTGCCACATAAAGCCTTCTTCATCAAGAAGCGTTTTACCATCAGTCAAAGGTTTCCAACGATATTTACCCCATTCACTTGTAAGAGTGGTATGAATACCGATTGCATACTCAGGATGATCCATAGAGAAATGAACAGCATGCTCTGCTCCCGGACAGGGCATCATAATTGTAGCAGACTTTAACCAACCACCAAGGAAAAGCTCTTCAACAGCTTCATTAGCCGCAGTACACATTCCATAGTCATCAGCATTAACAATAAGATATTTTGCCATAGTTTCGCCTTCTTGTTATGTAATTTCATATTCCTTCCATACACATAACATTTTAACCATTTTTATAAAAAAATCAATAGTTTTTATAAATAAAATGCACAATAGCAAAAAAAATCTTTACTTTGCCAAATTGTATGTTAAAATGTAAGTATATAATTAGAAATAAGGTGTTTTTATGAGCGATATTAAACTTGGTGTTCAGTTATTTACTTTGCGTGATAAATGTCAAAATGCTGAAGATTTCGAAAAAACTCTGAAATTTCTTCAGAGTATTGGTTGCGATGTTATTCAGATTTCTGCAATTGGCGATATTCATCCTGAAATAGTTGCAGAGCTTGTTGATAAATATAAAATGGAGGTTTGCGTAACTCACAAGCCCTATGACAGAATGAAAAATGATTTTGATGCCCTTATTCACGAGCATAACCTTATTCATTGTGATAATATTGGTATTGGTGCAATGCCCGGTAATATCCATGAATCTTTTGAGGGTGTCAGCGGTTTTATTCAAAAATGTAATGAAATCGGTGCAAAAATGAAAGAGCAGGGTAAACAGCTTTGCTATCATAATCACGCTTTTGAATTTGAGGTTTATGACGGTAAGCGTACTTTTGAACGATTAATTGAAGAAACATCTGCAGATAATCTTCATTTTATTCCTGATACATATTGGATGCAGGTTGGTGGCGTTAATCCTGCAGAATACCTCAAAAAGCTTAAAGGAAGAGTTGAGGTCTGCCACTTTAAAGATATGAGAATTGTGAATAACACCCAAAGATTTGCTGAATGCGGAACAGGTAACCTTGATTTAGGTGCTTGTTATCGAGCTTGCAAGGAAATCGGTGTTCAGTATATTGTAATTGAGCAGGATTTGTGCTACGATATGGATGTTTTCGATTCGGTAAAAATAGGTTTTGAAGGTCTTAAGCGTATTGCGCAGGAAAATAAATAATAGGAGGTTGTTTATGAGTTCCATTCTTAAAAAAATCATTTTTGTGATTGCATTTGTTTTGTTAACTTTGGTTTTGCCCTGTGTTTTATTACTTTTATTTGTTGATTCTTCGAGCAGTTTTTCAATTTATGTTATAACGTATGGTGTAATTATTTTTGCAGTTTTAGGTTATGTTGTTGCAAGTGTTCGCGGTATGGAAAAAAAGCTTGAAGAAACTATGGAAGAAATAAAAATGCAAAATGCTGCAATTGCATATAAACTCACCAATGTTGATAATGAATTAAGCGTTGCTCCTGCACCCCAGCAACCCATAGTACAAGAGGTTAAAGAAGAACCGGTTGTTGACACAAGCAATATTCCTCTTAATCCTGCAGAACCGTTAGTTATGCCAACTGAGAAAATAACAAGAAAAGTTGCTGATGATGGTTTTGACGATTTTAAATAAAAAGAAACATAAAGTTTTTGAGAGTGTTCAGAAAATTTTGATTTTCTGAACACTCTCGATTTTAATTTATTATTAAAGTCAGGTTGCTCATTGGATATGAACAACAAGGGTGAATAATTCCATGGCTTGAATCAGCAAGTCTTCTGGAGTCAATTCCATTTGGAATAAATACATTTCCTTTTATAAGTCTTGCTCTGCAAAAGCCACATTCACCTGAACGGCAGGATGACGGAGCTTTAACACCTTCTCTTTCCAGACTGACTAAAAGTGTTTCTTCAGTTGTGCAAGGTATGGTTGCAACAAGCTCACCATTTTTTATTACCTTGCAGAAATATGCTTTTCCTATTTCATCCTTTGGAAAATCAGGTAAGCTCGCAGGATTAACAATCTGACCGCTTAAACCAAAGCGAATATATTTTTTCTCCAATTTTAACTCTGCTATTTGAGGAGTAATTCTGTTGTAAAGAGCAGTAGAACCGCAAACAAAAATACTGTATTTTGATGAAGGAGCGTATTTTTCTATTAATGTTTTTGTCACAAATCCACGTTCACATTTATCTGCTCTTTCATCACTAAAAACATAAATAACACGGAATTTATCAGTTGATTCTGAGAGTTCGGTTAAACGCTCATTCATTATAGTTTCATTTCTCTTTCTTGCTGAATAGAGAAGAGTTAAATCAATGTCAAGTGTGCCGTCTGCAATTGCTTCAGCCATGGATAAAAATGAAGAAATACCGTTACTGTCACAAACTGCAATAATGTTTTTTGAGTCTCGTAATTTTTGATAGTAGAAATTACCTTGCGGTGCAGATGCTACAATCTGAGTACCTTTTGTCCAGCTGTTGAATATATGAGTCGAAGCAAAACCGTGTGGGATTTTCTTAACAAGAATAACATATTCATCCTCAACCGAGCGATTAGGTGAAGAACATATCGTATATGGTCTTGTTACAACTGCAGAACCGATATTTAATGTGATGCTCAGATACTGACCTGGACGAAAGTATGCGAGTTTTGCAGTACCGTGAGCTGCATCAGGTTCAAGCACATAAGCACGAACGTCTCTTGCAATTTCCGCAACCTGTTTAACTCTCAGATATTGTGTTGTAGGGTGCAGAAAGTTAGCAGCAGAGTTAACTGCAAAGTTTGCATTTATAGGTGTTTCAGGCGCTTCTTCAATAACACCCTTTCTGTAAGAGGGAATGTTAATAAATTTTCTAATATCTCTGAAAGAGGATTCAACCTTGATTTTATTTCTCATTGGCTTGTTCCTCCCTCTTATTTTCATTTTCCAAGTCATCAAATGTTGCAAATGCCGCATTTCTGCCACTTGCAATTGCAGAACTCATACCTGAAAGCTGAGCACCCCAACCACCACAGAAGCGAAGACCTTTAGTGTCACAATCGCTAGCCTCTGTCATAATTCTCGGAATAATACCGTCCCAATCATCACCATAATAACCGTAAACTGTTCCTTGCGGTGTATAAGTGTAACGAGCGAAGGTAACAGGGGTTGCAACTTCCAACTCTTCAATAGAGTTGTGAATTATAATGCCTGTGGCACTTTCAAAGTTTGCAATTAATCTTGCCGCAAGCATATCTTTTTCATCAAAGTAATTTTCCGGGTTGATATTTGCCCAACAGTTATCGCTGTAAAGAGTTGTAAGACAAAGGATAGTTGTACCTGCAGGAGAGCAATCAGGATTTGCAATATTCAGGCAAACTGCTGCCTGAGCATTGTTTGTATCAATGTTTTTCATTAATTGGAATTGATTAACTGAATTTGCAGTATCTGTAATAAAATATGAATGCTCCGTTATTCCTAAATCTTTTGGCGAACGGTTTAATCCAAGATATACGCTAGCACCTCGCATACCAAACGAACGAGCGTTTGTGCGTTTTAATGCACTTTCAGGAACATCTTTTGCTTTCATCATTTTTCCGTATGCAGTAGTAGGAGAGCAGTTTGCAATTATATGGTTACATTTAATCTTTTCCCCGCTTTTGAGAATAACGCCTGATGCTTGTCCGTCCTTAAAAAGAATTCTTGAAACGTGAGAATTATAGCGAATTTCACCACCGTTATCTTCAATTGCACCGGCAAGAGCCATGCTCATTTCATGGCTTCTCATTTTAGGTGTAACTGCACCAAAGGTCAGATACATATATACCATTGATATATAATGAATAAAGCTTAATCTTTCGCAATCAACACCGAGATAAAGCCAATAAGCAGTGAATATTTCCTGAGCCTTTTTCGGTACATTTAAAGCATCTAAAACTTTGTTAACAGAGTAGGGGGCAGTTCTTATAAAATTGCCATGTTCTTTTAAAACCTTACTCATAACTGAAAAGCTTTTTTTAAACTCAAATTCAGCAAAAAAATCACTTGATTTAACTATTTCTTCAGCCAAAATAAAAAGTTTTGTCATTGATGGTTTGCTACCTGGAACATATTTCTCCATTGCCTCAATATAGTTTTCAATACCAAAAGGCATTATAACATCAATAGTGGAGCCGTCGGAAGATTTTGTTATTAATCTGTAAGCCTGAGGAATATCTATCCATTTAATTTTATCGCATATACCAAGGTATTCAAAAATATTCCGTAATTCACCAAGCCCTGCAGTTTTTCCGATACCACAGAGCTGATGCAAGCTGACGTCAAATTCAAATCTACCCCTTATAAAGCTTGAAGCGAAGCCACCGGGAGTATTGTGGCGTTCAAGTAAAAGGACTTTTTTGCCCTCTTTAGCGGCACAAGCTGCAGCGGTTAAACCGCCGCAACCTGCACCAATAACTATAATATCATAGTTTTTTTCTGACATTTTTATTCTATCTCCGCGAGTTTTACTGGTCTGCCTTCATTAGCTGATTTTTCAGCTGCAAGAGCAATTTTAACTGACTGAAGACCTGCATGGATACCAACGGGTGTTTCTTTATCGTTTATACAGCAGTCAACAAACTGTCTGACTTCTTCAGAGAAAGAACCCATATATCTTTCAAGGAAGAAGTAGAGCGGTTTTTCGCCAGTTACACCGTTAGCATCTGAAACAACAGCAGTTGAAAGAGTGTCGTTAGTGGTTGCAACCATACCTTTTGAACCGAAAAGCTCAGCTCTCTGGTCATAGCCGTACATTGCCTGGCGGGAGTTATCAATAACTGCAAGAGCACCATTTTTCATTTTCATTGAAATGATAGCTGTATCAAAGTCACCATATTCACGGATACCGGGATTGATAAGAGCATCAGCATATACATAAAGCTCTTCGACATCACTGTTTGTAAGGAAGCAAGCCATATCAAAATCGTGAATTGTCATATCAAGGAAGATGCTTGCTGCACAGTAGCCAACAGGGGGTGCCTGAGGGTCACGGGATGTGATTTTAAGAATCTGAGCATCACCAATTCTGCCTTCGTCGTAAGCTTTTCTGACTGCTGCAAAGTTATGGTCAAAACGACGATTAAAGCCAACCTGGAATTTAACCTCGGGATGAGCTTTAAGGGCTTCTGCAATTTCAAGAATTTTGTCAACGGTGTTTGCAAGTGGTTTTTCACAGAAAACGTGTTTACCTGCGTTGATTGCTTCAATAGAAATTGGAGCGTGAGTATCAGTTGAAGAGCAAACAAGAACTGCATCAATTGATTCGTCTTCAATAATTTTCTTGTAATCTGTATAGATTTTTTCAACACCGAAGCCTTCGCAGAATGCTTTTGTTTCGTCATTCATAAAGGGGTCAGCAATTGCGGTTACAACTGCATTTTTAACGTGATATGAAATTGATTCAATGTGAACCTTGCCGATGCGTCCTGCACCGATAATACCAATATTAAGCATAATTATTATATCCTTTCAATGTTAAATTAACAAAATCAGATAGTGCCGTCCCAGGTTGAAACCTCTGTTTTCTTGATTTCGTCTTCATCAAACCAGCGGGTTGTTACACACTTGCTTTCTGTAAAGAAGCGATAGGCATCTTTACCGAGACAGTGAAGGTCACCGAAGAATGAATCCTTATGACCTGAGAAGGGGAAGAATCCAATCGGAACAGGGATACCAACATTAACACCAACCATACCACCGTGAGTATGGCGAGCAAATTCTCTTGCATAGTGACCATTCTGAGTAAAGATAACAGAACCGTTTGCATAGGGGTTCGCGTTCATAACTGCAATACCCTCGTGGAAGTCCTTAACTCTCTTAACACAAAGAACAGGTCCGAAAACTTCATCTCTGCCGATTGTCATATCTTCTGTTACATTGTCAAAAATCGTTGGTCCAACAAAGTAACCGTTTTTGATTTCATCAGGAAGTTCGGGGTTTCTGCCGTCAAGAACAAGTGTTGCACCTTCTTTAACGCCTTTTTCTATGTCAGCAACAACTTCGTCATAATGTTTCTTATATGTAAGCGGTCCGAGCTTTGATGTTTTATCGATGGATTTACCAACCTTGATATTCATTGCCTGTTTTTTGAGCTCTGCAACAAATTTATCTGCGATTGATTCCTGAACAACACAACATGAGAGAGCCATGCAACGCTGACCTGCACAACCATAAGCTGAGTTTATTATACCAGCAACTGTTCTTTCAATTGGTGCATCTTCAAGAACGAGAGCATGGTTTTTAGCCTGGCAAAGAGCCTGAACTCTTTTACCTGCTTTTGCAGCTCTTTCATAAATTAGTTTACCAACAGGAGTTGAACCAACAAACGTGATACCTTTAATATCGGGGTGGTCAAGAAGAGTGTTAATTTCGTTTCTTGAGCATGTAACAATATTAACAACACCATCGGGCATACCTGCTTCTTTGTAAAGGGCTGCAATTCTTAAAGCAGTTTTTGGAGTAAGAGATGCGGCTTTTAGAACGATAGTATTACCGCAAGCAACGCAGGTGGGAACCATCCAACCAAAAGGAATCATAGCAGGGAAGTTAACAGGAACAATTCCTGCAAAAACACCCATTGATTCACGATAAAGTGTTGTATCAAAGCCTGATGAAGCATCCATAAGGCTTTCTCCCATCATAAGAGAAGGAACCTGAGTTGCAAGCTCTGTACCTTCTTTTGCTTTGAGAACGTCACCTTCAGCTTCGCTCCAAACCTTGCCGTTTTCTTCTGCAACAAGAGTTGTAAGCTCCTCCATATGCTTAATAAGAAGGTCGCGTACATTATAAAGAATCTGAGCTCTTTTGATTGCGGGGGTTGCACTCCAAGCAGGATATGCCGCTTTTGCTGCCTCAACTGCTTCAAGAACCTCTTCATTTGTGCAACAAGGCGCGTGACCAGTTATTTCGCCTGTGCTGGGGTTATAAAGGTCATACCATACGTCAGTTTTGGATTCTTTAAACTGACCATTACAAAAATATTTGATTTTTTCAGCCATTTTTATTTACCTCTTAATTATAATCCTGCTTTTTCAGCGATATATTTTCTTGCTTTAAGAGCATATTCGAAGGGATTTGCAATAGCAGGGTCTTGCTCTGCCTCAACAAGAACATAACCTTCGTAATTGTTTTCTGCAAGTACTTCGAATATGGGAGCAAAATCGATTACACCGTCACCGGGAACAGTGAAAGTACCCTTACGAACGCCCTGAAGGAAGCTTTCCCCCTTTGCTTTAACATCAGCAATAACATCAGGACGAATGTCTTTAAGATGAACGTGTTTAATGCGGTTGATATATTTTTTGAGGATATACATGTAATCTTCACCGCAGTATGCAAGGTGACCTGAATCGAAAAGAAGATTGAAAAGCTCCGGATCTGTGTTTTCCATCATTCTGTCTATTTCTGCGGCAGTCTGAACAACTGTACCCATGTGATGATGGAATGTAAGGGTAATGCCCATATCCTTTGCTACTTTACCAAGCTTGTTAAGACCTGTGCAAAGCATATCCCATTCTTCATCGTTCATAACATATTTGTCATCAAAGATGGAAAGGTCTGTGCCTTGAATTGAATGTCCCTGTTCGGAAACACCGACGACTTTTGCACCCATTTCTTTAAGAAAAGTAATGTGTTTAATGAATTCTTTTTCAGTTTCTTCATAGGGTTTAGTTGTAAGGAATGTTGAGAACCAGGCATTACAAATCTGCATACCGCGAAGGTCCAGAGCTTTCTTGAGCACAGTAGTATCTTTGGGGTATTTGTTACCAACCTCGCAACCTGTAAAGCCTGCAAGAGCCATTTCGGAAATGCACTGTTCAAATGTGTTTTCTGCTCCAAGGTCCGGCATATCGTCGTTTGTCCACGCGATAGGAGCAATACCGAGTTTTACTTTGTTTTTATCAAGCATCAGAACTTCCTCGCTTTTCTAAGATTTTCGTCTTTATTTTTAAAAGCAGTGTTAATTGCTTCTTTTGATGATGTGGATGCGATACCAACGTGCCACCAAGCACCATAACCATCGGTCATTGACTTGGGAAGAACCTTAATATCAATAAGTGTTGAAACAGATTGTTTCTTTGAGTCAATAAGTGCCGCTTCAAGCTCTTCAAGAGTTTTTGCAGTATATGTTTTAACACCGTAAGCGGCTGCATTCATAGCAAAGTCAATAGGAATTAGTTCACCAAGAAGATTTCCGTTTTCATCACGCTTACGGAACTCTGTTGCAAGGTTGCCGATGCCATTTGACATCTGGAGGTTATTGATGCAACCAAAACCGGAGTTATCAAACAAAAGAACATTAATTTTTTTGTTTTCCTGAATTGAGGTAACAAGCTCGCTGTGAAGCATTAAATAGCTACCGTCACCGCAGAAAGCATAAACTTCCTTATCAGGCTCTGCCATTTTTGAACCAAGAGCACCGGCAATTTCATAACCCATACAGGAATAGCCGTATTCCATATTATAGGAATTAGGTGCATCAGTTGTCCACATTCTTTGCATACAACCGGGGAGAGAGCCTGCCGCTGCAACTGCAATAGCATCATCATCAATAACTTTTCTTATGAGTGCAAGAGCTGATGTCTGTGTTATTGTGCCACCGATTTTTTCAACAAATTCGGGGATTGTTTCTTCATATCTTGCTTTGATAATAGGCTCGAAATCTTCTGAATATGTATATGCAGAAAGTTTTTCCATTTCTTCTGCCCATGCTTTTTTAGCGTCACAGATTTCTGTTGTATATGCGGTTTTATAATCACCAATTGCTACTTCAAGAGCTTCAATACCAAGCTTTGCATCGCAAACTGCTTTTACAGAAGAAAGCTTATAAGCATCAAATCTGTCAGTATTGATAGTTATAAATTTCGCATCATCTTTAAAGAGTGATTTTGATGCTGTTGTGAAATCAGAGAAACGAGTACCGATACCGAGTATAACATCAGCTTCTTTTGCAATAACATTTGCAGAAAGGTTACCTGTAACACCAACACCACCAAGGTTGAGCTCGTGTGAAGAAAAAACTGCAGATTTGCCGTTCTGAGTTTCTGCAAAGGGAATATTATGCTTTTCGCAGAAAGCTTCAACTGTTCTTCCTGCTTCTGAATATCTTACACCGCCACCTGCAATAATAAGAGGTTTCTTTGCGGATTTGAGAATTTCTGCAATATCAGCTATTTCATCATCAGAAGGAGCTATTCTTGTGATTTTGTGCACTCTTTTAGTGAAGAAATAATCAGGGTAATCATAGCTTTCGCCCTCAACATCCTGACAAAGCGCAATGCAAACTGCACCTGTGTTAGCAGTATCTGTAAGAACGCGCATAGCGTTTGTCATAGCAGACATTAGCTGTTCAGGACGAACAATTCTGTCCCAATATCTGCAAACAGGCTTATAAGCATCGTTTGTTGTAACAGAGAGTGAGTAGGGTTGCTCAAATTGTTGAAGAACGGGGTCGGGTTGCCTACAAGCGAATGTATCAGCAGGGAAGAGCAAAAGGGGAATATTGTTTACTGTAGCGGTAGCCGCCGCAGTAATCATATTGGCAGCACCGGGACCAATTGAAGAAGAGCACGCAATAATCTTTCTTCGGTTGTTCTGCTTAGCAAAGCTTGCGGCAACGTGAGCCATACCTTGCTCATTTTTGCCTTGATACACTTTAAGAGAACCGGGGTTTTCATCAAGTGCCTGACCAAGACCGCATACAATTCCGTGACCAAAAACGGTGAAAATACCGTCAACAAATTTTGTTTCTTTACCATCAAAAGAAACATACTGGTTATCAAGGAATTTTACAAGGGCTTGACCCATTGTCATAATAGCCATTTATATATCACTCCTTAAGGAATAATTTCTTAATTTACTTTGTTAACCACAGATGCTCGTCTGAAACAAACCTTGTGGTTTTGTACCAAGGGTCATCAGGAAGATGGCGAATCATCCAGATATAGCACATTTCATAACCGGGGGCAACTGCTTGTTGATGGTCGTTGCCGTCTGTAATATATAATGCACTGCCCTGAACACTTTTATAAACATTATCACCCACAAATGCAGCACCAAAGCCCTGAGGTTTATCAAATTGATAATAATATACCTCGGGTTGTGGATGATGGTGGGGCGGGTAGCTTGACCAACGTCCCGGTTGGTTATAAACCTCACCAAGTACCATATTTGAATATGGCGCATTATCCGGGTCAAAAACAGTTGAAACAATTCTGTAGCCTGTTCCGTCCCATTGGTCTTTTCCGAAATGCTGATAAAGAATCATATCGGGAGTATAGAAAACAGGGGAGAAAACAATATCGTTATCGGTTTGCTGAATAAGTATTTCGGAAACCTTATTTGCTTTTATTGTTACCTCTGTATATTTTGGTACGTGCAGGCAATAAGATGCCTTAACAAAAGGATTTTCTCTTACCATATTTTTTGTTTCGCCGTCCCAGGAGATTTCAACATCACCATAAAGGATTAAAAATGCAGTTTCACAATTTTCATCATAAACTGTGAAAGTTTCGTTTTCTGAAAACTTTTTTACTTTAATATCCATCAGCATATCAGAATGTTTGCCGTTCATTTCGCAAATAGTCTTAATGCCGCTTTCGTTAAATTGGAGTTGTTCAAACATATTAATTCACCTTATCATCTGTTAATACACCACTTGAGCTTATTGGTATTGCTTCACCAAGATAAGTGGGTTCAGGTTTAAATATACACCAGATTATATCTTTACAACGTGCAAGAGCTTCTCTTGAATTATTATAGGTTCTTACGGGAAGTGAGTAGTTATATTGACCGTCTGCGGCAACACCGTAAGCATCAAGACCTAATTTTCTTGCATTGTAAACTGCTCTGTATAAATGATATTTCTGTGTAACAATTACAACCTTTTTAACTTGAAAAACATCTCTGGCGCGGTACATTGATTCATAGGTTGAAAAACCTGCGTGGTCCATAAAAACCTCTTCAGCCATTGCGCCTTTTTCAACTGCGAAGCCTTTCATTACGTTAACTTCGTCATATTCGGTTCTGCCGTGGTCACCGCTCATAAGAATTCTGTCAGTACAACCTGTTTTATAAACCTCAATACCTTTGTTGAGTCTTTCCTCCAGCAGATGTGAAGGGTTTTCACCCCAAACACCTGCACCAAGAACAAGAACGCAATCAAAGTTTTCCTGCGATGCTTCCTCAACAGTTAAAAAGTATCTTGAAGAGAATTCATACATATAAGCATTCATTAAAACCGGGATTTGAGCAAGCAAAAAACCTAATAGCAATAGTAATGTTATGACTTTTTTTAATTTATCAAAGAACATCTTAACCACGAGCAATCATCTCACCATATTCTTCTTTTTCTTTTTTGATAAACTCCTTAACTGCATCAACTGATGGCATATCCTGAGAACAAGCGTGGCTTGCAACAAGCATTGCTGCAGAAGCAGAACCAAATTCAAGCGCATCAATAATTTCCCAACCTTCGAAAAGACCATAAAGGAAAGCAGAGGCATAACCATCACCGCCACCAAAGGATTTGAGGAGTTTAACAGGGAAAGGTTTGATATTGTAGCTTTCACCATCGTTTGTGTAAGCGGTTGAACCCTCTTTACCGTGCTTGATTATAACAATCTTTGCGCCCTGAGAATGCCAGTAGGATGCGCTTGTTTTATCTGTGCCGTCAAGACCGATAAGCTTTTCTGTTAAATCAAACTCTTCTCTTGAACCGAGAATAATATCTGCTTTTGAGGCGAGAGTTGAATAATAAATTGCAATCTCATCGCTGTTTTTCCAGTTATATGCGCGATAGTCGATATCAAAAATAACAGGAATATTATTCTTTTTAGCAAGAATTGTTGCTTTAAGAGCAGCTTCTCTCGATGGACTTTCGCAAAGAGCGGTACCTGAAATGAGAAGTGCCTTTGATTTTTTTATGTAATCTTCATCGATATCTTCAACAGAAAGCTTAAGGTCTGCTGCATCATTACGATACATTAAAATTGAACTTTCTGTTTCAGAAAGAATTTCTGTGAAAGTAAGACCGATTTTTTCACCGTTTGTGCAACGGGTGATGTGTGAACAATCGATGCCTTCATTTATAAAGAAGTTTTCAACAAAAGTTCCTAATTCATCATCTGAAACCTTTGCAAAGAAACCGCATTTTTTACCAAGTCTTGAAAGACCGACCGCAATATTGGCAGGAGAACCGCCAAGATATTTTTTGAATGTTGTGCTCTGTGAAAGTGGGCAATAATAGTCAGTCGGGTTAAAGTCAACCGCAACACGACCTAAAAGTATTAAATCAAACTCTTTGTTGTTATCAAATTCAATGTATTTCATAGAGAACCGCTCCTTATATTGAAAATATATACAATAATTTTACAACAATTGATTTTCCAAATCAATACCATATAATGTAAAATAAATAATGATTATTTTATATATATTTGACAAACTATTTGAATAACAAAAAAAGACACCGACAGCCGCTCAATTTCGTGAACGGCTGTCGGTGTTTGCGTAAGTTATTGGCGTATTAACTTGCCTATATATTACCACTCTCACGATGAAAAATCAAGAGAAATTAATTAGTTAAATTCAACAAAATTGTTTTGCTAAAATTATGCAATCCTTTTAAGTTGGGTTAATTGAAATTTATCTGTTGTTGTGTTAATATCAAAGTATATAGACATTAAGGTGGTTATGTTGTGAGTTATTTATTTTTTGTTGTAGGAATTGTGGTAACTATTGTTTTCCTTACAAAAAGAACAGCAAAAGTAACAACTGATGTTGTTGCAATAAAAGCAATAGCAAGCATGGGGTTTATTCTTTCAGGTTTGTTTTTCTTTATTGGTAACGAAGCTTGTCCCGATTATTTAGGTGCTTTCACCGTTGGCGGTGCTTGCTTTGGTATGTTGGGTGATATTGTTCTTGATTTAAAATATTCAAACCTGAATGATGCTGACAGATGCACTAAATTAGGATTTTGGACTTTTTTAATCGGTCATATTTTCTACAGTATTGCAATGGTTTCTGTTTACGGAATAGAATTAACCAATATCATTTGTGTTGCAATTGGTATAGTTGCAGGTATTATTATCGCAATAGTAGCCGAAAGGGTTATGAAGCTTGAATACGGCAAATTCAAAAAAATTACAATTCTTTATACTGCAATTTTATGTATGACTTTAGGCTTTGCAGGTGGTTATACTATTACTGAAAGCTATACCTTACATAGTGTTCTTCTTAACGTTGGTTTTGCTTTGTTCGTTCTTTCCGATGCTTTTCTTGCAGGGCTTTATTTCAGCAAAAAAGAAAAAGACAGAACTAACAGAACTGCTATTATTTTAAATCACACAACATATTTTGCGGCACAGTATATTATTGCAATTTCATTGGCATTTTACAGAGGTTAAGTATGAAAACAGAGAGATTATATTATTCAGATAGCTATATTAAAGAGTTTAACGCTCTTGTTATTTCTTGCGAAAAGCTTGATAAAGGTTTCAGAGTTATTCTTGATAAAACTGCATTTTTTCCTGAGGGTGGCGGTCAGAAGGCAGACACGGGCTTTATCGGTGATGCTGTAGTTTCAGATGTTCAGGAAGCAAATGATGTAATTTATCATTATGTGGATAAGGAACTGAATGCTTCAACGGAATATTCTTGCAAGCTTGATTGGGAACAGAGATTTCTTCGTATGCAAAGCCATAGCGGAGAGCATATAGTTTCAGGTGTTGTTCATTCCTTATTTGGCTACGATAATGTTGGTTTTCATATGGAAGAGGATTATGTAACTGTTGATTTCAGCGGTGAATTAACCCGAGAACAGCTTGATGAGGTTGAAGAAAAGACCAATAGATATATCTATGACAATATTGAAATTGAGTGCTTTTTTCCTAATGAATATGAAATAGAAAACCTTGATTATCGCAGTAAGCTGGATTTGAAAGAAGGAGTACGCCTTGTAAGAATTGGCGAAGCTGACCTTTGTGCTTGTTGCGCTCCTCACGTTAAAAGAACAGGGGAAATAGGTGTTGTTAAAATTCTTGATTTTATGCGTCACAGAGGTGGCGTAAGAATTGTTATGAAATCAGGCTTGAAAGCTCTTTTTGATTACAGAGAAAAATACACAAGTGTTTATGATGTTTCTGTTATGCTTTCCTCAAAGCAACACGAAATTGCATCATTTGTTGATAAAAAATTAAAAGAAAATGAGAATTTGCAACGTAGCTTTACTAATTTTAAAATGCAGATAGCAGAAAATGATAAAGAAAACCTTTCTTTTATTGGTGATACTGCATTTTTTATCACATCATTTTATGATTCTGATATGATGCGCGAGCTTGCAAACTACGGAATGACACAGAAAGAGCTTTGTGTTATTCTTTCAGGTAATGAAGAAAATGGTTTTTCTTATGTTGCAGGTAGCCTTAACTTTGATTTAATGAAGTTTGCAAAGAATTTCAATTCTGCTCTTAACGGCAGAGGCGGTGGCAGAGGAACTATGATACAAGGCAAGGTTACTGCATCAAAACAAGATATTTTAAACTATTTCAATTGTCTTGACTTGGGCGCAATTTAATCCATCGGAGTTTTAAAATTATGAGTTTTAATGATTTTTTGATTAATTTTAAAAATAAAACAGATGCTTTTTTCAAGACCGGAGCACGGTGTTATGATTCTGGAGAGAATTCACAGCTTTTGCTCTACAGCGATATTGAAAAGTCGAGCTATTATGAGCTTATAAAAATATATGAGAATAATAAGCTTTTTGAAAATATTATAGAAAATAATGAGTTTTTCTTCTGTGTTGTAAATGGTGTTTTGCTTTCGTTCGGTTATTATGGCTGTGACAATTCTGTCAGAATATCTCTTGATGGTAAAACTGTACTCCCACAGTACGAAAAAGAAGAATATATCAATAATAGTGAAACGACCCTTTGGCAATTTGAGGTAGATCATACTTTAATTGACTGTGGTATGTGTTATATTCTTCGTGATTGTGCTGGTTCGTTTTTTATTATCGACAGTGCACATACATATTCAATAAAGGACTGTGACAGAATTTATGATTTTCTTCGCGAACGCACACCCAAAGGTCAAAAAATTCGTATTAAAGGTTGGTTTTTGAGCCATGGACACGAAGACCATATTGCTCAGTTTATGAATTATGTGCGTTATTATACTCACGATACAATTATTGAAAAAGTTTACCATAACTTCGTTCCAAACGACCATCGCGATGGTACATATTGGACTCCGTCAAACTTGAATTATGTAACAATTTTCTACGATTTAATGGAAAAACACCCTGAAATTCCTGTTTGCAGATTGCATACCGGTATGTATTTTTATGCAAATAATATTCGCTTTGATGTTCTTTGCTCCCATGAAGATGTTTTTCCCGGAGATAATGAAAATTATAACGATTCATCAGTTGTTATTATGGCTCAGGCAGAAGGAACAAAAATTTTGTTCCCCGGTGATGCAGGGCTTGAAGAAAGTCGGATTCTTGAAGAAAGATACCCTGGATTTTTGAAATCAGATATTGTTCAACAAGCCCATCATGGTCACCTTGGAACTACTCCTGAATTTTACGAGCTTGTTAATGCAGAAATTGCCCTTTTTCCTGTAACGCAGATTAAGTTTGACGAAGAATTACCACGTCAGGAAGCTAATCGTAAATCTCTTGAAATTTCAAAATATTTTTTTATTGCTTCAAACGGTACGGTTGAAATACCTTTGCCCTATAAATCAGGGGAGTTTAAGCTTTACCCCGACGAAACCTTTGAAAGCTTTTCGGGGGTTTATAACCTTTGGGCATATGAGTATTCTAAAGAAAGAAAAGAACAACTTTATAAGGAATATCTTGAACGTGGCGGTAAACCGATTGATGAATATAAGAATGGGTTTTAATTATGCTTTTTGATTATACTTTGGTTCGTTCAAAACGGAAAAGCGTTGCCATTCAGGTTGATGAAAATTGCAATATTACTGTCAGAGCACCATTAAGACTTTCACAAAAAGAAATTGATAAAATTCTTCTCGAAAAGAAAGAATGGTTAGAAAAAACTATAATTTTTCAACGAGAAAAGAAGAAAAATGCGAAAGTATATTCCGATGATGAAATTAAAGTTTTACGTAAAAAAGCAAAAGAAATAATACCTCTGAAAGTGAAATATTATGCAGAGATTATGCAAGTCGAACCTGCTTCTGTGAAAATTAATTCAGCGAAAAAACGATATGGTTCTTGTTCGGGTGCGAATAATCTGAATTTCTCTTTGTACTTAATGGACAAGGATGAAAAATTTATTGATTATGTTGTTGTACATGAACTTGCGCATATAAAGCATCATAACCACAGTAAAGAATTTTATAGGTTTATTGAACAATTTATGCCCGACTACAAAGAACGGATGAAACTTTGAGGTGAAATATATGGAAAAATCTGTTTTACATTACCTTCTTAACGGAATTGTTAAAGGTCACGGAAAAATGTCATTAAAATCAAAGCAGGCACAACCTCTTGAGCCTGTTGAAGTTGATTTTATTGATGAACCAAGCTCAGAAAATTTCACAGTTGGTTTTCATAGAGAAGTTATCCTGCCCGATGATATTGATAAGAAAAAATATTATATTGCAGGGTATGGCGAAAATAATCCGGCAAGAGGTGTAATTGACCCTCAGTACGCGCATGCAGTATGGATTGATGATAACAGCAATAGAGGAGGAATTTTACTTATTTCTCTTGATGTTGTCGGACTTCTTAATAAAGATGTCAATAAAATCCGTGAATTGTTAAAAGGCTTTTCTGCTCAGACCTGTTGCAGATATATCGGGGTTATGTCAACTCATAACCATGCAGGTATTGATACAATGGGTATATGGGGACGTTTGCCCTTCAGTGGTAAAGACGAAAAATTTATGAATATTCTTTTCGAAGCGGTTGTTAAATGTGCGTTTAAAGCCTATGAAAATCGCAAAAACGGCGATTTATATCTCGGAGAAATTGAAGTTCCTGATATGCAGGAGGATATAAGAACTCCAATTGTTTATTCAAAAACATTAACCCGGTTCCGCTTTGTTCCCGATGATGGTGGCAAGGAAACCTGGTTACTTAATTTCGCTTCTCATTCCGAATCTCTTCAAGGTTGCAATCACCTTGTTAGTGCGGATTTCCCTTGTTATTTAAGAGAAAAAATCAGAAATACCACAGGTGCTGAAACTTTCTATACGGTTGGTGCTATTGGCGGTATGATAAGCATGGATATTCCGGATGAAAATCTGCTACGTAATGAACATCGACTTATTGAATCAACACGAAATATAGGTTATAAGCTTGCAGATTATGCTATTGCAATTGATAATGATAAAAAGCTCCAACCGCTTTTAAACTTTGCAAGAAAAGAGTTTTATGCAAATGTTGAAAATCCTGTTTTAACAATTGCGTGTGATATTGGTATTTTAACTGCTGATAAATTCACAACTAAAGATGCACCTAATTATTGGTGCTTGAAATCAGAAATTACATATTTCGAAATTGGTGGTAAAAAGCTTTTGCTTTTACCCGGTGAGCTTTTTCCGGAACTTGTTTTTGGCGGTGCATTAAGTGCAGAAGAGTCAGCAACAGGCAAGGGAACTGAGATTAATCCAAAACTCCTTTGTGACATAGTTAATGATGAAAATATACTTGTTTTCGGTCTTGCAAATGATGAATTAGGCTATATTTTGCCGCCTAATGATTTCTTGCTGAATGATAAATCGCCATATATTGAAAACGGTAGAGATAAGCACGATAGAAGGCATTACGAAGAAACAAATTCAATGGGTCCGAAAACCGCGCAGGTTATTGCAGATGCAGTTGAAGAAATAATAAAAGCAGTCAATAAATAAAAATTTAATCCCTTACATCAAAACAAATTTTTTGATGTAAGGGATTAATTATTTGTATTTCTCGCATTCTGCAACAGCTAATCTGTCACATCTTTCATTTTCAGGATGCTCATTATGACCTTTTACCCATTTGAAAGTAACCTGATGCTTTTCTAATAATTCTAACAATTGCCCCCATAAATCAGGGTTTAAGGCAGGTTTTTTATCTGCTTTTCTCCAACCATTCTTTTTCCATGAATAAACCCAACCTTGATTTATAGCATCGCAAACATATTTTGAATCTGTTGTAACAGTAACTTTGCAAGAATATTTTAGGGCATTAAGCGCTGATATAACTGCGGTTAATTCCATCCTGTTATTAGTCGTTTCTTTTTCGCCACCGCTTAACTCCTTTTCAACACCGTTGCACCGTAAAATTGCTGCCCAACCACCGGGACCGGGATTGCCACTGCATGCGCCATCTGTAAAAATTTCAACTATTTTCATAATATGACCTCTGATAGATTTCTGAATATATTTTATCATAAATAAATTAAATTTTAAAGTATATATTCGCTAATTTTTCAGTAATTATCGGGTATAATTTTGATTGGTGGTAACTATGTATCTTTTTAGTGTGGATTTTTCTCAAAATAACTTGTTGACAGACCAATTGAATGTTAGTTCTCTATATGATATACCTGTCATGAATAAATTACTTATTGAACATCAATTGATAAATTTTGTTGATTTATCAATTGACAAAGCTTATCTGATTGATTGTGACAAAAGCATTATTTTTCCTGTTTTCAATATAATTTCTGTTAAAGAATGTGAAATATTCAAAGAGCTTGCATTAATTGATAATAATGAAAAGTTTATTGCATTCAGGAATGATGTTTATTTTGAGATAGATAACTTGAAATATAATATAAACCGAAACGATGAGTTGGTGTTTTTCGATTGTAAAAGTGGCTTGGAATTTTGTGTTATAGGTTCGGTTGGTCAGTTAAAAAAATTATATAACAAGAATAGTTCTTTAACTGATTTTTTTAAATCACCTGAAAAATTCGCTTCTTTTTACAAAGAGACAGAAGACGGTTATGTAAATAATCTTAAAAGCATAAAGAATTATAAAAGCTTGTTACGCGATATACTGAATGGAAAAACTTTTTTTATACCACCGTTTGTCGCAGAAGGTGTTTTTACTGATGGGGTAGTTCCTAAGGGGGACTTTTCAATTGTTCCACCGGTTTATATTGGTGAGTCTGTGCAGATTGAAAGCGGTTCAGTTATAGGTCCTGATACGGTTATCTATAACAATTCTTTAGTTGCTGAGAATACAACAATTATGAATAGTGTAATATTTGAAAATGTTTATATTTCTTCAAATTGTTTTATTGATGGTTCTGTCTGTTGTGATAATGCTTCAATAAAAAGAAATACATCTGTTTTTTCGGATTCTGTAATTGGCTCTGATGCCTTAGTAGGCGAAGATATGACAGTTGAAAACAGCTCAACAATTAATAAAAATGTCAGATTTGATAAATTTGATTTTGTGCGTATTAAAATGGATAAAATAAACTTTACGTGCAATAAATTTCAAGGCTTGTCACCTGATAAAGTAGCATTATTAGGTTCATCATTTGCAGTAGTATTTAAAAATCCGAAGATTATTGTAGGGTGTGATGGTGCACCAAATTCATTAAGCTTGAAACTTGCGTTTATGAGCGGTTTGATTGCATCGGGTTGTGATTGTCTGGATGTAGGTGTAACTTTTAAATCACAGATATTTTTTTCGTCCAGATTTTGTGATTGTGATTATTCAGTTTTTTTTAGCGGGCGGGGTGGAGGAACAGATATTGAATTTTTTGATTCTGAGAATAACGATTTGAGCAGAAGTCAGTGTTACAATTTATTAGATTTTTGTAATAAAGGTAAATTCATTTATAAGAAAAACGAAGAGTGCAAAAATATCAGGCAAATTAAGGGCTTAAGAAGGATGTATGTTCGCGAAATAACTGCATTTTCTGACAATGAACTACCATTCATCAGTGAAATTATCTGCGATAATAAAATATTATTAAAAACACTGGAAGAAATATTTAAAATTTGCAATACTAATGCTAGTTATGAAAATGGCTTCATTTTGTATATTAATGAAAGCGGAACAAACGCCAATATTAAATACAAAGATAAGCTTTACCCGCAAAAAATATTAAAAAAGCTCGTATTCTTTTTTATGAAAAATCAGGTAAAAGCTAAAGTTTTTGAAAGCGAGTTATATAAATCTCTTTGGCGGTATGATAGTGTTTTTCTTATTGTTACTGTTTTAAATATTATTAAATTTTCAGGAAAAGAGCTTGATATTCTGATAGCTGAGATGCCACGTTTTTTTATTAAAACTAAAACTATTGAATTAAAATGCGGAAATAATGATATTGCCGGAAAATTAAGTAGAAAATTTAAAATAAATCATGATGGAGATGCTTTTAGAATTAAATGCAATGAAGGCTATGTAAAGCTCATAAATAATCAGAAGAGCGGAAAAATTAAAATTCTTACTGCCTCTGAGAGCATGGCTATATCGGAAGAACTTTGCGACTTTTTTATCAGGTTTCTACCTCATTCATAAATACTTGACATTACAAGTAAATAATTGTATTATAATATAATATTAAAATAGGTTATAATGCCGTCTTGTTTCTGACGGCTCTACATAAAATAAATAATCATGTTTAGGAGTTTCTTATGCAAAAAGAAAATAAGAAGAAAAAACAGTCTTCTGAAAATTCTGCGCAGACCCAAAAGACGAAAAAAAACAATCAGAACAATTCAAATAAAAAACAATCTAATGGATTGAACAAATCTACTAAAACTAAGCAGAATTCAAAGAAAACAACAAACAAAAAGAATGATAATAATAAAAACTCAACTAAGAAATCAACTCGTTATTCCAAAATAACTCCGCCTAAAAGGAATGAGCCGATTAAGGTATCTTTCCTTGGTGGTATTAATGAAGTCGGTAAGAATATGACTTGCTATGAGTATGGCAAATCTATGATTATTGTTGACTGTGGTCTTGCTTTTCCGGAAAGCGACCAGTTAGGCGTTGATTTTGTTATTCCGGATTTCACCTATGTTGAAAGAAATGTTGAAAAGGTGAAAGGAATTATTATTACTCACGGTCACGAAGACCATATCGGCGCATTGGCTTATCTTTTGAAAAAAGTTAATATTCCTGTTTATGCAACCCTTTTAACTGCAGGTCTTATTAATGGCAAATTAAGTGAGCATAAGCTTCAGCATGAAGTTAAAATCAATATTGTTGAAGCAGGAGATGTTGTAAAGCTTGGTGATTTTGATGTTGAATTTATCAAAGTTAATCATTCAATTCCTGATGCTGTAGCTTTAGCAATTAAATGTGAAGAAGGAACAATCGTTCAAACCGGCGACTTTAAGATTGATACTTGTCCCATTGACGGAAGCCGAATAAATCTTTCTCGTTTTGCTGAATTGGGTAACGAAGGTGTTCTGGCACTCCTTTCTGATTCAACCAATGCAGAACAGCCCGGATATTCACAGAGTGAAAGCAAGGTTGGCGAAACGTTCCGCAATCTGTTTAATCAAGCAGGTGACAGGCGAATTATAATTGCAACATTTGCATCTAACCTTCATCGTGTTCAGCAAATTATTGATATTGCCGCGCAGACTGACAGAAAAGTGGCGCTTTCAGGCAGAAGCCTTGAGAATGTTGTTGCAATTGCTTCAGAGCTTGGTTATATAAATATACCTGACGAAACTCTTATCGGTATTGATGAAATTAAGAGATATTCCGATGACAGGCTTGTTATAGTAACAACAGGTAGTCAAGGTGAGCCAATGTCTGCTCTTTCAAGAATGGCGCAGGGCGGTCACAGAAAAGTATCTGTTGGATTTAATGATTGTGTTATTATATCAGCACGACCAATCCCGGGTAATGAGAAAACTGTGTATAAAGTTATAAATGATTTACTGAAGCTCGGTGCTCAGGTTATTTATGAGAAAATGTATGATGTTCATGTATCGGGTCATGCTTGTCAGGAAGAGCTTAAAATTATGCTTTCTCTCGTTAAGCCAAAATATTTTATTCCCGTTCATGGTGAACAAAAGCATCTTCGTTATCACGCAAGGCTTGCTGAAAGCGTTGGAATTGATTATAACAATATCATAATTGCTGATAATGGTTACGAAATATCTGTTTCTGAAAGGAATATAGCAGTTTCAGGCACTGTTGCAAACGGCAAGGTTTATGTTGATGGTTATGGTGTTGGTGATGTTGGTGCAAGGGTTATGAAAGAACGTTTGCATCTTGGTCAGGACGGTATAATCATAATTGCCGCAACTATTGATGGTGCTTCAGGCGAGCTTTTAAGCGGTCCTGAGGTTGTCTCCAAAGGCTTTGTTTATGTCAAAGAAGCGGAGCTTTTAATGAACGAAGCTGTTAAGGTTTCTATGAGAGTTATTGATAGCTTTCCGCCTTATAGTTTTGATATAAATGCAATGAATACAAAATTAAGAGATGAAATTTCTCGTTTGATGTATGAAAGAACCAAGCGAAATCCAATGATTTTGCCCATTTTATTAGAGGTTTAAAGTATGAAAATTCTGGCATTGTTTTATCAGAACCCTGCAGGATATTTAACATCATTGCTTTTATTGGTGTTTTCTGCGGTGAGTTTTGCTATTAACAATAATACGGCTTGGATTTTTCTTGTTGCTTTTGTTTTTGTTCTTCTGGCAAACATTTTATATTCGGTTTTGTCCTTTAAAGCAACAAGAAAATATATAAAGGAAATAAATAAATCGCTTTCTCAGGAAAAAATCAGTAATGTTGACTCTTTTCCGTTACCCTGCGTAATGTGTGATAAAAAAGGAAACATTGTTTGGTTTAACAAAGAATTCGGAGAAAATGTTTTAACAGATAATCAAAAGGTTTCAATTTGTGACTTTTTTGATGATTTCAATTACTATAACTTTGCTGAATTAAAAACAGCAGATGCTGAATATAACGGAAGAAAGTTTACTGCATTTATCACGAGGATTAAAAGCAAAACAAACCCAATGCTTTGCTTTTATTTCTTCGATGATACATATATGAAAGAAACTGTAACTGAATATAACCTGTCCAAACCTTTTGTTATGACTATCTTCGTTGACAATATTGATCAGCTTTCAAGGCAACTTACCGATAGTAAGTTTGCACAGGTTTCAAGCGGTATTGAAAGTAAAATTGAAGATTGGCTTAAGGACGAAAAATTAATTCTTAAAAAAACCGGCAATGGTAATTTCTTTGTTGTAGGTGAAAAGAGAAATCTTGATGTTCTTTGTGAAAATAAATTTTCAGTTCTTAAAGAGGTCAGAGAGTACAAGCAGAATAACAATCTAATTAATGCAACTCTTTCAATTGGTGTTGGAACAGGTACGAATTTATCCGAATGCGAAGCAAGAGCTAAAAAGGCTCTTGAAATGTCACTGGGCAGAGGCGGAGATCAAGCAGCGGTTTACACAGAAAATGGTTATGTGTATTACGGAGGAATGGCGAATCTGTTTAATGATAATTCCCGTGTATCACCTCGCCAGACCGCAGCTAATATTTCAACACTCATCAAAAAACACAAGAAGGTTATTGTAGTAGGGCACAAGTTTTCGGATTACGATGCAGTTGGCTCTGCAATGGGCATTCATTTTTTTGCTCAAGCAAATGGTTTGCAGTCATTTGTTGCAGTTGATGAAGCAACAACCTTAGCAAAAGCTTTAGTTGATTTATCGCGTGAAAAAGGCTTTGATGGTTTTATTTCACTTTCAGATGCTCTTGAAAAATGTGATAATGATACAGTATTGTTCGTTGTTGATACTCATAGGAAATTTTTGATGGACGAACCTGAGCTTTACGAAAAAGCAAAAGCGAAGGTTGTTATTGACCATCACAGGCGTTCTGAAGATTTTATTAATGATGCTGATATTTTTTATCATCATCCATCACCATCTTCAACCTGCGAAATGGTTGCAGAACTAATTGAGTATTCAACTATTCAGGAGAATGTTCCGCCTATTATTGCAACAGCACTTTTATCAGGTATTGTTCTTGATACAAAGGACTATGTTTTAAGAACATCAAGAAGAACCTTTGAATCAGCCGCATTTTTAAGAGAAAACAAAGCTGATACTGTTGCAGTAAAAAAACTTTTTTCTGTAAGCAGTGAAATGATCAATCTAAAAAATGAAATTTTGAATAATTCTGAAATATATGAAAACTGTATGATTTCATACACAGATATTAATAGTCCTGATATAAGAATTGTAACTGCAAAAGCGGCAGATGAAATGCTTAATATAGAAAATGTTAAAGCGTCATTTGTTTTGTCTTACATCGGTAATGATGTTGTTCAGATTTCTGCGCGCTCTTTTGGAGAAGAAAATGTTCAGTTAATTATGGAAAATCTTGGCGGTGGCGGTCATAGCACAATGGCAGCCGCACAGATTAAAAATACAGATATAGAAACTGCCAAATCGATGCTTTTTAAAGCAATTGACAGTTATTATTTAGCTAAATAATCTTTCCACGGAGGTACAAATAAATGGAAGTTATCTTAAAAAGTGACGTTAAAGGTCTCGGTAAAAAAAGTGAAAAAGTAAATGTTTCTGATGGTTATGCAAGAAACTTTTTATTTCCGAGAGGTCTTGCTGCAGAAGCTAATGCTCAGACACTCTCAGAAATGAAAAATAAACAGTCTTCAGAGCAGTTCAAGGCTGATGAGGAACTCAAAGCTGCCAAAGCCAGCGCAGAGAAAATTAATAACAACACAGTTGTTCTCAAGGCTAAAGGTGGTACAAATGGCAAGCTTTTCGGTTCTGTAACTGCAAAAGAAATCGCTGTTGTTGTTTCAAATCAGTTTAATGTTAAAGTTGATAAGAGAAAAATTACTGTTGATGATATTAAAGCATTTGGTACTTATAATGCTCAGGTTCGTCTTCATCCTAAGGTTACTGCATCCTTTAAAGTGCAGGTTGTGGAAGAATAAAGTCTTCGGAGAGGATTAAAAGAAATGGCTGAAAAAAATAAAATGCCCACTTTTGATGGTGTGGATTTGCCTTACAGTCTTGAAACTGAACAAGCAGTTATCGGGTCAATACTTATTAACCCTGAATGTGTAACTGTTGTTTTTTCACATGTTAAGCCTGATTATTTTTATATTGAACAGCATCGTGCCATTATGGACGCCATAATGATTCTTGATACTTTGGGTTCTCGAATAGATGCTTTGACCGTTCTTGATAAATTAAGCAGTAATGCTAATTTTGATGTTGAGAGCGGAAAAAATTATCTTTTCCAGATTGCGCAGATGGTTCCCAGTGCTGCTAATGTTGAGAATTACTGCAAAATAGTTCGTGAAAAATATTTTCTCCGTTCATTGATTAAAATTTCTCAGGAAACAATTGATTCTGCGGTTGATGGAAGTGCCGAAGCTGATAAAATTCTGGATTCTGCTGAACAGAAAATTTATGATATAAGAAAGGGTAGGGCAGCAGGCTCTCTTCAGAAATTGAGTGAGGTTATTTCTGCTGAGGTTTATCCGAATCTTGTTAAAATTTCATCGGAAAATGCAGAAGAGTTTAAAGGTATTCCAACCGGTTTTTCAAAGCTTGATGAAATTACATCAGGTCTTAACCGCTCAGACCTTGTACTTATTGGTGCACGTCCTGCTATGGGTAAAACAAGTTTTGCATTAAATATAGCCAGAAATGTTGGTATGACAGGCAAAAAGGTTATTTTCTTTTCCTTGGAAATGTCAAATGAACAGCTTGCTGCACGTGTTCTTTCAACTGAGGCACGAGTTGAGAGTAATAAATTAAGGTCAGGCAACATCTCAAATGATGAATGGATGCGTCTTGCAGAAGCAACAGACAGGCTCACAAGATGTAATTTGTATTTTGATGATACATCCACAATTACAGTTCCTGATATTAAATCAAAAATTAAGAGAACCAAGGATGTTGATTGCATCATTATCGACTATTTAGGTCTTATGCAATCAGCTACAAAAAAAGAAAATCGAGTTCAGGAGATTACTGAAATTACCCGCAGTCTGAAAATGCTCGCAAAGGATTTGAAAATTCCTGTTGTTTGCTGCGCTCAGCTTTCCCGTGGTCCGGAAAAGAATGGTAAATCATCCAACAGACCTATGCTTTCCGACCTTCGAGATTCCGGTTCAATTGAGCAGGATGCTGATATTGTAATGATGCTTTATCGTGAGGGTTATTATAAAAATAGTGCACAGAATGCTGATGAAATTGATATGACACAGGCTGATGTTGACGTTGCTAAAAACCGTCACGGTCCTACTGACAGAATAAAGCTTCATTGGGATGGTCAGTTTACTTTATTCTCTACTTTGGAGTACAGAGATGAGTAATTATACTGATGTTGTAAAAAATAATGTGCTTAAAGCTTTTAATGAACATAAGATGCTTGAAAACACCGATGAAATTATTGTTGGCTTCTC
>JAZUSD010000082.1:0-12588 GCA_045606545.1 Acutalibacteraceae bacterium | reverse complement strand
AAAATACTTAACGAGAGAACAGGGTAATACCACGTTCTCTCGTTTTTTATATAATGCTATTTCTTATTTCTTCTTCGGCTTAAAGTTCTTTCCATCAAAGCCGGGGTTGAACGCATAGAAATTCTTGGCGTTGAGTCTATCAGTCGCAAGTCTGAGGCCTTCTCCAAAACGCTGATAGTGTACTATTTCACGTTCGCGAAGGAACTTGATGGGCTCGCGCACGTCGGGATCGTCAACAAGGCGCAGAATGTTATCGTAGGTTGTGCGCGCCTTCTGCTCTGCCGCAAGGTCCTCGTGCAGGTCGGTGATAGTGTCACCCTTTGACTGCATGCTTGCCGCAGTCCAGGGAAAGCCACTTGCTGCGGTGGGGTAAATACCCGTGGTATGGTCAACAAAATAGGTGTCAAAGCCACTCTTCTTAATCTCTTCAAGGCTAAGATTTTTAGTCAACTGATACACAATCGCACCGATCATCTCAAGGTGACCCAATTCTTCTGTACCTACTTACGACACGAAAGGGTCCATTTTTGAGCTTCAAATTTCATTTTCAGGCAAATCGGACAAGCGTTCAATCACCTATGAAACACTTGAAGCAGACGAGCCTGTAGAAGAAAACTTCACCCTGGTTTCAGTATCATATCTGTAAAATAAAGCATATTAAATTCTAACTCCCACTTACTATTTCGAAAATAGTAAGTGGGAGTTGCTTTTTCGTAAACGAGGTTATAAAAATTAGGAAAAATGTTTAATATTGTTTTAACTAAGAAATGTGGAGGACAATTATGGGTGTAATTTTTCAAATTGCGGACAAGTTTATTGATATAACAACAAATTTTGTTGCAATATGGTTAAGTTTATACTAAAATATAGGTGTATAGAAAATTGTATCATTAGACAGGGGTGTTTTATATGGCTGATGAAAATATGTACCAACAGAATACACTTGAAAACCCAAAAGTTTCAAAGTTTAAAAAGCTATGGAATAAATTTGATTTGTTTTGCAAATTTATAGCTATTATTGGTTTGTTTGCATTATTATTTCTTCTTATTGCTTTAGGTGCTGAAAGTATTTTAGCAGTATTTTTTAGTGTGTTATCAATAATTGGATTAGTTTGTGCTACTTTAATACATAAAGAAAAAATTAATATAGATAAAAAATGGTTCAAATATTTGCTGTTGGTAGCTTCAATATTATTTGTTGTGTTTAGTGCTTTTACAAGCGTTAAGAGTATAGATTCAGAAATTGTTCATAAAGTAGAAACACCCTATAGTGCTGATTATTGCAAAGATAAAGATTATGAGACAATAGTGAGCGATTTTGAATCTATGGGCTTCACTAATATTTCGGAAGAACCTATGGAAGATTTGGAATTAGCTGAATCAGAAAAATATGGTCATGTTGAGTCCGTTTCAATAAATGGTATTACAGATTTTGACGGCAATACAACTTTTAAGAGTAACGCAAAGGTTATTATTAAGTACCATTCATATAAGTATGCCAAGGTACCATTTTCCTCAGAAGAAGCCAATGTTATGGAAACAAGTGAAATAATCGAAGCTTTGGAAAAAGCAGGTTTTGTTAATATAACCACCGATGAAAAATATGACCTTGATCCTGATGAAACAAAGGTTGATTTTGAAAATGAAGTAGAAATAGATGCTGAGAGTACTTTCGATAAGGAAGAGAAATTTCCATTGGATTCCGAAATTGAAATAGTGACACATAGACCTTATGAAAAGTATGATTTGAATCTTTCAATTGATGTAGTTGAAAATTTAATATTCAGCAAATATAGTGTTGAATTTGAAATGAACGGAGAGACGGAAACCATTCAACAAGGTGAAACTGCGGAGTTCGAGTATAGCTTGAAAAAAGGTGAATATACACTATATTTTTATTCTATGGAAGATTCTTCTATAAGCAGTTCGATAGATATTGATCTCACCGGCGATACAAATGCATCATATAAAATATATTGCTATAGTGATAGAATGGTTGTCGATACTGTTTATTTAGAAAACAAAAGTGCTGTTGGTGAAAATCAAGCCATGATACCAATATCTGCATCAGATTGTATGTTTGAAAATTACAAAGATATTGAAAAAGAGTTCAAAAAGGCAGGTTTTACCAATATAAAAACTAAAATACTTTACGATATTTATTGGGGATGGACTGAAGAAGGAGAAGTCGATAGTGTATCAATAAATGGTAATGACGATTTCGTAAGAGGCGATATTTATGACAAGGATTCAAAAATTGTTATAACGTATCATATGAAAGAGGATGATGATCCTAACAAGCCTATTGAAACAACAGAGGATGAAACAGAAGAGGATGAATCTGAGAAAGACGAAATATCCGAAGAGGAAGTAACTGCAATAACAATAGATAATAGTGCGGAGTTTGCTTCCCTAATGAGCATAACAGACCAAACTGATACCGTTACAATAAAGAAATTCGTTAATTCTCATTTGGGTAGAGTAATTGAGTTCGATGGTTGCATCGCTTTGATGATGAATCATAAAAACTATACAACTCGTTTTGATGTTTGTATGGCGGGTTGTGATTATGATTCTAAGGTTTATGGTCCGCTATTTGCTTTTGAGGATGTTAATTATTATGATATGAATGTGTCTGGTAGTGATTCTGTTTCAGAAGGAATGAATTTTACCATAAAAGCAAAGATTGTAGGATATAGTGATGAAGGCGGCTATGTAATTCTAGAACCAATATCTTTAAAAGCAAGATAAAATAAAATCATTATGTAAAATATTCGCCCAAATCCTAAAAAATCTAGGGTTTGGGCGGTTGCTTTTTACAGATTGATATGCACAGAAAAATGGTGTATAATTAATTCATTGTGAGGTGCGAAAATGAAAAACTATGAAAATGAAGCTCGTGAGCGATGGGGGAACACCGCTGCATATCATGAGCATGAACAAAAAACTAAGAATTACACAAAAGAAGATTGGACTCAAGCCAATGATGGCTTGATGGCAATTTTTGCAGAGTTTGCTATGTGTAAGAATAACGGGGCGAGTGCGGATTCTGCCGAAGCACAGGAGCTTGTGTCAAAGCTTCAGACACACATTACCGACAATTACTACACTTGTACTGACGAGATTCTTGCAGGTCTTGGGAAAATGTATGTTGCCGACGAGCGATTTAAGAACAATATTGATAAATACGGTGAAGGAACAGCAGATTTTGTAGCAGAAGCTATTTCTGTATTCTGTCAGATGAATTAATATAATCAAAATATCATTTACGCCCTGACCTTGTTAGTGTAGGTGGATGTGGAGGCTCCAATGGAAATATTAAAATTTGATTTGAATAGTTCAGGAAGCAAATTTAAAATTCTTAATGCCACAAATGGCGGACCTTGGCACAGACGGTATGCAAACGACCAATTCCGCAGTAATTTTGCGGACTATAAGTCTGCTCGTATTCCATATAGCAGAAATCACGATTCTGCAGTTTGTGGTATTTACGGTGGGCCGTATAGCCATGATATTACATATATTTTCCCGAACTTTGATGCTGACCCTTATGATGCTGAGTCCTATGATTTCGCGTGTACGGATGAAAGCATTTTAGTTTGTCTTGATGCCGGAACCGAAACGTTTTTCAGATTAGGACAGACGATTGAGCATCAGATAAAAAAGCATGGCACTATTCCACCTAAGGATTTTAAAAAGTGGGCTGTTATCTGCGAACATATTATTCGTCATTATAACGAGGGTTGGGCAGATGGATATAAGCTCAATATTAAATATTGGGAAATCTGGAACGAGGCAGACCTTGACCCTGATGATTCATCCAACAAGCGCACCTGGGGCGGAACAAAAGCAGAATTTTTTGATTTGTATGAAATTACCGCAATGCATCTTAAAAAATGCTTTCCTGATTTGAAAATAGGTGGTCCTGCACTTGCACATAACGAAAAATGGGCAGAGGATTTCCTTCAGGAAATGGAAAGCAGAAAAATACCGCTTGATTTCTTTTCTTGGCATATTTATTGCACAGAGCCTGCACACATGGCTCAGAAAGCAGAAAGAATAAAAGCTCTTTTAAACAAATACGGCTATGAAAATTCAGAAAGCATACTCAATGAATGGAATTATGTAAAAGGGTGGGAAGAAGAGTTCGTTTACTCTCTTAAAGCAATCCACGGAATTAAGGGCGCATCGTTCACATTGGCTTGTATGTGCGCTTCTCAGCGTTCTCCCATTGATATGCTTATGTATTATGACACTCGTCCCTCGGCTTTTAACGGTGTTTTTGATTTTTACACTTATGAAAAATTAAAGGGTTACTATGCTTTTTATTGGTACGGTTTCCTTTATGATTGCGAAAAGGAAATAGCTTCAAAAAATGAGGTTGAAAACATCTACTCTCTTTGCGGTGTGGATAAAAACGGAAAAGCGACAATTATAATTACTTATTATAGCGATAATGACGCTTTGCCCAATAAAGAGATTTCGTTGGATTTAGATGAAAATGCAACGTATGATATATATAAGGTCGATAACGAGCACAACGGCGAGCTTGTAGCAGTTACAGATAACCTTTCATTTGAACTGGAGCTTTACAGCATGGTGCTTATCAAAGAAAAATAAAGCTTTTCTTATATTTTGGTATGAGCGGTATAACAGCCGATTTTGTAGCAGAAGCGATTGCTGTATTCTGTCAGGAGAATTAATATAATATTTGACCCGAATAGATTATTTAAAACGAGCCACTCTAACGACTAATCAGAGTGGCTCATTTTATATTTTATTGCTTCTTTTTCTTAACTGTAATTACAATGCCAACAACTGTACCGAGTAAAACAATAATTGAGATTATCAAAATAACAGTGGTGTTGGGTTGAGTGTGGGTTGTTTCCTGAAGCTCTGCAACAGCAACAACCATTTTTGATTTTTCGGGGTTATTATCCTTTTGTGGATTGTTGATGGCATACATTGTTTTGCTGTCTTTTGAAAAGGTGAAAGAGTTGCTATAACCAACATGGTCATCGGAAGTGTAGGGAATTATGTGGGGAACAGTTTCCCAGGTTTTTCCGTTGTCATAGCTTATAAAATAATCGGAACCCGTTTTGCTTTTCCCTTTTCTCATATGAGTTCCGCTTACAATCAATGTTCCGTATTCACCGCCAACAGGTGTCCATGCACAATAGGGGGCAGCACCCAAGGCTTTCTTACCATTTGCAGTTGCAACCTCTTCACCAAGATATGATGGCTCACCCCAGTCAAGACCATCCTTTGAAAAACGGCAAAAAATGGGTTCACCTTCAATATCGGCTTTATTAAATATCTCATAAACCATAAAATATGAGCCGTCAGAGAGCCTTGTAACGATGGGCATACCGGGCCTTTCTTCAGGGATTTCACTTGCTACAACAGTTACTGCCTTGTCCCAATTTATACCATCTTTTGATTGCTTATAAACGATTGTCTGTGAATGCTTGGGGTCTGAATCATCGGAATAGAAGCACACAAGACTGCCATTATCAAGCTGAGTTAAAAACGGCTCCCATACACCTTCTTCAAGACCACCTGCACTCGCAACCACAACACCCTGGTCAAAGGTGTAACCGCCATCAAGACTGAAATAAAGTCTGATGTGAGATTCTTTATTGTGCTCCGGATCAATGGAACAAGCCGCAAGAATTATTGTTCCTGCAGGGTAATCACCGCAAGGCTTGGAAAGCTCAAAAAGGGTAGGGTTCCATTCGGAATTTGCACCTGTCAGAGTATCGGTAACACGGGTGATAACCTTCCAAGTCTTTCCGTTATCAGTGCTTCGGTAAATTGGATAACCGGGTGCATTCTCTGTAAGCCCTGAATTAAGCTCACAATGAGTGGCAAGAAGAACGTTGTTTTCTTCTTCAGGTTGATTATTCAAGACGAGAATTCGTCCGTACTGAACGCCTCTGTCCCACCAGTTATCTTCAGAAACAGAAATATCAGTTACGTGCTTAACTTCAATAGTGGTTGCGGCAAGAACAGGTAAAGCACTTAAACTCAAAATCATCATCGCAACTAAAACACAACTTATCTTTTTTATTGACCTAAATAAACTCATACTATCACTCTTTCAAACGTGATGTTTTACGCTTTAATTCTAACACCGAGCGCAAATAAAAACAAGAGTATAATGTTTGATTATTGTAATATTAAGCAGGGTTGCTTTTTGCTCTGTGAGAGTGGTATAATCAACTTAATTGATTGTGAACTAAGGTGGAAATATGGTTAAAGAAGTAATGCACGCCCCGGTTTTATTGGCAAAGAAATCAGAAAAGGCTACGGTTGAAGATTTGCAGTTGGCAGAGGATTTGTTTGTCAGCTTTCCACCAATGATGCTACAAAGAATGGTGGCTACCTGCATTTCAGGAAAAGCTGTATGAAGTTATTAAAAAGTAAGATTTAACAAAAAAACAAGAATCTGGTGGTGTATATAATGAAACTCAATTTTAATGAGTTTAACGGAAATTATGAAATTATTCACAACGGTTTTTCGTGGGTAAGTGACGGTAGAAAACCGCAAATAACTATCCGCGGAAAAAATAAAAAAGGTAAATATATCAGCAAGGTTTGTTCTTTGCAATCTGCAAGGAAAAAAGAAACAGAAACATCCGAAAGCAAAACAGTTACTGTTTATTCGGATTTTGTTGCATTCGGGAAGATTCTTCCGTTTCGCCTTATATGTACCGCTGAAATTATAAATGAAAACACAGTTGAGTTTTCGTTGAAGGCAGAAAACGAAAAAGATTATGATATTCAGGCTGTGTATTTCCCTGCACCATTTAATTCAAAACGTAAAGGTAAGAATTCGTATCACGTTGACTCGATGCGTCAGGGATTTATTCTACCTGACGGTCAGATAAAACACATTATACCAATGATGGGCTATACACACATTAAACGTCAGATGAATTCAGGAGATGTGTATATGCCTGTCTGGGGCAGAGTGTGCGATTCTCACTGCTTTACTGCCATTGTTGAAACGCCCTTTGATGCTTCAATGTATTCCTCTTTCGGAAAACACGGTGCATTCATTAACTCTGTTTATTGGCTTTCATCTTTAGGTAATTTATCTTACGAAAGAAAAATCCGTTTTATATTCCACGAAAACGGTGATTACAACACCGTTGCAAAGGATTACCGCAATTATCTGATTGAAAACAATCAGCTTGTTACAATCGATGAGAAAATCTCAAAGAATCCCAACATAAAAAACATTATCGGTGCTCCTGTTCTTCACCATAAAATTTTCTCTAAAATAAATGAGAAATCGCAGTTTTATGATAAAAATGGCTCAAACAAAATTCTTTGTGCCACATTCACCGAAAGAGCTGAACAAATCAAAAAGCTGAAGTCTCTCGGTCTTGATAAGCTGTATATACATACTGATGGTTGGGGTAAGGACGGATATGATAACAATCATCCCTATATTCTTCCACCCTGTGAGCAGGCAGGCGGATGGCAAGGCTTCAAAGAATTTTCCCGTGTCAGCCGTGAGCTCGGCTATGTTTTTGCACTCCATGACCAATACAGAGATTATTATTATGACAGTCCTGTTTTTGATAAAAATAAAGCCGTAACGAATATAGACGGCTCAAATCCTTATTGCTCAATCTGGGATGGCGGTGAGCACACTTATCTTTGTTCCTGCTTTGCTCTTGATGCGGTCAGGAAAACATATTCTGAGCTTGAAGAAAACGGCATAGATGTTCAAGGTGCATATCTTGATGTTTTTTCAATTATGCCCGGTGACGAGTGCTTCCACAAAGACCACAGAATCACAAGAGAAGAAAGCATGAAGCTGCGAGGAAAATGCTTCGATTACCTTAATGAAAAAGGCTTTATTATGTCCTCGGAAGAGCCGGGAATGCAGATGCTCAATCATCTTGCGCTTGTACATCACGGTCCTCACGCACTTATTCCGCAAGAAAACGGAAAAGCAGTTGGAATTCCTGTTCCTCTCGGCAATCTGGTTTATCATGACTGCATAATGGTACCTTGGAATTGGTTCAATAACTGGGGTATTCCAAAAGGTGATGACGGCGATTTATACGGAGCACTCAATGCAGGTATGCCGTATATTCATCCTTACGGCAACGAACTGCGAAAAATAGGTACGGATAACCGAACCGCTGATGTTGAATTGATGAGCGATGAAAAACTGATAAAGGAATTGGAACGCATTGAACCTCTTTGCAAGCTTCAGGCTAAGCTTTACAACAAAGAGATGGTTAAGCACGAATTTCTCGGAAGCTATCGCAAGCAAAAAACTACATATTCCGACGGTACTTCGGTTATAATCGATCTGGATAATAACACTTATGAAATAGCCGAAAAGAGTTGAACACCGCACGGTTTCTTAAGGCAAATTTCCGCACTAACTGCGTCAAAAAGTTTGAAATATGGCGTATATTAAGGCGAAAAACGCTGTGATGTGCCGAAAGATTTGAATTTTAGGCGTACGGGGTTCAATTATTTTCGGCTATATCTGAATAATCTGTTAAACTTGAATTTAACGAGGTATGATTATGAAAAAAACTGTCTTGAAAATTATATTGATTATAATCGCTGTTTTGCTTGTGGTTGGTATAGTTTTTGGCATCATTCTTCACAACAATAAAATAAATGTTTCAAATACTGAGGAAAGCGTTCAATATTACATAAACGGCGAAAGCGAGTTATTGCGTTTTGGAGTAGAGGGTGACGATAACCTTTTTGAACCAAATGAAAAAATCAATATTGTTCTTGAGTGTCTTGATGAAGCTTCGAGTGGAACTAAAGCAATAGTTTTTATTACAAGTGAGCAAACAGGTTTCAATAAATGGGGGTATGTTACATTTGATTATAACTCTCCTTATAGCATTTTAAGCTTTGCTTCACAGGAGAACGGTATTTCTACCATTAAGATTAAACAATTCGGTAAAGAAGAGCATAGCTTTACTGTTGGCGTTCTTCCGAAAAATGAGCAGGCAAGCGACGATTTTTACTACGGAGTTCAGCCATATATCACACGTGCATATACCTGGGGCGAAGGCTTTTGTGTTCCCGGTTACAATGCAGAAGAATCCGTTAATAAAATTCTCGATGTGGCAGAATATCTTGGTGTTAACCTTGTCCGCGAAGACAGTGTAGGCTGGGGAGCAATGCAGAGCGAGCCTTACGGAGATATGAATTATTCGGTTCAGGATTACCTTGTTAAACAGGTTAATAGGCACGGTATGAAATATAACTGGCTTCTCGGCTACAATGCAGGGGAGTGGTCAGCTTCTGAAAAATTTAAAAAGAATTACGATGAATCAATCGGGTGGACTTATCCTCCTGATATTAAGCTCTGGAATGATTTTACAAATAAGGTTGCCGACCATTATGCAGATAATACGGATATTCTATGGGAAATATGGAATGAACCTAACTGGCATTTTTTTGCAGGAACTTCCGAAGAATATTTTAAACTTCTTGAAGATACCTCAAAAACTTTAAAATCAAAAAACAAGTCAGCTTGTGTTTATTCCGGTGGACTTGCAGTTGCAGAGAAAGAAACCAATTCAGAATATTATCAGAAATCTGCAGAGCTTATAAACAAAGGCTTGCTTGACAGCTTCGGTTATCACAATCACGATGGACTTGATAACTATTACGACTATATGACTCAGATGCTCCGTCTTACAAATAAAGCGGGTCTTACGGATGGCGGATTCAACAGCGAAAGCGGTGTTGGTGGTGCGGATGCCTCAACAATTGCCTGTAAGGCACTTTACAGTCGTTCAACAGGTGCTAAAGGCTTTGTTTCCTTCGCATTCAGAAAGACGGTTACACCTGAAAATGATATCAATGACTTTGCATATTTCAACGAATACCTGCAACCTACCGAAGCCGTTATTTCCTATGCAACGGTTATCCGTTTTCTCGGTAATGCAGATTTTGTGAAGAATATTTCAAATGAAAAAGACCTTGTGATTGATGAATACAATCAAAACGGAAAGAAAATAGAAGTGTATTACAGCCTTGGTGATAAAACCAAAATTCCTGCACCCGAGGGTGAATACGAAGCCTTTGATATGTACGGCAACCCCATTGAAATCAGTGGGAAAATCGCAGTAAGCAACTCACCGATTTATATTGTTTATTGATGTTACTATGTGATACAATCTAACCGATAAATAAGAGTTTTTATTAGAGGATGGTGTAGTATGAACAGAAAGAAAATATCTTTGTTACTTGCATTAACTATTTTGATCGGTTCGTTGCTGGGTGGCTGTGGTGTCAGTACTGCAGAAGAAAGCGACCTTGAGAATGGTGTTCCCGAAAAAGAAGGCTATGTTCTTGATTTCAGCACCGAATTTAATGATGGTAAATTAGATACAGAATCCTGGTTGCCACAGTATCTGCCTCACTGTACTACTAACACAGCAGGCTCATCTGCAAGATATAAGGTTGAGGATGGTTGCCTGAATCTGTATATTACAAAAGATTCTCCTGATTACTTCGGCGGTCAGCCGGGTTCGGTAGATCCCGATAACCTTTTATGGATAGCTAATGGTATTCAGACCTGGGAGAAGAATAATTTGCATCCCGGTGGTGCGCAACAGATGGAGGTAGAGCCCTTCGAAGGCTATGCAACCCAATACGGTTATTTTGAGATACGAATGAAAATGCCCGACACCAAGGGCGGGGGATATGCAGCCTGGTGGCTTATTGGTACTGAGGATGATACCACTCCTGATGGAACAAAGACAAAGCAGAATGGTGAAATAGATGTATTAGAAACATTCTTTGATAACCCGGGAGTATTTCACCCAAAGGTACATGCCTGGGATGATCCGAATCTCAATGAATGGTCAAGCGAGGTTAATCTTAAGGGTTTCTCAAGAAATTATGTTAACGAATTCCATACTTATGCAATGGACTGGAGACCTGAAGGGATAACCTTTTATGTAGACGGAAAAGAAGTGGCACAGACCGAAGAATCACCTCAATACAGAATGTGTATGATTCTGTCTATGTATATCAACTCGGATTTCAGCGGTTGGGATGAACCTGAAAATGAATATCCGATAGAATGGCTGATAGATTATGTTCGTGTTTATAAAGATATAAACGGTTATGAGTAAGCCTACCGGAATTTTTGATAAACTTGAATTTGCAGAGGTGCTTTATGAGAAAAGAAATAGATATAAACACTTGGGACAGAAAAGAACACTTTGAATTTTATTCTGATATTGCAACACCCCATTACTGCGTTGCATTCAATATTGATATAACAAAGCTTCTTGAGTTTACAAGAAAGAACAAAATATCTTTCTATTACTCGCTTATATATCTTTGCTCTCAGTCTATCAATGAAATTGATGAGTTTTTACTTGAAACTGAGGATAACAAGGTTTATAAGATTGACCGCCGTGTACCTTGCTTTACGGATTTGAAAAAAGGTGCAACAAGCTTTCATATGGTGTCACTTCCTTGTGATGGTAATATTATAGAATTTGCAACTAACGCCCGTAAGGAAAGCGAAAACAATCCTTTATCGGTATATTCTCTTGGTGGCTTGAGAGAGTCGCAGATTGTATTTTCCTGTATTCCTTGGGCGGATATTACAATGTGCTCAAACGAGCGTGATTACACAGACCCGAAACTCAAAGACGATACTGCCCCTATACTTGTATGGGGAAAATACACCGAGCAAAATGGGAAATATATCATCAATATGACACTCGATGTGAACCATCGCTTTATTGACGGATATTTTGTCGGTCAGTTCGTTCAGAAGCTTGAAGAAAAAATTGCAGAGCTTAAGTGAGAGAGACAAACCTGAATTTGGCGGAGAACAATATATGGAATTTGACGAGGTGAGTATACAATATGAAGATTCATAATGCACAGTATAAAATTGATGATAGCAGTATTTTGAACTACTATGAGGTTGGAACCGCAAAAAACAAATTACTACTGCTTCATGCCCAGGGGACAAACTCCTGTAGCTTCGATAATGTTGTTACAAAACTTGCAAAGTACTACCATGTGTACATGGTAGATTATTACGGACACGGAAAGAGTTCCCGCAATCCGGAAAAATACAATCTGGTCAGTATCGGCAACGACATCATAGACTTTATTGAAAATGTGATTTGTGATTCTGTTGCCGTGTTGGGTCATTCGTCAGGTGGACTGATTGCAGCATACATTGCAGCACAATCTCCCAGATGCACCAAACTAATATTGGAAGACCCTCCGTTCTTCTCAAGCTGGGGCGAAAGAAGATATAATACATACAATTACAAGGATTTATCCTCTGTCTGCCATAATTTCCTTTTACAGGATGTGGAAAAGGATTTCGTCTATTATTATTTCAAGAATCAGTATTGCTGGAATTTCTTTCCCGATGAATCCAGAGAAACTGTCAGAGAAAAACTGAGTGGTTTCGCATTGAAATACCGAACCAAACATCCCGACAAAAATCTGAAAGTTCTGTTTTGGCCTAAAAAGTTTTTAGAAGGCTTTAATGGCCTGCAATATTATGACCCTCATTTTGGAGAAGCCTTTTATAACGATTCGTTCAATGAC